>NJBF01000029.1 GCA_003144275.1 Candidatus Heimdallarchaeota archaeon B3_Heim
CGAAGAGCTGTGGTTCCCCGAGTGGGACCGTGTCGGCACACCGTGGGATAATCCTGAAAACTACGAAAAACACAATCCGATCAACTTCGTCAAGAACTGGAAGACGCCCATGCTCGTAATCCACGGAGCGCAGGACTTTCGCGTGGCAGATACCCAGGGTCTGGGTACATTTAATGCCCTGCAGCGGCGGGCAATTCCAAGCAAGCTGCTCTACTTCCCCGATGAAAACCACTGGGTCCTGGAACCGGCAAATTCCATCCTCTGGCACGAAACCGTCATCGCCTGGCTCGACCAATGGCTCAAAAATGATGATTGATTCCAAAATTTCCCTGTTAAGAGATGACATCGACAGAAGATTTTGATAGTATATAGCTTGTGGAAGCCATTCAACGCAGTTTACGTTATGATAAATTGTTGAATACGCTTTTGGAGGAATTATTCTAATGAGGACGATACATTTTTTTCTTCTTGCGGGATTGCTGATATCATTCTTGCCCGGATTGGCATGGGCAAATTCTGCGCCGGTCGCAAGTAATGTAGCCACAGCCGAGCCGTCTGCTCGCCCGCCGGGGCGATTGGTCGTTTCGATTCTGTGGTTCGAAGATAAGACCGGCGACCCACAGGCTGCGCACTGGCGCTACGCCATTGAGGGTATGCTCTCGAACCAATTCAGGCAAATCAAATCCTTCTTCGATCAAAGATTCAGTCGATATGATACAAAAGGAATTTTTTTCAGATATTGAATCTTTAATTTCTGCAAAAATTTTTTGAAATAATGGGCTATTCTCAAGGGATTGATCCTTAATCTCACTTTGGCCCTTTTTAAATAGCTTATCTAAAAATTGACCAGCTTGATCAAGATAAAATCGATTTTCTGAAAGAGGGATTTTCTTATTTTCGGACTCAATCAAACCAATTGAGTTTTTTAGAATTTTCTGGTATTTATAATCTTGAAGGAGCTTCCTTATGAGGAGGAATGTCAGAATGAGTAATAAAATCCAGATGAAAACATAGAAATAAAATGAGAATAATAAATCTACAAAATCTGCAATAAAACTCATTCTTCTTCCTCCAGTGGATCGATCTCAATGTTAGAAAACTCAAAAATAATTTTTTGTGAAACCACTTTCGCACGATTGACTGAACTTTGTGAGATTTCATGTTCTGAGAATTTTGCCTCTGAAAAGAGATCGGTAAGTTCATTAAAGTCCTCTATCTCTGTTAATTTCTTCTTTTCGACATCTTCATCAAACTCTACCGCAGTTAGGTGATCAGACTTATCTGCTCCTTTTCCCTCTAAATATTCCGATGTTTGATAATAACATTCAATTATATTCTTTGGGGCATCTTCAAATTCTTTGGGTGTTCTATGATTCTCCTCTATCGATATCAAGGGTTCAGAACCCTCTTGCTTCCTTTTTCTCTCCGTTCGAAAGATAACGATGGCCGATATTAAAATAAGAATAATAAAAAATGAATTTTGAATATCACCTAGAATCGGTAAGACTAGGAGGGGTTCTCGAGTATATCGAGTAGTAGGTGCTGTTTCTGAACTATCTGTAAGTGTTTCTGTATCAGTAATAGAAGTAGAACTTAAGGGTACAGTTGTTGTGGATGATTCAATAGGATTAAAATCATAGGGTTTGTAATTAGCACCCGTAATTATCGATGCTACAAAAAATAAGAGCAACATCGCTACTAACCAAATTGTGATTGGTTTGAAAATGCGAAAAGGGAACTCCAATTTAAGGAGGATCCAAATAAGAATTAATAAGGGAATAATAATAGCGACTAATTCAAATATCGGTAGATTAAGTTTTAGCACTGGATTTTCTTCTCTTCTCCCATGTAGTAATTCCATTGTTATCTGAAAAATCGCCAAACTTAAGAGTAGAAATATTATTAGGAAAGTTTCCTTTCTTCTTAGCGATTTAAATCTTTGATTAACCACTACAATTCTTTCCTAGGAGCTTTAACGTTTGTTAAAATCCTTGAAACAACCTCTTCAGACGAACCACCAGCAATAAATGACCCAATATTCAGAATAATTCGATGTGATAACGTAAGGGGTGCTAATTCTTTGACATCTTGAGGTATTACATAATCTCTAGCACTAAGTACTGCGTTGGCACGTGCAAGTGCCATGAGATCTAATGATCCTCGAGGAGAGGCTCCAACTCTTACTTGAGGAGCTTTTCGAGTACGATCCACAATCTCGACTATATAGTCCTTTATTTCGTCAGAAACAGATACGGTTTCGACAATCTGTTGCATCTTCCGAAAAACATCTTTTGTGATTATTTGCGATAGTGAGAAAGACTTTGATTTGCGGTTGATTCGATTTGTCAATATTTTTGCTTCATCTGTCCTTGATGGATAACCAATTCGAATTTTACTTAAGAACCTATCAATTTGTGCTTCAGGAAGGGCAAACGTGCCTTCAAGTTCTAGAGGATTTTGCGTTGCGACCACTAAGAATGGTTTCTCTGAGCTAGTTAGGTGATAAGTCTTTCCTCCTATAGTTACTTGATACTCTCCCATTGCTTCCAATAAAGCACTTTGTGTCTTTGGCGTAGCCCGATTGATTTCGTCAGCTAAAATAATATCGGCAAACAAAGGACCTGGTTTGAATTCAAAGTCGTTAACTTTTTGATTATAAATTTCGGATCCAGTGAGATCCTGAGGAAGTAAATCTGGAGTAAACTGGATTCGATTGAATTCACATCCAAGAACAGATGCAAAAGATCGACAAATCATTGTTTTAGCAAGACCAGGATAATCTTCGAATAATATATGACCATCTGCGAGAAGACAAAGCATAACTTGCCGTAATACTGCGTCCTTACCGATGATATGACTACCGATTTGAGTTAAAATAATGTTACAGGTTTCAACGGTTTCTTGGATATTCATAGTAGAAGGATCCTCCTATTTAGAGTGTTAAGTAAGAAAGATTTTCTGGATTTCGCTAAATGCATTTTTGAAAAGCTGGTATTATGATTATTTAGATAAAACATCGTATTAACACCATTACAGGTGCAAATTCATCTTCTGACTTGATTGATGTTGCAATAAGCAAATTTCCTAAAATTTAAAATATAATTCAAGTGTATTCTAGTTTAGCAGTATTTCTAACTATAATAAGCCTCGTATTCAATAAAAGAAGAAAATAGAAGAGCTCATAATAACTTGGGAATTACGCTTCTTTCCAGTCCCAGATCCCCACTTTTATCCAACGGCAGTAGGCCCAGATCCATGTTTGAATCATAATTGCTGCATCATATGCAGTAAACGTGAAATGCCAGTCTTTCTGTGGACGCAGATAACAAATTTCGGTATGGCCATACTCATCCCGTCCATAAACATGGTGTGCCCGACTGGATATTTTCGGTACAACAATCCATGCACGTGGTGGAGCGTTAGGGTAATTGTGCGGAAATTCGATCAATACGGTGAATGTACCGTGAGCATATTGTCCAGTAGTGGAATATTTTACTTGAACAGCAATGTTACCATTATTTAAGTAGTAAAAATCTTTTCGCGTTAACCCTGGAAATACTCCTTTCAATTCATGCAATTCGTTCTCGACAGTACGATTCATTACCCTACTTCCTTGTTCTACTATACTCAGTAATTCTAAAATATATGATCAATTACACCAGCTTCTGGCCAGTCCCATACATTCGTCTTGGTCCATCTACAATACGTTCTAAGCCAAATTTCTACCAAAAGAGCTGTTTCATAAGAACTAAAATTGAGACGCCAGTCTTTCTTTGGGCGGAGATAACAGATACTCGCATGACCATCCTCATCCCATCCATAAACATGGGGGGTATTTTTCAGAATTTTCGGTTTTTGAACCCATACTTTGGGGGAGCCAACTGGATAATTATAGGGAAATTCAATCAGGATATCAAAATGACCACAGGCATATTTTCCCGTAGTAATAAAGCTTAATTGAACACATTTATTTTTATTTTTAAGTTGAAGAAAATCTTTTCTTTGTAAATCAGGGAATATTTTCTTTAATTTTTCTAATTCCCTATCGACTAAATTTCCTCTTAATGACATGAATTTTACACTTCAGACGTTAGTTGTTTTGAGGATTGATCCAATTTACACTTCTTCAGTTTTCTTCTCTAAGTTTGGTCCGTGAAATGGACATCCTTTATCTTTCTCTAAATCTTCATAGTAAACAAGCTCAAGTCCTTCAAAATTAATTATCTCAGTATTCGGTTTCATTATATTTCTGTTGTACCAGAGATAGAAATTAAATGGAAAGTGGTACAACCTATGTTCATGTCCTTCTAAGAGAGTTGCTAAGCAAAACTTTGAGAGAAGAATTGTCAAATTATCAATATCTAAACCCAATCCTGGTTGGGCAAGTTGCTCCTGCATAGACCGATCGTAAACTATTTTCTTTTCCAATTCATTGGTTGTGGGAATGCTACCTTTTGTTCCTCCATCCGTTAAAGGATATGCAAGGGAGTCAGCATATACACAATGATAACATAAATCATCTTTACGCGGATCCACTTTAAACAACAATCCCCCTTTCACACCATCAAAGGTTCCTGCATAAATAACTGGGAACTTCAAGTCATTGGTGTGGATGAAATCATTTATAGCAAAATTAACATCATGTTCTCCAGAAACAGCTATCAGGAGATCAATATCAGTAAATAAATCCAAGAAATAAACAGCATCAGCTTTTGTTTGTAAAACAAATTTCTTTTCTACCGTTGTTATTTCGGTTCCTGGTATTCTTGCATGAATATAGTCTTTAACTGCCCTTGTTTTATATCTCCCAAGGTGTCCAAGATCTGAAATATGCCGAATAATATTGTGGACTTCAAGATAATCGTTATCAATAAAGATAAATTTTTTAATTCCTGTTTTAGCAAGATACAAAGCCAAAAGAGACCCACCTGATCCCATACCAATAATAGCCACTTTTTTTTCTCTTAGTATCTTTAATGGAGTTTCTTCTTGATCAATACGTACAAATAATCGATTAAGATCAATCATTTCTATAGCAAAATCTTGGACAACAGTAATAATTTCTTCTTTTTCAAAAATTTCTATTTTAGCAATCTTAAGGGTTTTTGAATCAAGTATCAAGTTAATAAAAGGGAACTTAAGTGAGAAATTAGGATTTGTGTTTTCTAGCGAAATATATCCAATTTGTTTAACAGTATCAGAGGTAGATGATATTTCGACAAGGTGAAACACTGTAAAATCGTCAAATATTCTTCCATACAAAGGAAAAGGATCTTCCTGAAAGTTTAATTCATTTAGTTGAGCCTTAAATTCAGGATACATGAGAAACTTCATTTTTATCACTTTTTGTCCTGCAAAATTTGCCAAAGAGGTTGCTCCAGAAGAGAGGGGATATCATCTTCAATATCAGTTTTTAGTAGAAGCAAAAATGGATTTATTAATTCCTTGTCATTTAAAGTCTCTGCTGGGTGAGTTTTAAATGTTATATTTTTTGACATATCCTCTGAAGAAAAATCACAAAAGATTTTACCATCAGGGAATTCTGGGGGAAAAGATATTAATATCAATAGATTTACTAATTCTAGTTGGTCTAAGAGTTTAATTGTAAATTGATATGGGAATGATAAGACTTTTTCATCTGGTGTTTGACCTGTTAACTCTTCGATCTCATCCGTTGAAGTTAAATGATCAAAAATATTCACAAGCTCATGTTTAACCTGTGTTAAAATATCACTTGGTACTCCTTTTTCTTCCTTTAGAGGTGTAGACATTTCTGTTCCTTCAATGGTGAAAGTCAAATTACTTTGTGGAACACGACGAGTACGGAACGAATGGTTTTCAGTAAAACTTTCATCTCCTCGGAAGTAGACTTCAATAATTGGTTCGAACTCCACCTCTGAATTGAAATTAATAATAAATGTCAAAATTACGTCAAGATGAGAATTTTTTCTGAAAAAATCCTCTATTTGTCTATGATCTCCGTGACTGGGACCACCGTACCCAGGGTGCTTATGCCAATTTCCTAAATACTGTTGTTTCTCTTGCGATAAGACATTTTTTGCATATTCAGGATCTATTTCAAAATAAGCAGCTTTTCTGACACAGTTATCGTCAGGAGGGATATGAGTCCTCACAATTTTTATAGTTAGTCGTGCTTCTTCCTCAATGACCTTCCCGAACAACATTCCACCAGTTTCTATTTCTGGCCATAGGAAACCCTCTTTTACCATCTCATCGTATGTATCCTGAGTAATGTAGATAAATATGGACTCCGCTTGATAAGAGTACACTGATATAATCCCCAAACTCTGGATCAAAAACTAAAAAAAGAGATATTTTACCTAATAATGTTTCGATATTGGTACTGTATCTTTATTCTTTTCGGCATCTTCTGTTGCTTTCTCTTTTGACTCTGTGTCTACTCTTTTAACTGGTCGAGGCATTGTATTTTGCTCCATTAGTATGTAATTAAATACAGATTTAGTATATTTATTAATCTTTACTTCTGGGAATAGGAATAAGTTAGATGACATTCTGAAAAATTGTCGTGAATCACTTCTCAGGAAAAAAAGAGAAGAGTGAGAAATGACTTTTCACTCGAATTTTAACTTGCATATTTGGAAGGACATTTTGTACTAATCATCGAAGCCTTGAACTGCCAGATATTCGAAATTGAAAGAAGTTTTCCTTCTACAACTACTGTCTTGTCAACTTGAAATCCTGCTGGTCTTACTATATTGTTAGCAATTACTTGAATGAATAAACTGCCATTATTTTCCACCTGAGGATCAATAATTGTAAAATGAGTAGCGTTCATCTCCGTCACATTACCCACTATTTGTATTTTACGATCAATATAGGATTCTGGTTCAGGATGATCCATTAATTCTTGTACACTAAATATTGGCACAGAGGAGCCTGTCAACAATATTAACAATGCTCCTGCACACACTAAAACAACAATGCCTGCTGCAATATTCTTGTTATTAACCATTTCTTCAATCTCCATCATTTATCTTTTCATCTAATTGAGAATCTATTTCCTGCTCTTTTTCTTTATCAGAGTCTTTCTTAGAATAAAGGTTTTTAAATATGACATACCTAGCTATTACCAGCGGTACAATTGCAAAATGGAGAAAAAGACAACCAACCCAGAGAATATTAATGTATGATATTAGCTTGATTTGAAGAGTAGAAGCTGCGAATATACCTGATACATTGTCTTCATACACGGCAATTGTAACGATATAGATATCGAGAAGAATATCACTGATAAGAGTGACCGATTGATCTGGTCTATTAGCTCGATCAAACGCTAGACGGCTTAATCCATAACCAACGATTCGATTACCAGATTTAATCAAAAATACGGTATCGTATCTGACAGCATCGTGTCCAGATTCAGGATAGGTTCGATCTATATCTGTTATTTCAATTTTTAAGGAACTACCTGGAATTGGATATTCTCCACCCTGTCTAACCTCTTGAATTTCAGTTGTAATTGTCATATTTGCACTGGTTATTGCTCCGAGGAGAATAAGTAATATTGATAGATGTAACATAGTTTGAGATGTTTTACGAAGTAAATGCTTCTCCTCGGTCATAGTGACATTGACGAATTCATATATTAGTCCGAATACTCCAAGAAGTAATAACGGTAACACTAAATTTGCTTTGTCACTCGAAGTCCAGAAATTAGTAAGGAAGGAGATTATTGGATTTCCACTGCCAAGAAAAGAAGGAAGGGACTCATTTCGATAAAAAATACCCCCTATCATAAATACAATTCCAACAATTCCTCCTCCAATGAGTAATTGGGTCTTACGTCGAACTGTAAATCGGGGGAAGAATGTACAGAAAAATTGAGCCAATAGCATTATGCCTCCAAATAATGTTAGTATCGTGTTGTAAAAATATATATCTATTGTAATGTCATGTACAAATCCGTCTGGTCGGTATACTTCAATGCTATAGAGCATTCGCGAGATTGCATTTTCGAAATACACTACGATTGGGTCTGTGAGAAGATGCCCAAAAATGTCATATATAACTGGAAAAAGCACGCTGAGAATTACTATATACATTCCAATTAATAATGCAACGTTACGTCTATATTTTGTAACAGTAGGCTCAGAACTACTCAGAAAATTATTTATTCGTTTAATCTGATCCTTCTCAAAACCGATGTAATAGAGGAGATATAAGAAAAATCCCAGATAAATGATTAGAGAAAAGGTCGTTGGATAAAGTATTGTTTTACTAAACGCGATACCAAACAAAAGCAGAAGATCGTACAAAAACGAGTACACTTCAAATAGTATTGGAGCTGTAAGAAGCAAACCAATGGCGTCATAAATGACTGGAAAAAGTAACCCCAGGATCATTGTATAGGTTCCAAGAAACAATGCTATGTATGATAATTTGAGAGCAGTACTTCGAATTTTTGAGGTTGTGAAGTCAGATCTTGTTAGAAAGTATGAAATTCTCCTGAATTGACCTTTTTTAAACCCAAGGTAATGTAGGAGGAACAAGAAAATCATCATACAAATGAAGAGAAATAGCATTCTTTCATCTGGTATTACTCTTAGAATCAATTTCATGAGAAAGCTATCTGCTGGTATGAATGTCGATAATACTTGATCTAAGGAACCTCCGGGAGAAAATGTGTGGACACTTGAAATTATTGCGCTCCGTGTTAAGTAAGTGGCAGCTAAGGCACTTAAATAAGACATACTTATAATATAATTTCCAAGGTATTCGTTTTTCCTATGATAATTTGATTTTCCATGATAGAATATAGTAAGAAATAGCCAAGGCATTAAGGAAGCTGTTTCAACAGGATCCCAAGCCCAGAAACCACCCCAACCAAGTGTGATATAGGCCCAATACGCACCGATAATGATTCCTGAACTCATGAATAGCCAAGCAAGCGAAACCAAGAATTCAAAGAATGAGTCCAGTTTTTCTTTACCTTCAAAGTCGGGTACTTTACCATCTTCTAGAATTGATATCCGAATGAACCCAATAACCATAGGTATCAGACATAAGATATATCCGAGTAGAATCATTGGTGGATGAATGATGTTCCATATGTTCATCAAGGTAGGATTTAATCCTGTTCCATCAGCTATTGTAAACGTGTTAATTTTGAATGGATCACTCATAATTGTTAGGGTGATGAAGATAGCTATTTGAGCAGCCAAGAGGACAAATGAGCGCCAAAAAAAAGTCTCATGGGCATATTCTCGAAACATTGTTCTGAATATGAGATAGAGAACTACGCCAAAGAAAGTCCAGAAGAAATATGAGCCAGCCTGGCCTGACCAAATAGCAGATAGCCTTAGGAAGAAGTCCATACTATTGCTAACATGCGCACTCACATATACAAAACTGTAGTCTGCTGTTATTACTGAGTAACCGAAATAGAAAAATGAGACAAGTACTGCTGAGCAACCAATAATTAAACCTAATTCAGAATAAGTTTCCCAATCTTCATATTTCTCTCCGAAAATCACGAATATCGCGTCAATGATAAAGGCAATCAAGCTTACTAGAAGCAAGAGTAAACCTAAATCGATTCCAAGTGTTCCTATACCGATGAAAATCATCCTTATGTCTCCATTGTGTTCTTAGTTCGTTGTTTTCCCTGTGTTCTCCTTTTTCTCCTTTTTCCTCCTCTCTGTTTAAAGCTAGCTCTTCTCATTCCCTTTAACGTTCGACGAGCACTCTTTTTCTTATATTCAACGTAAGTATAAAGTCCTGCAGGCACAAAAATCCCAAAAATTGCGAATAATCCAATGATTATTGAAAATGGCAAAGGTGGTTTCTCGTGACCTAAAATGTAGAAATAGGAAGCTCCATCAAAATCAAAGTTCAATTCAAAATCAATCACTTCATAATAGTAGGCATATGTACCAGGCACACCTAGGCCTTCAGGGAAAGTAGCTGTCCATAAGTGTTCAGCTATATGAACAAATTTTACTGATTTCTCATCCTGACCAGGGAGGTGATAATAGATACGTAAATATTTGACTTCTCCTTGGATTGGTACATCTTGAGCACTGACTGTTATAGAAAATTGTGTATTAATTGGTATTTCATATCCAGGCTCAAACCCCAACTCTGTAACAATAGGAGCCCATTCGTCAAATTGCCACAGGAAATAATATGTTGCCCGAATAACATAATTACCTAAAGTGTCATTTACAATGATATTGAAAAAGATATCTGCCCCGTCATATTGATTGGGTATTGTTGTATTATACATATTTCCAATTCGAGAATCAGGAACCATCTCTACAAGTTCATAAGGGTTATCGTCTATTGAATAATTAAGAAATACGTTTGAGATCCCGTCTGCATCAAATGCAGCTATCATAATCGTAACAGGATCCTGAGGCCGTGGTGTAGATGGTGACCAAATTGCATTCAAAACACCTGGTTTGCTATACAGCCAAAGATTGGAGAGAGCGAAAATTGCTAGCGTTTGTGTGACGGTTAATTTATCTTCCCAGGCTGGATCACCGAATAAGCCATCCCTGTTTGTTAATAAATTGTACCCTGAGTGTTCTGCGTCATAAAGTTTGTTTGTTAAAATTTCGACAACGTCTAAAATAATATTATAATAAACGCTCATCCCTGATATTTCGTATGCCTTATCAAGGGCCCGTATAGCATAAAATTGACGTTCAGTATACTTTTTGTCATCTCTTTCTTCATTATTATAAGAGTACGTAGCATAAAAAGCACCGAATTCGTTATCCCAGAAATTTGTCATTACTGAATTTAGAAGCAGGAAAAAGTCATCGTAATATTTTGTTTCTTCTGTAACATTATAGAGGTCTGCCAGAAATTCGAGAACAAGTGAGTTAATAAAACTATCAGATACATATGGTTCAATAAACCAATTATCTTTATCAACACCTGTGTAGAAAAGATGAGTTGTACTATTTCGACAAGTACCATTAATGGTGTCAAAAATTCTTAGTGCAGTTGTTAAATATTTTTCATCTGATTCTATTTGATAAAGGTCTAACAATGCATTCCCCATTAAAACATTGTGGTCAACACGGTTTGATGTAGGGGTGTAAGGATCGGCTGTATTTGGATTAATTAACGAAATTTTTCCAGTATCAGACAATAGATAAGCATAGTATCCTTTAGTCTCATTCCATGCTTCACTATGTTGATAATCGTAGGTATCTATTGCAGTTTGTCTGTAGGTTTCATTACCAGTAATCTCGTACAAAGCTAAAAATGCTTGAATGGCTTTTGCTTGATTCCCAGGTTTTCTATACTGGTTAGTATCACTTATAAAAAATCCATTGTTAGTATCATCATATAAACTAGTGAGAAGGTAATTTGCTGTCTTTACGGCTATTTCGATGGCAAAGTCTCTCTCCGTTTGATTAATCACTGCATCTGCAAGTTTTAAAAATGCTAAAATTGCCTGAGCATTATCATATGATCGTTTAATTGTATTAATGGATGATGCTTGCCAGTGAGCATCCGCAGAACCGTAAAACCCCCCCGAAGAATTATCGAATAAGTGATCTACTAATGCGTTGGCTATTTCAACCGAATAATATAGAAAATTAGGGAAATATGCCTCAGGGTCACTTTGTGTATGTGATTCTACACCATAATGAATCGAAGATCGATTAAGTGGTTCAGAGTCAAGGTCTCCAACTAATTCTAAACTCTGGGGACTTGTACTACTCTGGTTGAGGTTCAGTGTTGAATTGGAGTCAAAGCTGGGAAAAAGAATTCCAAGCATCAGCAATGATAGGAAAGAAATGGTGGACCATTTCTTCTTTCTAAGGCCTAGATATGTCATTTTGTGCATAAATAATTCCATCTTTCTAATTTCAGGATTAGTTCCAGTTTGTTTCGTGATTTGATAGTGAATTTCTGATTGGGCGGGGGGATTAATGAACGAAATCGAACAACATTCAAAGCTTATACAACGAGCGAATAACGCTAACTCAACTCCCAACCAACTGAAGAAAAAAAAAGAAGAATCAGCAAATAAATGCTGATCTTATTTGAATTTATTTTAGATATTAGCTTGTCTAACCTATCGTCTCTTTCTTGTGAAAAGGACGGCTAAGCTAAGGATGCCAATAAGACCTAAAACACCTATTGCAGGAGCAGATGAAGTAGTTTCTTCTTCAGTAGTTGTTTCTTCAGTGGTTGTGGTAGTTGTAGTCGTCGTTTCAGGTTCAGGGATAAGGGCATCGACAATACCGTAGGCTTCATCTAATTTAGCCAAAGCTAACTTTAGCTTGTCCTCGGCAAGATCTCCATTATGGAATCCTGTGCTCGGTTCACCCGTGACATCGTGAGCGAGATCGGCAGCTTCATCCAGTAGATCTTCGGCGTCGCCAATTAAGGTCATGTTGACACCTTCAACTGCTTTAGCTTCGGCAATTCTACCAGAGACATTCTCTAGTTGTGTTCCATAGCTAGCAATTAAGGCTTCAGTATCACCTTGAATAGCTTCCATCCATGCAATACGGGCTGCTTCTTCACCTTCGTGACAACCAGTTTGGTTACCACAGGCATCTTCAAGAACAAGAGTCCAATTGTGCAGGATTGAGGCTTCACCAACAGTGTCGTTACCATCCCAGTAATACCCATGACAGGTAGTACAATCATCAATGATTGCGTGGGGAGTAGCAAAGGTTGTATCAGTAAGGAATTCTACAACATCACCGTGACAGGTTCCACAAAGCTCAACAGTACCATTCTTGCGAAGTTCATGTTCATATCTAACCCCATCTTCGTTGTGGGGGTCGTGACATGTTACACAGTCAATGTTTCCAAAGGAAAGATCTTCATAGGTACTTTCACCAGCCATACAATGCATACAATAATCAAAGTCGCCTGTAGCGGCAAGGAGATCATCGAATGATTCAGAGTGACCAGTTTGTACCCAAGTTTTTCCTCGGGATCCAGGAATGTGACATCGTCCTGAACACGTCTTCTCAAACGGAAATCCTGTACCAGGATCGGTAAAGTATGTTGCTTCTGCACCTGGTTCTTCGTGACATGCTCCACAGGATACACCTATATCCCAAACGTTCCATTCACCTGATGCATTAACAGATGTATCATTGTAACGTTGTGTAACGTGACAACATCCACCATCGTTAATAAATTCAGTTACGTTATAGTCGTCACCACTCGTAGTGTGCCTGATATATGTACCAGTAGCGTTCGTATAATATTGGAGAATATACGAGTGTTTCGTGAGATTCCATCCGTCTACTTCAGCCTGATGACAAGGGACACAATCGTCTGGGTGATATTCCCCAGTAACGGGATCAGCGATAGCACTATGGTCATAGCCTTCAACACTATATTTAGGATTCAGTAGTGTTGAGCTTATACCAACCGCAGCACTTGACCCAAGGAAAACGATTGCGAACCAGTAGAATAGTATTATTCTTCTACCGTTCCACTTGCTTTGGCGAACTAGAACTTCTTTTTCTTCGTTCATTAATAAACCGCCGTAATTTAAATTATATATTGTACCTTTACAGTAAGGTAACTAACTTAATTCCCACAAGTCTCTCTAATAAAAGAATTGTCTAACACTAACGGAATCAAGTATTCCTGAAGTAACCTACTAATAAACATCAGAATTTTTTAATTAAAGGTGTAAAGGGCTATAATATAGCGTTAATAGAGTTTTAGTATCACTTTGAAATATCTTAGCAAAGTCTGTGGAATTAACTATAGAAAACCATCAAAATCGCATTCATTTGTTTGGATGAGGTAGTTTAATTCGAATCACCTCTTTTCTAGTTCCGTAGAATTTGTTTCGAAAATTAATTTGTTCAGTAAAATAACTTTACACTTTGTAAAATTGTTTTTTAATGAATCAGACAAAATTCGACTATAATCCTTTTTATCCTTCTATGAACATCTTAACAATAAATAAGAGTACCATGCGAAATTTAAGTTAAAAATATGTTTAATTTTTGAAGGATATTTCTGTCTTTAACAAACTATCGTTTTTTTGTCCAATTAATAATGGTGACAGTACTAATGATAGCTATGATACTAGGTAATACAAGAAAGCTTGAAGAAGATTGATTAGCATTTAGTTCGTCATTGGATGTACTAGTAGGTTGCTCACTTTCAGAGCTAATGGGAACAGTAAATGTAAAAACAGCTAATGCCCAATTGGCGACACTATCTTCGGCATATACATACAGATTATGTGTCCCTTCGTCGTCAGGCACGGTGACATCATAAGGTGCATCAAGTGTGCTATTGGAGGGGGCATCATCCCAATGGTAAAGAACAGTAATCAATTCAGTATCGACTTCAAATACATTTAAATTTATCAAGGCTCCACTACTAGTTATAGAATTATTTGTAGGTGAGATGAGCTGAATAACTGGGGGATTTATATCAACATGTCCACAACACTCATCTTGTGCAATTTGAAACTCTTTTTGAATGAGATTATCTGGAATCTCGACAGGAAGGGATTCTATATCAGAACTCCCCACATAATCCAAGTGATAGGAGGGCGAAATTACGTTTTTTATTATTATTCCACCAATAAGCGAACTAATGGAAATTATTAACGTCATTAGAATGATTCGGGTATATTTGCGTGACATTGAACTACTTCCTACTCTGATTCTTTGTGAAGATTTTCAAGAAAGAAGAACTTACGAAGGACAGTTCTTCAAATCTTGATGATTTATCTTCTTTTTTTCCATTTTATGAACAGGATAGAACCTAAGAAAACAAAGACCATCGGAATGAACAAGAAGCCTGATGTCCGCCTGCCCAACGTAGTAGAAGTAGGTTCTGTTGTCGTGGTGGCAATTACTACACTACTTGCGTCATCTGTTGCTCCGAAAACAAACATTGATTTGGACCAATTCCCATCACCATTTTGAGCATATACGTACAAACGATAAGTTCCTATTTCATTGGGTAAAAATATGTCATAAGGAGCAGTAAAAGTTACATTTGTGGCATCATTCCAATGGAATAGACTTTGATTTACACCACTATAAATGTCTGCAATTTCCAGATCGATGGTTGTATTTAAAAGAATAACAGAAGTATTTGTCGGTGAAATGAGTTTTATGAATGGAGGGGGGAATCCAACGGTGAAATAGCATACAACTGATCCCCAATTACCCGCTGCATCTAAGGTATATACATATAGAACATGAGATCCTTTATCTGTAGGTGAAAGTACATCATAAGGGGCACTAAGCGTTTTATTACTCTGCTCACCACTCCAATGAAAAAGTACTTGCTCTGCTAAGAAGTCTTCCATTGGATTATCGTCGGTAATTGTTAGATTTATATTTACCCCTCCAGGAGGAATTATATAAGAGTTATTAGCTGGTGATACCAATGTTACAACAGGTGGAGTCTTATCTACATGTCCACAGCATGCATCTTGATTTGGGACGATCCCTTTTAGGATATAATTTTCTGGTTCATTAGAATTGCTTTCTAGGTCAGACCTTGATATGTCTCTAACATCCATATCAAAATTTGAGTAGCTTAGTTTAATCGCAAAAGCTCCAACAATGAAGATTGAAGCTGTAATCACTGGAAATAAAATTACCATTCGACTTATCATTCGGTTCAACATATTTTCTCCTTATCAATTGCTATGAGAATGAGAATCTTTGATTGGATTCTAGAGTCATTTAAGATTCTATCAATTCGATCTGTTTGATTCAATATATCAAGCTTATTGAAAGCTATCTGATCAAATTGAATTTATCTGATGATTAATCCAACGAAAAATCCATTATTTAGATTTTCTAAGATTTCAGTCAGCCAGTTACTTTGCAGTAACTACACTTCCTAGAGATTCATTTTGTGGGGCTTTTCTTTAAATACCAAGGACATTAGAATTAGGATAGCTAGGAGGGAGAAAAGTTCAATCAACCCTGCTACAAAGAATGTGCCAATAATATCTGTATATGTAACTAGTATCCCTCCAATCAGTGGCCCAGTTATTATACCAAAATTCCCCAAGAGATTAAAGAACCCCATCCCAACGGCATTTTCATCCTTACTAATTATGTCGCCTACTAATGCCATTGCAGGTGGTCCAGTTAGCCCATTTCCAATACCAAGGAAAATAAATGCGGCAATGATAATGCCTTATCCAAAAGGCGTAACAAATCCAATGGTTGCAGGAACTATCGAATTTAATAAACTTCCAACAATGAGAAGTCTGAATCTACCCAATTTATCAGACCACTTACCGACAGGATATTGTAATAGAATGAAAGGGAGTGCAAATAAACCTAATACCATTCCCCGTAGTTCAGGTCGAACTCCTAATTCTGTTTGTAGAAGTAGAGGCAAAACGAACAAAATAAAACCAATATGCAAACGATCTACGAAATTAAAAATACCAGGAATTAATAATCTAGGTTTTCTCACAACAACACTCAAATTATCTTTTAATAAGGGTTTAGAGGATAGACTTTGGGGTTCATTTAATAAAATTATTGCGCTAATAAAGACAATCATACTCAAAATTGAAGCCGAGTAGTACGGAATGAGCACTCCGAATCCAGCGAGTACCCCTCCAAGTATGGGACCTAATTCCATCGCTGAAGCTAGAAATACGCCAAAAATCCCCATATTTTTCCCGCGATTTAGTTCGGTGGATTGATCTAAAACCAAGGTCATAAGAGTTTGCCAACAGAGAACAGTGAAACAACCTTGTAAGAATCTGAACAGTAACAGTAATGGGAAGTTAAGTGTCATCGTCATTAAAACATAAAAAGTTGATGCGCCTGCACTTCCTATGAGAATGAAGATTTTTCGTCTACCTATCTTATTAGAAAAGAGCGCTAGGATGATCCCTGCAAAAAGATATGCTGAATATAAAACAGTATCAAAAAATGATGCATCTGCAAATCCCAGTGTAAAACGTTCAACAATGAATTCATATTGGTTTGTATGCAAAAGAGCAGGGGCTAAAATGCTTAATAATGTCAATATTCCAATAATAATTATTTATATTATTGTAACTTAGCTCTTTTCCTTACGTGAACGTAGATATGAGTAAGGTGTCGATTTTTCTGTTTCCTTACAAATATTGTTTTTAGAGAAAAAATTTCTAAATTGGCTGTTCCTCTCAACTCCTAAGATCTTAAGTGAGAACTTTTCTTTATGAATGGGATCTCACGAAAAATTATAGTTGAAATTTCAATATATGAGTTTGACCACACAAAAGGAGTTAGCAATATGACTGTCAAAAAGAACAGACAATGGCTCTTAAAAAGTCGACCAGTCGGTTTAACAAAAGAATCAGATTTTGAAATGGTAGAAAACGATATTTCTGGGTTGAAAGACGGAGAGATTCTCATTCGGAATATATATCTGTCTCTTGATCCAACAAATAGAGGATGGATGAACCCTATCAAGACATATGTTTCACCTGTCAAAACTGGTAGTGTGATGAGAGGAATCGGTATTGGAATAGTAGAAGAAAGTAAAAATTCCCGGTACTCACAAGGAACCATAGTTACAGGATTATTAGGTTGGCAAGATTATGCCAGAAGTGATGGTTCAGGATGGTTAACGATAATTCCTTCTTTACCAAATGTTCCTCTGCCTGCCTTTCTTAATCTATATGGTATGATTGGTTTAACAGCATATTTTGGTCTTTTAGAAATTGGTGAGCCGAAAGAAGGTGAAACCTTGGTTATTTCCGCAGCTGCAGGAGCTGTTGGATCGCTTGTAGGACAAATCGGTAAAATTAAAGGATGTCGTGTTATTGGTATAGCAGGTACTGATGAGAAATGTAACTGGTTGACTAACGACTTAGGATTTGATGCAGCAATTAACTATAAATCTGAATCAGTGTTTAACCGATTGAAAGATCTATGTCCTGAAGGTATTGATATTTACTTTGCTAATGTTGGTGGTAAAATCCTTGATGCAGCCCTTGGCAATTTAAACCTAAATGCTAGAGTCATCATCTGTGGTCTCATTTCTCAATACAATGCTACCGAAAGAATGCCTGGCCCTTACAATTTTGCGAATATATTATTAAAACGTGCCTCTGTCACAGGATTTCTAGTCACCGATTATTTACACAGAATGATGGAAGCAATTCCTGATCTGCACTCTTGGCACACAAGTGGAAAACTTCATTACCGTGAAGAAATTGTGGATGGATTAGAAAATGCTCCAAAAACTTTTAATAAGCTATTTGACGGATCAAATAAAGGAAAACTCATTATAAAAATATTTGAGGAACCAACCACATAAAATGGTTGTCATAATAAGCGTATGTTGGAGTCAAAGGATGGAACGACTCCATCAAATTCCACAAATCCTTTTTCTTTCATAGTTTTAAGACGTAAACGGATACCTTCAAATTTATCGGCTAAAATTTCATTTAATGTCCGATAATCTAGTTCCCCACCATATTCTTGAAGAACCCGTTTAATTTCTTCATATTCTGCTTCATAGTCAATCGGTTCCAACTTTTTACACCTTTATTTTTTTCACGTATTCGTGAAATTTCTCTTTTACAATTTTCTTGCTAGTTCAAGAATTCGCTTAACATTGGGTAATATATTATCTTCCATATGACGATTATACGGAATCGTTGTTTCGGTACCAATCCTCCCAAATTGACATTTCAATCCATTTTCCTCTGCTAATATTGCTGCAATTTCACCTGATAGACCGAATTGTAAATAATCTTCATCAACTACAATTACACGTTTGGTTTTCGATGCAGATTTGATGATAGTCCTTGTGTCAAGAGGAGAGACCCAACGTAAATCAATGACTTCAGTTGAGAAATCTTCCTTTGCAAGTATTTCAGCTGCTTCCATGCATCTATGAACTGAAACTCCAAGACTGATAAAAGTGAGATCAGAGCCTTCACGTAAACAAATTGCTTTCCCTACTGGTAAAGGCTCCCACTTTTCGGGAACCAATCCTTGGACTCCTGCTTGAGGAACATCGAAATTTACATTCTCTCGACCTCCAGTCCCCATATAATCGAGCCAATAATCAGCTAGTAGTTTATGCTCCAGATAGATAACAGGATGATCAGCTTCGATGGCAGAAAGCATTAATTGTCCCGCATCTGCTGGGTTTGAAGGAACTACGACATTTAATCCAGGAATATGAGCAAGCCACCCCCATAATGATTGTTCATGTTGTCCCCCATCCCCATATCCTCCTCCACAGCTAGCTCTTACTACTAGAGGGACATTCCATTTTCCTCCTGAAAATGAATATACTTTTGATGCATGATTAAGAAGTGCATCAATTGCGACTCCAATAAAATCAATGAGCATGATTTCTACAACTGGTCGAAGACCAGCCATGGCCGCAGTCACACCAGCTCCAAGGAAAGCGCTTTCACTGATAGGAGTCGATTGAACTCTTTCGTTCCCAAATTGAGCTAAAATATTGACTCGAAATGTATGTAGATCTTCTCCCATGAGGAAAACATTTGGATCTTCGCTCATAGCCTGTTTCAAGGCACTTTCTATCGCATCAGCAAAGCTCATTTTTCTCATTGTGAGACCTCCTGTTTTAAAGTATTCATTACTCCTGTAACTAGAGCATCAACTTCTGATTGTATTGCGAGTTGTATTTGAGAGAATTGCTTTCCCAATTCTGTTTGATCCTTCTCTAATCGTTTAATTGGATCTTTAGAGTCACTTAATTGCATTCTCGATTTAGCTATCAACGAGAGTACCTTTGCAACGCTTCCAATTCTTTTATCAATTCGTCCACCTTTGTAGTGAAGTACTGATTTCGTTAAAGGACCTGTAACCGCTCCAAATTCTTTCTTAGGTGCTCGATGAAAACGGAGTAACGGATCGCCTAACAAATGTCCTTCTTTATGGGTACAATGAGCCTGTATAAAATATGGCGATTTTTTGCCACCCCGCATCCTTGGAATAGCTGTTTTTGTAGCTTGCCAGACAGCCTTAACATCCGAACCATCAATTTCACGGGCCTCAATCCCAAATCCTTGGACTCGATCTAGTAACACTCCTCCTGTGACTTCATTGGACTGCGTTGTAATAGCCCAATTATTATCTTTGCAAACAAATAGGACAGGAAGGTTCATTGATGCGGCTAAATTTAATGATTCTAACAACATACCTTGATTCATAGCACCTTCTCCAAAAAACGCAACAGCAATATTATTCGTTTTTCTATACTTTGCTGCCAGTGCAAAACCAACTGCTGAAGGACCAGATGATCCAACTATACCTGAAGATGTTAATAATAAATCTTGACTAAATAAGTGCATATGCCCTCCCATCCCTGAGCATAACCCCTTTGGATGTCCTAATAATTCCAGTAATAACGCTTCAGGATCAACGCCTCTCATCACAAACGGGGGAGTACTCCTATGGTCAGTGGCTATTGCATCACCAGGAATTATATGCGAAAGAATCCCAGCAATGATTGCTTCCTCCCCAATACCGAGATGCATTTCTCCAAAAATATAGCCTTCATTCCAGAGGTGAGTAATCGCTTCTTCTAGAGATCGACTGCTCAACATGGCTTCATAAAGCTCTAGTATTGTCCTTTCCTGCATAAGAATCACTTTCTTGTGATCCTCGTATAAGATTTATTTTAACTCTTTTGTCCGTTCACAAGAAACTAAACAAAATTAAGGGTATTAATACGGCGCTCGCACCTACACTTGCTCCAGTCAATATGGTTACCCCTTTATCTTTCACAAGTTTAGCACCATATCGCTTATTTGCGACTATTCTTAGAATACCTCCAAGGGTGATTGGAATTGCCATATGAGGAGGAAAGAAAAATGCAAGAACTGCGCCTAAACCGAGATTTGCACCACTCATCATACCTAATAGTCCTCCCATGATCAATTCCCCAAAGTCGATCACGGCACCTATATCTCCTGATGCAAAAACTGATACAAGAGCAGCTTCGAATGGAAATGTTGGTGCTGGAAATTCAGGAGTGCCAATTCCAATTGTAGACCAAAGAATCAAGGCAAAAAATGGTGTAGTTATTGCAGCAGCAAAGTAGCCAACTAGAAATGTCTTTAAAACAAACTTTTCATCGGTTTTTGTTAATTGAGCTAATTTAAAATGATTTACCAAAGTTCTACCTTCACGAATTTCGGGTACGGGGGAAGCGATAAAGGGTGTATAGCTGTTTCGTATTCCGACTAGATAAATTGGCAATAAATCGAATATAAATGGAGGAGAAATGGATGTTGAAGATTTTGCAGAGCTAGAAATAGACAGGTAGAATGTTACACCAGAACCTATTCCCATAATCCAAAAAACAACTATAAATGTTACAAATAAATTATCTCCAAGAATTCTAAATTGATATACAAATCCAAAACAGAAAATGAATAAAACCATATAGAGGAGTATAAAATTCATATTTCTTAAGGAAAAAATCCTTTTCCTATTGGTGACGTTTTGGTGAACATTATTTTTCGCATTACTAGCCTCACTGGATGAATTAGCATCAGTGACAATATTTTTTTCATTCTCTGATGCTTTTTTTCTGTTAGTTTCAGTTTTGATTACCTTAGCATAAATTTTTCTGATAATAGAATAGAAAATACCAGACAGAATTAGAGCACCAAGGAGAAAACCTATTGTAAACGATAAGTAAACGTCTTCTAAGCCAGATACAAAAAACGCATAGAATTCTGTTCCTTTAGGATATTTATTTAATAAGAGGGGTCCCAAGACAGGTCCATAGATGCAAACTGAAGTAATACCAGCTGAAAATGTCATTTTCGGACGATCAATAATAAACCCAACTGAGAATAAAGCAACACCTATTATACCTAATGATAATCCAAGGATCCATCCATTCTGAGGTTGAGAAATGTCAATGTAACTAAAACCAAGGACTAATGTCAATGTATTGAAAACAAACCCAATTGAAGCAGATTTAATAAATAAAGGTAGTTTTTCGGTTTGTTCAGTTAAAACATTTATTACTTCAGTCTGTATTATTTGATCTGGGAATGGATATTCTTTATCATCATTTATGAACTTATTTTTCAAAAACAATCCAAGAAGGATTCCCATCACACCTGGAACAAGCATTAAGAACCAGTGTACTAGGATTGGTTGTATCCATGCATCGCTAAATACGATTGTATCATTAATTATGTCATCTCCAGGGAGTAACCATGCAGGACGGTCAAACCCAAAATCCGCGATACCATCGGCGTTTAGAGCTAACCAAATTAAAAACAGAAGTGTGCGACTGGCTTCAGCAGATAAACTGGCTCCAAATGCGATAGCTATTAATGTGAGATTTGAACGTTTATCAATTCCTTTTTTACCTAGAATGAATTTTCCCAGTAAGAGGGCGAAAATACTACCTAAACCAATTGAGATAAATCCCATTGATATTGAAAGGTACAAATTTATGAAGTTAAAAAATAATCCGAAAGGCACAGCAATCATCAGGACATATTTTAAATCTACACTTTGACCATCTTGGTGCTCATCTTGACTTTTCTTGAGCTCTACAGACGTATTCATGATGAACGCAGGGTTGTTTAGATAATTTAAATAGTACATGAAACTGGTAATAAACTACATTTTCACATATGAACTATAGAATATTTTTTGAATTCCAAAATCTATGAGTCCCAAATTCGAAAAAAATTTTTACTCTTTTAGATATCGTAGGTAAATTATCATCAACTAGTGAACACTACATCTAAATAATGAGAAGTGATTGTTTATGACAAAGAATGGGAACACATCAATAGCTACTCTGGGTGGTGGATGCTTTTGGTGTTTAGAAGCAGTTTTTTCTGAAATACAAGGAGTTTATAAGGTAATTTCTGGTTATTCAGGTGGAAAAGTAACCAACCCTTCATACAAACAAGTATGTTCTGGTAAAACTGGCCATGCTGAGGTTGTACAAATCAGTTTTGATACAAAGCTTGTTTCTTTTGACGAACTTTTAGAGATATTCTTCACTATCCATGATCCAACACAACTTAATAAACAAGGGAATGATATAGGTTCTCAATACAGATCAGTTATTTTCTATCATTCTGAGGAACAAAGAGAGGAGGCTGCTTTTGCAATCAAGGTGTTAGAACAAAAAAACATTTGGAAAAAACCAATTGTGACAGAATTGACTCCACAAGAGATATTCTATCCAGCAGAGGATTATCATCAAAATTACTTCATGAATAATCCCACTCATTCATATTGTACCTTTGTTATCTCATCAAAAATATCAAAGATTCAACAGAAATTTAGCCACAAACTTAAAATTAATAAGTAAACTATAATCGATTAAGTATCTCGAAGGTTTAGGTATGAAGGACTATATAGAAGCAAATAGAAAACGGTGGAATGAATTAGCGGACGTTCATTTCAAAAGTGAATATTACAATGTTGAGAAGTTCCGGGAAGGAGGTGTTTCTATTAGTGGTCTAGAAGTTAAGGAAGTTGGGGATGTAAATGGAAAAAATTTATTACATTTACAATGCCACTTTGGTAAGGATTCACTTTCATGGGCAAGATTGGGAGCCCAGGTAACAGGTGTTGATTTTTCTGGCAAAGCAATCGAATTAGCAACACAGTTAAGTAAGGAGGTCGGAATTAATGCGACTTTCATTCAGTCAGAAATTGAAAACTTAGATCAGTCTGAACTACCTGCAAATTCTTTTGATATTGTATTTACAAGTCACGGAGCGATTTACTGGCTTCCTGAATTGAAAAAATGGGCACAGCAAATCGTGTATTATTTGAAGCCAGGAGGGTTTTTCTATATTGCAGAAGGTCATCCAATGGCCATGATTTTTGATGATGAAAATGAAGACGATTTCAAGGTACTCTACCCCTATTTTCATCTCGCAGAACCCTTAGAATTCGATTATGATGAGTCATATGCAAGTGGAGATGTAAAAATAAAAAACACGAAAGAATATGGGTGGGTACATGACCTGGGTTATATTGTTAATAACCTGATAGATGCAGGATTACGAATTGATTTTATAAATGAGTATCCTTTTGTCTCATGGAAGATGTTTCCTTTTCTAGAGGAGAGAGAGGGATGGTGGTATCTACCTGAAAAATATCAGAAAATTCCCCTAACTTTCACCTTAAAGGCCACGAAAGAAGAAATAAAATAAACTTAAGATCAGTTTAAAGGTTTTTTTTCTCAAAGAATTAAGAATTGTAACGAATAACTAGGTTTTAGTGATCTTCCTCAGGGTTGAAAGAAGTTTTGTTCTGTCAAAAAATACTTCATTTCTTGTTATCTTGCCCTTCTTCATTTCAACGATGTCCATTCCATACTCTAGCACCTCTTCTTCACCTACAGGTATTCTTGCTTTCAATTTTACGATAAATCCCTTAAGAGTCAGATACAATTCCTCTTCCTCCCATCTCCAATTTGGATTAGATGCTAACAATTTCTTAAAATACGGTAAAATTTCTCTATGACCTTTTAACCCATGTTTATTTGCAGGATCTTGATAGTAAGCATGTTCATCATAGAATTTAATTAATTCAGCAGGATTATTGCCAGTCCAAGCACTAAGCCAATCTTTACAATAAGTTTCTATATCTTGATCAATATTCAATTTAAATCCACACGACTAAAGATCAGATTTTTCCTTATAGAATTTTTTATCCAACCTCGTTTTATCTTTCATTTTAGGAGAGAGCTAGCTATGAGATCTCAAACTAATAAAACAATTTCGAATTACTTGTCTTCGAACTTTAGAGAAAGGGAATTGATACAATAACGTAATCCCCCCATTTCTTTGGGACCATCTTCAAAGACGTGACCTAAATGGCCTCCACATTTTTTGCACAATACTTCAGTGCGATTCATCTCATGACTAGTATCACTTTTTTCATCAATAACATCATCTAAGGAATTAGAGAAGCTTGGCCAACCACAATTTGACTCAAATTTGGTATCAGAAGAGAATAATATGGTTTCACAACCTGCACAACGATAATGGCCAAGTTTAAAATGATTCCAAAACTCTCCACTAAAGGCTTGTTCGGTACCCTTTTCTCTTAGGATGTGAAAACGTTTAAGCGATAGTTTTTCTCGCCATTCTTTCTCTGAATGGGTAACTTTGTCCTTCATTTGAAATTAGATTATTATGGCAAAGAGTATGTACTATTCGATATTATTCTCGAAGAAAGGTGATTTAGCAGTTTTTATTTATACTTCTAATTCAATAATATATTCTAAAATATCTTTGATATTCAACACTCGCAAAGGATCTCCCTCTATAATGGCATATGTATACCCGCCGACTTCCATCATATGAAGGGCATCTGCTACACAGTCATTTGAGCTCAAAATTTCAGGATTCTGTAACATTGCCTCTGCTATAGGTCTATCAATATTAATAGGTGAGTCCCCACATACTCGTTTGAGTAAAGATCGTTCTGTAAAGATTCCTTTGATTATGTTGTCTTCCATGATAACAACGGAGCATTTTTGATTCTTAAGCATTAATTCTATTACTTCGCGTATCATCATCGCGGGAGGTACTTTAATTGCTATTGATTTTTCTTTACAAATTTGATCTAGCGTATCTTTCATGATTGCTCGTTCTATTTTGGATTCTGTTACTGGTTTAAGCTCCTCAAAAAAAATCAAATCAATATTACAGTTTTCACAAACTGATATTCCAGGTAAATTATTGAAGCCACAGGCTGGACAGATCATCTTGGTTTCTTCCGTTTCCGTATTATTGTATAGAATTCTATTCATCTTTAAGATATTAGCAAGATCATGTTACCGTCCAATTTTCTTCCCCGTTAATGATTTCCTGTAACGGTTTTGTGACGGCTTGTTTTGCTTCTTCCATTTGATTGTCAAGTAAATCATTGTAAGTCGGTTTCTGAATTGCTCTAAAAATACCTATCGGTTCAGGAAATTCAGGATAACGCATTCGTGATAAGAAGAATGCAAGGGTCGATTCCTGTGCATTTTCATCATGGTGTAATAAATCTGTTTCATCAAATCCCGCCTGTTTATAATTAATCACTTTAGGGGTTAAGCCATGCAAAAAAATTCCTTTTTCTTGATCTCGACCAAATTTCATGGGGTTTCCATGCTCTAATTCAAAAATATTATCATATCGCATTTCTTTATCAGTGGCATAGCGAAAAGCTCCATCATTAAAGATAACACAATTTTGATAAATTTCAACAAAACTGACCCCACGATGTTCTGCCGCACGACGAAGAACTTGTTGCATATGGTCAGGATATTGAAAAATAGTCCTTGCAATGAAAGTCGCTTCCGCACCTAAAGCCCAAGAAATTGGATTAACAGGATAATCTATTGACCCTGTAGGAGAGGATTTTGTCCGTTTTGATTGTTTGGTTGTGGGGGAGTATTGGCCTTTGGTGAGACCATAGATTTGATTATTAAATAGAAGGATTTTAATATCCACATTTCTCCGGATTGCATGCATTAGGTGATTCCCCCCAATCGAAAGTCCATCACCATCACCAGTTACGACCCATACTGACAGATCGGGTCTACTACATTTGAGACCAGTGGCAATTGTGGGAGCTCTCCCGTGAATTGTATGCATCCCATAAGTATCCAGATAGTACGGAAATCTGCTACTACAACCAATCCCACTGACCACCACAAATTTTTCTTTAGGAATCCCTAGTGTCGGGAGTACACGTTTTAAGTTTGCAAGTATTGCATAATCTCCACAACCAGGGCACCATCGAACGTCAAATCCTGAGTCAAAATCCTTAGGTGATAACACTGATGACGGTGTAAGTGTATTTTCTTCATTAGTCATGATTAATACCTGCAATTAATTTTCTAATTTCCTTTTCAATCTCATCTACATGAAAAGGTTTACCTTGCACTTTAGTCATACTTTTTGCTCTGACGGAGTACCGAGCTTGTATAATTAAGTGGAGTTGTCCCTTATTCATTTCAGGTAGGAGAATACGTGTGAAAGAACCTAATATATCTCCTAGATTGGATGGGAGTGGGTTTATAAAACGTAAATTCGTATTAGCTACAGACAATCCTTCTTTTCTTAAATTTTCGCTTGCTGTATGGGCAGCACCATGAGTAGATCCCCAAGATAACACCAATACATCTCCTTCTGTCGGTCCGTTAATTTCTTGAAGCGGAAGATCTTTAACGATTCCTGCTATTTTTTGTTCTCTCAGATTTACCATTTCTTCGTGATTGAGGGGGTCATAACTCACATCACCAGTTATTTTCTCTTTTTCTAATCCACCAATACGGTGTTCTAAGCCTTTTGTGCCGGGTAGCACATATGGTCTTGAAAGATGCTCGTTTCTAGTATAGGGAGTGAATCGGTCATTACCGCTCTCAACTGATTTTTTAGGATGAAAAACCTCAATGGGTGATTTATTGTCCAAATTAGGAATTTTCCAGGGATCTATATTGTTTGCTAGATAAGCATCAGAGAGAAGGACTACAGGCGTCATATATTTTATAGCCATTCTAACTGCTTCAATGCTAAGATCAAAACAGTCTCCTGGAGATTGAGGGGCTAATACTGGCAAAGGCGATTCTCCATTCCTACCGAAAAGGACTTGTAGAAGGTCGCTTTGTTCTGGTTTTGTCGGCATACCTGTGCTAGGCCCTGCTCGCTGCACATTTATTAATACGATAGGTAATTCTGTTATAACTGCTAGTCCGAGAGCTTCACTCATTAATGCTAATCCAGGCCCTGATGTACCTGTTACACCTATACTTCCCCCAAACGCAGCACCAATAATTGACCCAATTGCGGCAATTTCATCTTCGGCTTGAAAAGTTTTGATACCATATCCTCTTAATCGAACTAATTCATGTAAAATATCACTTGCAGGTGTAATAGGATATGCTCCGAAAAATAATTCTTTCTTGGCTAGATGAGCGGCAGTAGCTAGCCCTAGAGCTAAGGCTTGTGTTCCTGATATATATCTATACAGACCTGGCTCCATTGTTGCCTTGGGTACAGAATACTGAATCGCTAAGAATTCATTGGTTTCTCCAAAATAGTATCCCGCTTTAAGAGTATTAGTGTTGGCTTCTACAATGTTAGGACGATTTTTAAATTTAGATTTAATCCATTTAATTGTTGTATGAAGCGGTCTATCATATAGCCAAGAGATCAAACCTAATGCGAAGAAGTTTCGTGTCAAGTTAATCTGTTTTCCAGTCATTCCTTTTATTTTACTGACTGTTTCTTTGTTTAATTTTGTTATGTTAACTGAAAATAGACGATAATTATGTAATGAATTATCTTCCAATGGATTTGAAGCATACCCAGCCTTGGCTAATGTTCTTGGGGTAAATGAGTCCTTATCACAAATTAAGATTCCATTTGGTTTTAAATCTACAATATTGACCTTCAAAGCAGCTGGATTCATTGCTACCAAGGTATCGAGACGATCACCTGGAGTATAAATTTCCGTTGAAGAAAAATGTATTTGGAACCCTGACACACCTGCTAGAGTCCCTTGAGGGGCTCGAATCTCTGCTGGATAATCAGGAAAGGTAGATACATCATTCCCCAGCATAACAGATGCGGAAGTAAATTTTAAACCAGCTAATTGCATTCCGTCACCGCTATCCCCAGCAAGACGAATAACAACTCGTTCTACTGTTTGTTTGGACTTGCGGGGGCGATTTTTGTCTTCTTTCTTCAGTTTTTGAACTTCTTCCATCAATTTACCTCATTGAATATCTACATAGCATGAATCAGCATAGAAAGCAGTTATGCTCCTTCTCTCCGATCCTGTGTAGGTTGAGCTGGTTTTAGAGTATGAACACTCTCAGCAAAGTACTCTACTAAATAATGAATAAAATCACGAGCAGAAACAATCCCGATAAGATTACCTTCATCTAGAATTGGCAAATGCATAAACGTATTTTTGTGTAGGGTTAATGCAATTTGTGCAATAGACTCTTGACACTCAATAGTATGGTAGTCAGTATTCATAATAGATACTGCTAGGGCTTTCTCATCCAGAGTTCCAGAACCAATATACCGAAGAATGTCACGCTCTGTAATAATACCCAGTAATTTCTTTTCCTCATCTAGTATACAGACATAACTAGACCATTGAGATCTTAAAGCATCGATAGCTTCCCTTATTGATGCAGATTCAGGTAAAGCATTTAGTTCGGAACGGATAAGACGTTTACAATCATCTTTTCGAAAAATTGAGATAAGATAGTCTTCTTTAGGCATCATATTTCACTATCTATTTTGTTAGAATCGAAATAGTCACTATTCCTAGGTTGATCCCGAGTTAATTAAACTCATTTCGTTAGGTCATACCAAAGAATGAGGAGCCGATGCTCAAATTAGTGAGTGATTTCTCCCAATCATAAATCTTTTTTTCCGAAAAGAGTGTATGAATAGAAGTTTAGGTTATCACAAATGCTATC
The DNA here is from genome assembly GCA_003144275.1 of Candidatus Heimdallarchaeota archaeon B3_Heim. GTDB lineage: Archaea > Asgardarchaeota > Heimdallarchaeia > Hodarchaeales > Hodarchaeaceae > Hodarchaeum. The sequence continues at coordinate 29,437 of NJBF01000029.1, forward strand.
AAATGTAGTCATTTGTATTCACATGAGGTCATTAACTAGCTCGTTACCGAAGCTAGGCTCCATCAGATGGGGCATAACCCTATGCCCTCTATCCTGTCAGCATCCACCGCGTTCAGGAGTGCTTTTTTAGAATGGTATAACCACCATTCACTGGGTCACTTCCTGATGTTAGGAGTTAAAACCTTTTCAGGGAGAGCCTTCCTTCTAAATTAGACAGTAATATTTCTCTTAATCCCTTCCCCTATCCCGTTGTTTTTTCTTCCAAATACTTATTTACTCTTGTTGTGCCCTCTCCCTCTCTTCCTCCTATTTGCCCCCTTTGATTGCCTCACCTGATCATACTTCTTATCATTATTACTATTTTTATTGTCTATACTACTGTCGGATATTCTGTGGGTCTTTGCAATTTTACCACAGGAATGGTAAGGATATGATATAAAAAGCATCCAAGGTAGAAAACGGAGTAGAATGTAATAACTGTAGCAATTGCAGTAAATAATAAAGAAAACTGATAAGTTGGGTAAGGGAGATTTATTATATCATGAAGAACAAGCCACATCCTAAAACCATCCGTAACGATACCTTCTGTAGGATAGGTAGGGAAAAGATTCGGAAGATCGAATAATAATCCAAAGAGAAAATATTTTTGAACATAAAGAGTCGTAGTTTTACTTATTCTCCTTATAATTAAGGTACTTACGATTATAGTCAGTATCACAGCAAAAACCCCTGATACTAACAAAAGTATTGATCCCCAACTATTTTCAATCCCCCCAATTGTCACACATCCACATGTCAAACCTTCCTTAAAGGTATGAAAGTGTATTTGGGGATTCTGCTCGGGAAAGAGAAGGACAGCGATTATATAGTGGCCTAACTCGTGGATCAATGTGAAGGGGAAAAAAAGGATATTGAAAGCTATAGAAAATAAGGATGAGCTCAATTGAAGAAGTGGTAAGGTGACTGCAAAAAGGAAAGAAAATAGAAAACTGACGTTTTGATTGTTAATAAAAGAAGGATTTTCCCTGTTAAACACAATTAATCATTTAATAATTGGAAAAGGGTGCTATAAAAAGGCTACGGGTTTTTTACAATTATTTAACACTTTTTACATATAATTCAGTGTAAAGTTTCAAATTGAAGGTGATTACATCAATATTTCATTAAGATGAAAAAGAGAGGAGAGGAAAGAAAATTATGATTAGTATCATTTTTCCTTAAGTGGAATCTTTTCTTTCCCTGTGACCATTCCCCGTAGTCGTTCACGATTTTGTGGAATGATCGCGAAGTAGAAGTGAACCATGGTGGTCATAAGGAAGTATAAAAACACAAAAAAATGGACTAAACGAATATCAATGGCAAACCAATCTAAGGGTAGTAAGATTAGATTAAAAATATCAACAATTATACTCGGGACATATCCAGGATTTATCTGCTCTGAAAGAACCACTCCTGTAACACCCATTGCCAATATCGCAAAGAGGTTGGTCAAGGAAAGAACTTTTTGAGCAGGATGGTATTTCATAACATACTTCTTCTCATCAACATTATAATAGTCATAATGAGGATATTTTGAGTCAGGAAGAATCCTTATTGCACAGAGAAAAATGATGAACATATCGAGAAAGTCTCTTGGGGTAGGAATAATTTCACCATACTTCTTGAATTTGATAACGATTGCAGGGAATATTATTAGATCCCAAAATCCTATAAATGCACTAAAGATAAGATGTAGTGTTCTAGTAGTGTGGTAATCACCCACAAAATACATCTTAATGAATAACTCGAAACCTGTAAAAAGGAAGAAGACCATAAGGATTACATGAATCCAATGATGAATTCGCTGGGAACGTTTATACCTTTCAACAACTAAAAGATTTTCTGGAATCTTTGTTTTCTTTTCTGTTTTTAATGTTTCTGTCTCATACATACGCAGTATCACCTAAGAGTAGATAATCTTGTGATTTAACATAAGAGAATTTTATCTTTTGCTTGCTATTAATCTTCCGAAGTAAAAGTTTCTCGCCAACGTTCCATGAAGGTTGGTGGTTTATAAGAATTGCCAACTACTCTTTCATAACCATGTTGGATGGGACTTGTGAAAACACGACGGATAGCATGGAATATGATAAAAACAAATACACCTGCAGGAGTTACTCCTAATAAGAGGAATTTTATTTGGCCAAGATTAGCACCGACAGGAATATCGACAATGGGATCTAAAGGAACCTCTCCTATAATTGAGTCAGTTATGAGTAGATAATAATCAGTATGAGCTCCAAAGTGACTAGCCTTAGAAGCAAATTGTAACATGTTAAGGCTTCCATTGGAATAGGTGATATCAAATCCATCGGCATCTTCAGTATCGAATGGACGAACTAATTCCACATAAGCTAAATTATCAACAAAAACACTCTCTATAGCAAGATTTTTTTGAGTATCATCTTCAGGTTTACGGATCCCAATGAATTTTACATCCTTAGCTTCGACGGAATCAGGTGATTCACTAGTATAAAAACTCCATCCATCATTTAAGTTCGTCATACACGCTTCAGGGTCTGGCTCAAATTCTACCGAAACCCAATCACTGTCTTTTGGAAAGACAAGGAGGGAGTATAGATGAGTTGCATTATTTGCAAATTTAACGAACCCTCCTTCTCCATATTCTGAAATATTTTGGTAAGAGGTAATGTTTACCCAAAATTCAGATATTAAACCATCATTTAGGCTAACGTTTGTTAAAACTTTCGGGGCAATAAATCCAGTTGCTGATTGAGTAACTGAATTCGTTCCTCCCAGGGCACTTGTACCAATAAAACCTGCTGATAAAAATACGGTAAATATAAGTATAATAACTTTAGTCTTAGTAAATTTCATTTATTTGACACTCTTCTCGTATTATTATTTTTTCTTCAACTCTACAAAACGAGAGAATCATATATTCCTTCTAAATGGCGTCTTTCTGTTTCAGCTCGATTTACTATTCTCAAAGCGATTCCATTTTGACCAAAGTGATATTTTCAGTATACTATAATTCAACCTAAGGTAAGATTATAATTAAAGTAAGGAAGTTCCCTGTATTACCGCCGATAAAGACGCTCATGTGTTAATGAATACAATTATACAAACAATTATAACTATTAAAAAATATATCTATATTTTTTCATCTAAAAGTTACAAAATATACAAAATGTACATCAGAAATATTGATGAGTCAAACTAGACTGAACTCTAATAGTTCGGTTACAACACAAGCCAAACAAAGAGATAGAAAGTAGCGGAGAAGTTGGAAGTATGATTAGTCGTTAACACATTCTCTGTATATAGACAGAAAATAGTATTTTGGGAGATCTAGTCGATTCTATGACCTCATCGTACACAAAGGATGTAGGAAATAGCTTTAATTAGACCTTACCTTTAAAATCATCTTTTTTAATTCGATATAAGCAGCATTCGTCGCCGTTGCGTATGCATTTTTCCTTAGAAGCGGGAGCTCCAATCAATTCACTTACGATGGTTTCATCTACTTGACAGGCTAAGGCATTTTCTTTTGCTACTCCAAATATTAGGCAATTATAATTTTTTAGGGCAAAAGAGATGTCATCCTCTAATAATTCAGGGAATTTGCCATAATTATGATATACTTTGACTACGCTATGTAACCTATCCCTCAAAGAATCATAAGATCCCCCTGGTTCAATGTTTTCTCTAACATAAGGTTTTATTTCATCAGCAATTTGTTTGCCTACTTCTCTAAGAAGTGTTATGGTCGCTTCATTGCCAATCTTATCTTGGACTTCTGCTAGTAGTTTAATTGAAAAATCCCTGTATTGTTTAGGGAATTCCTCGATTGCGTCTGGATGTAATGAATAAAGAATTGCAGGTCGTCCTGTTGTACTCTTCTGGGTTGTGCGTATAACTAAGCCTTCTTTTTCCATTACTATCAGATACTGACGAGTGGCATTGATGCTGATATCGAGATGATCAGCTATTTCCTTCACAGTACAAGATTCATCACTCGTAGACCCACTGAGCAATAAATACTGCAATATCTTATCTTTTGAAGAGATATTTGATTCTGTTTCCAAATTTAAGTGATCCTTTATTTTTATTTGAAATAATATAAATGCGTAAATTAATAGACACTGATTGATAAAAAAAAACACCAATTATGCCTACTATGATATAATAAATAATAATAGTTTTTAAGTTTTTAATTTATTTCATATACATAAAATTAACGTTTTGTAAACTTGAGGAGAATCATATGAGAAGGTTACTATCAGGTAACAAGGTTGTAAGTTATGCTTTTCTTTATTAGAGTGGATATTATTCTGATTTTAGTTCAAATTCTCACTATCTACAATGTTTACAATTGTGAAATGCCAAACTACTGATTGAGGTATCTAACAAGAAAGATTTACAAAAGTAATAGTAAGATTCTTTGAACTTGAAGAAATAGGTCTTTTGTGGATTTAAAAACCATATATTGCGTCAGAATTAATATAAATGGAAGACATGTTCTTGTTGCTCGAAAAAATACGAAATTACGAAAAATGGATTATTTTGATGCTTCTCACTGGCTTCATGATTATTAATTACTATATCGTGTTCATTTTAATTAAACCCTTTCATGGCTTTACAGTAAGTGGTCATCCTGTATTTTTAATGGTTCCTTTTGCTTTTTCGACCTATGTATGCTTTGGAATTACACTTGTCTGTGGAATTCTTTATTTAATCTGGAGAAAAGATCAGAGACTTGACCTTATTTTATTATCAAGTGCTCAAGTAGGAGTAGTTCTGGGAGGAATTACAATAATCATAGGAATGATATGGGCAAAAGTAGAATGGGGAGCTTTTTGGGATTGGAATCCTCGTGAAACCATAACACTTGTTATGTGGCTTGTTTACGTTGGGTTACTTATTTTTCGTGACATGTTGGAAGTGGATAATCATGAAAGGAGAGCAACAATATCTGCAATTTTTGGAATACTTGCTTTTGCCTCTGTTCCCCTTTCCTATTTCATAGTTGGAATAATACATCCAAACCCTCAATTAACTTCGTATAGTACAGGAGCTGGAATGTTTTTAATGGTAAATTTTGTCTTTATTGGTGGATTTGCATTGTATTTGATTTATCAAGCATATCGTATAAATGCAATCGATTTCGAATTAAAAAGGGTCAGAAGGATAAAAATGGAGGAAGCCTAATCATAATCAATTGATTAATCGGAGGAATCACAATGGCAGATATTTTTGATGAACTATTAGGATCAGAGTTAAGTTTGATGTTTTTTATTTCGATAACAGTTTGGTTGATAATTTTCGTTTACCTTTATTATACCAACAATCGAGTAAAGAATTTAGAAATGGAGCTTGAGAGTCTAAAAGAAGAATGAAAAAGTCTCTCCTTCTGAATCAGATCTTCACATTTTTCATGGATATTGGAACCAAAGGAACTGGAAATGGTAACAAACCAACAAGCTGACAATACTGTTGTAAACCTATCAAAAATAAGTAAAACTTATGGATTTACAGCGGCGCTTAAAAATATAAGCTTATCTATTGAAACGGGAGAAACAATCGGTTTAATTGGAAATAATGGTGCTGGTAAGAGTACCTTACTTAAAATTATTGCTTTGCTTGTATCACCATCCTCGGGGAATATGGAATTCAGCGGAGTAGATGTTAAAGATCGCAAAGCTGTTCTAAAGAAAGATATGGAAGTTTTATTAAGCCACGCGTTCTTGTTTGATGATCTCACTGGAAGAGAGAACTTGGAATACTATTTCAAAATGAATAAAAGAATTAGTAATCCCAAACAGGCTGTTAAAGAAATTGTTAAGCAGTTCAATCTTAAATTGTATATAGATCGACCAGTAAGAGAATATTCAACAGGAATGGCAAAGAAACTAGAAATTCTTCGTGTTTCATATCCTACTCTTCCGAAAGTGCTATTACTTGATGAACCCTTTAGTGGATTGGATGTGGAGAATAGGAAAATGTTACATACGATAATTAAAGATCATCCTCCTAATAAAACAGTTATCATTTGTTCCCATGATTTTAACGCAATCGCCCAGTTATGTAGTCGTGTTTATTATTTAGAGAAGGGGAGGATAAGTCAATCCTATCTTCCGAATGAATATGATCAATTTCTATAGTTAAAGCTTTAAATAAGTGAAACTGATGATTTGAGATGTCAATACTAAGCGATACATTTTATATGATGAAAAAAGATCTAGTTCTAGAATTTCGAACAAGGGAGACTCTTTTTGCAATGGGATTATTCTCTTTTGCCGCTGTATTGATTTTTTCGTCGTTATTCAACCTCATTGAAAATATCACACTTGAAGCTCAATATACGATCTCAACAGCTGCAATGTGGTTCATCGTTACCTTTACAATTATGTTAGGTTTAAATTCTATGTTTTCCAGAGAAACCCAGAAAAACTCAATTTACTCTCTGCTTTCTTTGCCTGTAAAACCCCAAGCAATCTTTTTGGCCAAACTTTTCTATCTGGTTGTAATTGTAGGTGTTGTCGAGATTTTTGCTTTTATTGTGGCAATCGTATTTTTGAACATCTCCATTCAAGGAAGTCTTTTACTTTTTATCTTTGTATTAATTTTTGGGACATTAGATCTTGCTGTTGCAGGATGCGTTGTTTCTTTATTAACTATTTATGCGAAGTCAAAGACTTTAGCAATCCCAATACTCTTTTTCCCACTCATTCTTCCCTCGATAATTATTGCCGCAGATGCTACAAGAAATTTGACATTTTATTACGATCCTACTGCAGTGATAACCAATGCACTGATCCTATTCCTCCATGCAGTTATTATTTCAGTATTAACTCTACTGTTGGTGGAGGATTTAATTTCAGAATAGGAATTTAAAATAGCCATAGAAAAAAGGGATTCACCTAAGGATGAAATACTCCTTAGGAATGAATGTTAAAATAAGAAGATTTGGTGGTTATGCACAGAAATCCTTGTATTCTGCAGGACTCATTAAATTTGCTAAATCAGCATCGAGATTGGAAGGTTTAACTCTTACTAGCCAGGATCCGAAAGGATCTTCATTTACATTTTCAGGAGCATCTTCTAATTCCTCATTAACTTCAGAAATCTCTCCAGATATGGGACTAAACACATCACTAACAGCTTTAACACTTTCTACAGAGGTAAAGACTTCACCTTGTGTAACCGTATCTCCAACTTCGGGGAGTTCGACCATGACAATATCTTTTAATGAATCTTGGGCAAAATCAGAGATTCCGACTAAACAAGTACCATCATCTTCCACTCTAACCCATTGGTGTTCTTTATAGTATTTACATGAATCGTCAACTTCGGGGGACATAATTTAACACATCTTTTCAAAAACTAATAATAACGTGACCTGATGAGATTGTGTCCTTAAAACATTTTTTAATTTATTCAATCTTTGCTATTGTTATGAAAAAGGTACGTAGAGGCTACAAAACGATTATTAATCAAAGAATATATAAAGCCAGTAACTAAATCAGGTGACGTTTACTTTTTAGTTAGCATTAGGGCTAGTAAATGTGATTTTCATGGCTATAAAAACCTTTAATCTAAATACTGCCGATTTAAACTTTAAAAACGAAGTGGTGGCTGAAGAGGGTGGAGAACATCTGAAAAAGTGTTTTCAATGTTCCTCATGTACATTGACCTGTCCTGTTGCCGATGTGGGATTGGATCTTAACCCTCGTAATATAATTCGACAAGTCTTAATTGGAATGCGGAAAGAAGTTCTAGAATCTAAAGCTATCTGGCAATGTGTGGGATGTTTTGAATGTACGGATCGATGTCCACAAAATGTTCGCTTTACAGAGATTATTGAGGTTTTACGCCGAATTGCCGTTCGAGAATCAAAGAATAAGGACAAAAATAAGCGTATTCGGTTATCTAAAGAAGGAAAATTAAAACATTCATTTGATAAAAGGTTTACAGAGAGTGTTTGGCTCTGGGGTAGAACGTGGGAGCCAGAAATGATTGGGCGCTATTTTATGTATGGACGGGGCTTTCCCTTTGGTGCTTTGGTCGGATTTAAGTACATATCGATGATCGTGGGTATGATAGTCAAGTTTAAGATTGAATTCTTCCCACCATGGAACTCTAAAGCGAGAAAAGAGGTTCGTGCGATTTTCAAAAAAGCAAAAAGGATAGAACAGGAGATAAGGGTATGAAAGTCGGTTATTATCCAGGATGTTCACTCCACAAAGTGGCGAAGGAATATAATAAATCAACCTACAAAATTGCAGAAAAGCTTGGGTTGGAGATGGAGGAGATAAAAGATTGGAACTGTTGTGGGGCATTGGAAGTTGAGGCGGGAAATCCACTCGCTGCAAAAGGTATAGTTGCTAGAAATCTAGCTTTAGCCGAGGAACAGAATTTTGATTTGCTAACAGCGGTATGTCCTGCCTGTACATACCAATTAATAAATGTAAATCGGATGATGGAGGAAGATAAACAAAAAGCCGATGTAATTAACTCATTGATGGACAACAGGAACTATACTCCTGGTAGCGTGAAACCAATACACTTTCTACAATTACTTCGTGATAAAGTTGGATTAGAGAAAATCAAGGCACAAATTCTCCCAGGTAATCCTCTTGCAGGAAGAAAAGGTGTTTCTTATTATGGGTGCTTTTGTGTGCGCCCAAGCGACATTATCCAATTTGAAGATCCAGATAATCCTACATTTATGGATGATCTGATTAATGTTGTAGGGGCTGAAACTCCACATTTTCCAATGAAAACAAAATGTTGTGGAGCTACTCAATTACTTGTAGCAAAACCTACTGTGGAAACTCTCACAGGAAATATCATTGTAAACGCCAAAGAAGTGGGTGCTGAATTCATTGTAGTTGCGTGCCAAATGTGTGCATTAGCCCTTGATGGCCAACAGAAACAAGCAATCAAAAGGGTAGGAGGAGGAGATTTCAAAATTCCTGTGTTATACTTCAGTCAATTACTTGGAATAGGAATGGGTCTCAGTTACAAGTCATTGGGACTTGGATCAAATTATGTTTCTCCCAAAAAATTGATGAAACCTGTTAAAGTATGAGGAGATAAGATTATGGTAATTTCAGAGAGTCCTGTAAAGTACGAACTTGATGTTAAATCTGATGAACTGAAATCAATGTTACAGGCATGTTATCAATGTTCTTCCTGTACCAGTGCATGTCCAGTCAGAAGATTTTCGAAATTTAATCCAAGGAAAATTATTCACAATTATATATTTGATTTTCAAGTAACTGAAGATGAATTAACAGCTTGTTTGACATGTGGATTATGTCTGGAAGTTTGCCCTCAAAAAGTCGATTTTCCAGAATTTATACGCTTATCTCGTGAACAGCTAGGCGTGGATGAAGACAAGTTTGCTCATCATAATATTTTCAATATCATGCAGGTATTCATGAATGAAATGACCGATTCAGGGATGAAATTTGATTATGAGGGAGAAATAGATCCAGAATCTTCAATTGCTTACTTCCCTGGATGTATTGATCTCTATGATAAGTTCCTAGATTTAAAAGAAACGAGTTTTCATCAAATTGGCCAGAGTGCTATAAATGTGATCAACAAAACGGGTATTAAACCGAATTTACTGTCATTAAAATGTTGCGGTCACGATGCATATTGGACTGGTGATATGGATGCATACGATCAGGTACGAGAATATAACACGAAAGTAATCAAGGAATCAGGAATATCCACCTTAGTTGTATCATGTGCTGAGTGCTATTATTCTTTTGAGGATTTGTATGACCTTGACAAGGTTAAAGTTCAGCATATATCACAGTTTATCGAAGAACGGCAGGATAAATTACAATTTAAGGAAGAGGCAACAACTCTGACCTATCATGACCCATGTCGATTGGGACGATTCATGAATGAATATGATAGCCCAAGAAATGTGTTAGAAGCTACTGGCGCCTCCATTAAAGAACTCTCGTCAAATAAACAATTTACAAAATGCTGTGGAGTATCTGCTTGGTTACGATGTGATGATGCCTCACGAGCTATCATGTTACGGAAACTAGAAGAGGCAACACAAGCAGTTGGAGAGGAAGGTACTCTAGGTGTTGCGTGCTCGAAGTGTTATGCACATCTAAATTGTGTCTTAGAGGATAAAAAACCTCAACACAATTTCAAAATCAAAGTCAAAGAACTAGGTATGATTGTTGATGAGAGGTCGAGTTCCAAATAGCAAATGAGAGGAAGAAAAATGGCTGAAACAATGTTAGGATCTGTAGCGGTGATAGGAGGAGGAATTGCTGGAATACAAGCCTCTTTAGACATGGCTGATCAAGGTTTTCTTGTATATCTTATTGAAAGCAATCCATCAATCGGAGGAAGAATGGTACAATTAGATAAAACCTTTCCCACGTTAGATTGTGCAATGTGTATATTAGGGCCAAAATTAGTTGATGTTCAAAGACATCCGAACATCCAGCTGCTGACTTATTGTGAACTAGAAACACTTTCAGGCACTCCTGGAAACTTCACTTTGAAATATCTAAAGAAAGCTCGTTATGTTGATGAAGAGAAATGTACGGGGTGTGGAGAATGTGAGGAAAACTGTCCGTACTATGTTGATGACGAGTTTAATGCTGGTCTGATGAGAAAAGACAAAAAAGGCCGAGATAAGCCAGCAAGGAAAAATGTCTCTATCCCCTTTCCTCAAGCTGTACCTAAGGTTGCATATATAGTACCTGAAACTTGTCGCTATCTTACAAAAGGAAAATGTGGTATATGTAAGAAGAAATGTGGTCCAGGAGCAATAAATTATGAACAAAAAGACGAGGAAAGGGAGATTCACGTTGGCGCGGTAATTGTAACAACTGGCTTTGATCCATTTGATGCAAAAGAAATAAGTAGCCTTCACTTTGGCCAATACCCAAATGTAGTAACAACTATGCAATTTGAACGATTGCTTAATGCCTCAGGACCTACCGGAGGAGAAGTTATCCGTCCCTCAGATCAAAAGCACCCGAAAAAGATAGCGTTTTTACAATGTGTGGGGTCACGAAATCCTTCTCTTAATAAAAATTATTGTTCTGCTGCGTGCTGCATGTATGCCATTAAGGAGGCAATTATGGCGAAAGAACATGATCCAAATGTCGAAGCGTATATTTATTATATGGATATACGGGCTTTTGGTAAAGGGTTTGAGGAGTTTTACCAACGTGCAATCAACGAGTTTAATATTCATTTTATAAAATCAAGAGTAAGTGAAGTTCGAGAAAATCCAGAAAACAGAAATTTAATAATAAAATATGAAGATTTTAAAGGAACCCCAGGTATTTCCACAGAGGAAATGGACATGGTGGTCTTATCCACTGGATTAGATCCTTCTTCTCACTCAGAGTTTCTAAAAGAACGGTTGCATTTGGAGTTATCTGACACCGGTTTTGTTGTAACAGATCCGTTAAAACCTCTAGAAACTAATCAAGAAGGTGTTTTTGTGTGTGGAGTTGCATCCAGTCCAAAAGATATTCCTGACACTGTAGCCCAAGCAAGTGGTGCAGCAGCAAAAGCATCAATATTACTGAAAGACGCAAGAGGCACTGAAATTGAGGAAATTAAACTACCTCGCGCCATTAAAGTCAGTCCTACTGATGAACCACGGATCGGTGTACTTGTTTGTCATTGTGGACATAATATAGGTTCAGTGGTTGATTGTAAAGAAGTAGCAGATTATGCTAAAAAATTCGATAATGTTGTTTATGCGAATGATCCTATGTATGCTTGTGCAGCGGACTCTCAGGTGATGATTAAGGAAGCCATTAAAGAACATAAACTGAATCGGGTCATTGTTGCATCATGTACACCCCGGACACATGAACCCTTATTTAGAAGTACACTTATTGAAGCAGGATTAAATGAATTCTTATTTGATCTTGTTAATTTACGTGAACAGGTTTCATGGGTTCATCCTCATCAAGAGGAGGAAGCAAATGAAAAGGCAAGAGATCTGGTTCGTGGTGCAATTACACGTGCCTGTGGTTTAGAACCTCTCTTTAAAGAAAAAATTCATATAATCAAAAAAGCAGTTGTTATTGGTGGAGGATGTGCTGGAATGACCAGTGCTCTTGACCTTGCAAGAGCAGGGTATCCTGTGTATCTGGTTGAAAAAGAGGATCAACTAGGAGGAGAACTCCTCAAGATACCTGAATTACATAATAGTTTGAAAGGGCCAGAAGTTGTCGAAAAGTTACGTAAAGAAATAGAAAATGAACCTGAAATTTCTATATTCACAAATGCTAAACTAGAAGAACTTAGTGGCGCAGTGGGGAATTTTAAGGGAAAAATAAAGGGGAAAGAGATTCAATTTGGAGCAGTTATACTTGCTACAGGAGCAGAACCTTTCACACCAAATGGTTACTATAATTACGGGACTTCTTCCAATATCATTACTCAACGCGAGCTGGATGAACGGTTTGATGAGGTCGATCCTCAAAATGTCGTAATGATTCAATGTGTTGGATCACGAGAAGATGAAGCTCCAAGATCCTATTGTTCTAGAATATGCTGTACTGTTGCAATTAAGAATAGTATCCGAATTAAAGAGCGAAATCCTAATGCAAATGTTTTTGTTCTTTATAAAGATATTAGAACCTATGGTGATTTAGAAGAATTATACCTGAAGGCAAGAGAACTGGGAACAATTTTCATTCGGTATACTGATGAACAAAAACCAACTGTAGATGCTGATGGCACTGTAACAGTTTTTGATGAGATGCTAGGAGTTAATTTACAGATAAAACCCGATCTAATTGTTCTTAGTGTTCCCCTAGTTCCAAAACCAAATGAAGAATTAAGTCAGATGTTTAAAGTACCTCGTGGATCCGATAACTTCTTTTTAGAGGCACACGTGAAACTTCGACCAATAGATTTTGCCACAGATGGAATATTTCTTGCAGGCACGGCTCATTTTCCGAAATTTACCTCTGAAAGTATCTTTCAGGGAAGTGGTGCCGCTGTCAGGGTAATGGCCCTCTTAGCTAAAGGGTACATTTTGTCAGAAGGAGCGATAGCAATTGTCAATCAAGACGTATGTCGTGGTTGCGGGAGATGTGAAGAAGTGTGTCCATTCAAAGCAATCGAGCTTGAAGTAAAGACCATTAAGATGGAAACCCAAGAGCTTAAAATGGTTAAAGCATATATAAATGAAGCAGTATGCAAGGGTTGTGGAACCTGCGTAGTTACTTGTCCAGTATCAGCAATTACAATTAAACATTTCCCTGATAAGCTAATTGAATCTCAATTCGAATCAATACTCACAAAACCAGAATTTACTGAACAAATGGAGGCAGATATGTCGCAAGTGGAAGCTCCATAACAACTAGAGGATGAAGAAAATGACCCAAGCTGAAACAACTACCTCAATTAAAGTTTTTGAACCAACAATCATTGTATTTGCCTGTAATTGGTGTTCTTACGCTGGTGCCGATTTAGCTGGTGTATCACGATTAAAATATCCAAGTAATATCCGAATTGTCCGTGTTATGTGTTCTGGACGAGTAGATCCTGCGTTTGTAATGAAGGCTTTCTTGAAAGGAGCTGATGGAGTTATGGTTGCAGGCTGTCACCCTGGAGATTGTCATTATTTGGAGGGTAATTTACGAGCGAAAGAGCGTATTGATAAAATGGTCGAAGCCATGAAAATCCTTGGCTTTGAGAAGGATCGTTTTCGTCTGGAGTGGATCTCAGCCAGTGAAGGTAAACGTTTTGCCCAAATCATGACCGAATTCACAGAGCAAGTACGTACCCTCGGACCGATAAAGAAATCTGAATAAATCGGTTTAGGAGGTTTCTCCCCTCTTGTTTTTTGCGTTTTCTATCTTAACTGAGGCCGTACACTTGTTTGGGTGCTAAATAGTCTGGGAATTTGTCTATTAAGGCTTTACGAACTGTAAAACAAAGGTGACAGTGATCAATAAACTGTTCATCTTTAAACATACTAAATTCTCTTGCCAATTGAGCTGGACCGCCTTCTATTAATGGTCTACAAACAGGATGAGATTTTCCATCGTATTCAATTGCTAGTTTCGATAGAGGGGTTTTCCAGATATTACCCATACTCAATCCTTGACAAATATGAACATGTCCGTAGGTATCGAGATGAACTCTTTGAGGGTTTTCTAAGTCTTCATAGGGACATTCTGTAAATTCACTCCAATGTTTAGTAGGTAGATCTTCTGTTAAAGTTTCAGTAGCACGCCCTCTAAACATTACTCCTCCTCCTACGACAGGAGCTCCCCTTTCTTGCTCCTGTTTATCCGTAATTGAAGGACTTTCAATACATATCGAATCTCCGGGTAGCTTCAGGTTGTTTAATGCCTTAAGTGCATTTACAGCAAAGTTTTCTTGTTCTTCACCATAATGAAAAAGATCATTACTTATACTGATGTCAGAAATCCCGAGTTCCAAAAGTGCGTGTAGCCAAAGTTCTGCATCTGCTACTGAGGTTGCCCAATAGCCATTGGTAACGATTCCAGTCTTAAGGCCCATATTTTTAGCCATTTTAATACCTTCTAGCATCTGTGCATAGTATAAAAAGGGTTCTCCCCCTTCAAAATACACGAAGGAAAGAGTATCAATATTTTTGAAGTCTAAAAATACTTTTTCCAATTGCTTGTGAGTAAAGGTACCTTTGGATGAAGGACTACAGTATAAAAAACAATGATCACATTCAAAAAGACACGTATAAGTGAATAAAAAATGAACAGAACTTACCATAACAAACCCACATAATGTACTTCGATTATCGTTTTGTCCAATATGATATTAAACCTTGTTATGTGGTATTCAAGATAGATACAATTTATTTTAATTTATCCACTCAGGCATTCATTGATCATTTAAAAAGGAAAACAAGTATATTGAGCGAATCAAAAAGATTGGCTGTTCTAGGGGTTGGAAATTCTATCAGAATGGATGATGGAGCTGGAATACAAGTAATTGAGAGTTTTTAACAGGATGGAAATTTGCAGAAATTTCCCATTTAGTAAGTGAGTTCAATGTGCATAATTGAAAGCGAAAAGATTCGAATTCGCCAATATTTATTGAAAAAATGTACAATATTGTTGGATATTAAATATCTTACTTGATGTAATATTTATCTGTTTCTAAATCCAAAAATATACCATTATTCATGAAAAGAAAGCAATTTTTGTACATATGATTTATATATCCGTCATGTACATCTTTACCTGACCTATAAAGGTCACTAACAATCTAGATGTCAAATAAAAAGTATTAAAGAGGATGATAGGATTTGTATATAAATAAGAGAAATTTTGATTTGGTAATAAAGAAAATTCTTGGAACAGGTCAAGTAAGATTTGTGCGAATAAAGAAATTAAGCTATCAAATCGCTCAAACTGCTTTTATATTGCTTATATTAGGAATGTTATACGCTATTGCAGCTATATTGTTCACAGCGCCCAAAGCAATACTTGGACACGAATTTGCAAGCTCATTCACACAATTTGGATTTTCATGGACGGGAATTACGAACATAGCGGTCATTGGCGCCTTTCCAATTGCAATCGTTCTTGTTTACATGATCTATCGTGCAAGAAAAGAGGTTAGTTTAACTTATTCACAGGTTCTGACTTACAGCTTGATTATACTTTCAATAACAGTACCATTCATGTTTTTCTGGAGACTACTCATCGGCCTTTTATGTCTGGCCTTCCTAGTGAAATTCTTCTACTTTATACTTCTCCCCCAGTTGTTCCTAACCTTTACCTCTGAGTCATAGCATTTGCGAAGTGTCTATATATCACAGAGCAAAGAAAGAAATAACCTAAACTATCCTCTTCATCCCTTTTCTTAACTTTTGTCAAAATTAAGTCATGTTTTCATGCTTTGAACGATTGAAATCAATGGTTTCTTCATCTGGTAACATACTCAACTTCTTTTTAATGAGTTCAAGGCAGACACGATTCTGATTTATAGAAAAAGTCATTGCAGGCGAAAGGTAAGTACTTTTAATCGCCTCTATGCAATTTTTGAAATTTTGTGTATAGTTTTCTTGCCATTCTAGATGCTTTTCAATAGTTTTGAATGTACCTGCTACAAGGTAGTTATATCTTCCTACATTACATTTTATCATAAGGGGAACATGGGGATCCCTTCTGATGAAATCTTCTACTTCTTGGCAACGTCTCTTGATCTCCACCAAAGAGAAAATGAGCATATAGTCTGGTGGTACTAAAAGCTGGGGGAATCTTGAAACAGGATTTGACACTATTCCGTTTTTCAGTAGGCTCCGAATCTGTCTAATTATAGTGTTTCTATGAACATCTAATGTTCGTGCTAAAAAATTTTCATTAGTTCTTATAGCCTTTCCAGTTAGAACCATTTTTAAAATGTTGATTGACAAGAGGTCTAATGAAAGACCTCCAATCTCTTGAATTTCTCCACGTTTAAATCCCCGTTCAATTACTCTAAAGGGGGCCGAGGGGTCATACTTTAAAATACGCTTAGTACTGAAAAGAGCGGCGTCAGGTGGATGACGATCCTCTTCCTTTATGATTTTTCCCTCCTCTAAAATTTTGTCGCTCCACGTCTCATATGAATAAAGGTCTTCATGAAATTGTACCGTTACAGTGTTATATATCTCTTCCTGAAAGTAATATGCAGCTAAAATGTGCGGGTCGCTTTCAATAAACTTTCTAGTATTTTCATCACGATAAAATTTATCTTTTGAAATAACTAACAGAGGATATTCAGTGAACAACCACTGGAATTGAAAATTTGTTTTTATAATGATTTTATGACTCAGTAGTTGATTTACTCTTTATTTAATAGTATTTCTGTGTTTCGAATATTTCTTAGAAAGAGCGCTAATATTAATGTCCACCCCTTCTCCCGAACAAAGCAAATGCAAAAGGTTCAATGTGAATTTATTGGTTAACTGCTTATTCATTGATCTCCACTTATTTTTAAGATTCGATCTTAAAAATATTAGCTAGAATTCCTACGTTACTTGTTACTTACGAATTTGAATATTATTTTAAACCTGTTGCTAAAGGAATTATAATTCGATAGTATCGACTTAGAAATTACTTCTGGTTGACGGAAAGATAAACATTAATCCCTAGAGATAAGGATTTTCGTTATCACCTTCAATTAATAAGTTTGGAAGTTGTTCAACCGCATTAAAGTTGGTGTCACTCTTCTTAGAATCTATCTCAGTCAGAAGAGTTTTAACAACCGCTTCATTCCATACTTTTAAACTCATTTGACTCTCCTTTTTCACATTTATATTACAGGAAAATGGATCAATTTTTTAGTCACATTCATTCTTATCTTGGAGATCGCTTGTATCAGTAGATTGCCAACCTTGTATCTGCTTTTTCATGAAATAGATCTTATTAATTGAGATACGATCTTTTTTAAACCCAGATTGAGATCCTTTTCGCATTCGACTAATATAATTTATCAGCATCATCTCTAGTTAGTTTGAAAGGTACCAAAAACTGTCGTATAATTATACTATTGTTGTGTTAATAAAATGGGAGTAGAATTATCAAGTAATTTAGTGAAAAAACCAGCTGTTTTTGCTATTTAGATGGTCATTAAGTGATTAAAAAGCACAGATCTGTGTAAATTAATTTTGTACATTTAATCAAATATTAAATGTCGAGATTTCGTCTAAATTGTTGAACACCTCCTAGGAAGACAAGGAACAAAGTTAGGAAATCTTAGCCTTGGAAATCATTAAAGGAAGTAAATGAACCAACAGACGATAAGGAACATGCCATTTATGACGACGAAGAAGCGCACGACAGCCATCAGGGAAAAAAGTCACAGCAGTCCACGCCTGAATGTCACGATTAGCGTTGACAAGAGATTTACGCCCCCAGTAGACGTTATAACGATCATGGAGGGCGTTAAAAACTTCCGCCCGATTAGAACTAATAAACTGCCTGGGTAACGCTTGTTGGACTAGACTAAGCATAACTTGAAGTTCAGTCAGAGAAGGACAGTCATCGACAGTTAGATTCGATTCCTCCGAAATTTAATTGAGTTCATACTCATACGGATTAGATCCTGTCCGTAAAAAAACCGCATGACCTTTAAGAAGGTTTGTGCTTCTTTTACGCGGTTTTTTCAGTGGATCTACCCCTTCAGCTGGAGTTAGAACCCCCATTCTTTTGACATTGTCTTTAGGTGGTTGTTTTTTCTTCCTAATCCATTTTTTCATCGGTGTTGGAGAAACCCATTTTGCGGGGTGGACTCGTTTCTTTCTAACGATGATTTTTGACTCAGTATTGGGTAACAGTGAACCAGTGTGGAGTTCTATCGTGATTTCTTTCAATGCTTTGCGATTGGGGATCAGGTTCAACTTTGTGATCCTGGCTCGTTTCCCCTTTCCTTTGTGGATGTGTTGTACCAAAATCAGTAGTTGACGAAGAGCTTTTGCTGCTGCAAAGATGGTTTTTGCACCATCACCCACGATCACATCGATTCCTCCCAGTTGGGTCATAGCTTGCACAAAATATCCATAAATAGTTTGAGCATCCCGTCTAGGTTCAATAGCTACATTGATAGGGGCACCATCCGCAGCTAGCGTAAACAATATAAACCCATTCGCTCCCAATAATTTAATGAAGCCTTCATCATAAAAAATAATTCTCAAGTCGGAGTGCTTCACGGTGTCCGGTTCCGACAGCCGTTCCTGCAACTGTTTGATAATTTCCAAGTTGGTAGCGAGGAAGTCTTTGATAGCAGTTATACGGGTTCGTAGGGTTGTCTCGGGCACCTCCCACATTTTTGCGAGAGCATTGACTGCACCTCTGTCCTTAATGGTCATTTGTGTAAGCTTCCAAACAAGTTCTTCCACTTTATCACACCAATAAGGTATTTTGGCGGGATTAAAGGTTTCTTCACATGTCTTACACCTATACCGTCTCACTTCTCCTGTTAAAGTGGGATAACTACCCCACGTACCTATTACTTCCGTTTCTCCTCCACAATACGGACATTCTACGGGAATTTCTAGTCCGAGCTCTTCTTGAGGCCATTCATATCGTGCTGAAAGCAACTGTGGACCCAGTTGCATCTGTAAATGGGCTGTACATGTCATTGTATTGATTAAACAGAATTTTATTGCATTTAAACTTTTATTTTCTCTTCTTTGTTTTTTTCCGTTTCCCCTTGTATCCTATTTATCCCTCTCGTCTTTTTATCGTTGATTTAGTCGTTTTTATTCCCTCTCCTCAAGAACAACAATCTATGTGAAATCTCTAAATGTCAAACCTATCAAAAAAAGAATAAAAAACCTGACACTATCAACACTTTTAGTAAGAGAAAATATGAAATTTCGATTCTGATTACAAAACGTTTAGGGAGCTCTATGGGAACAGAGCACTCGCAGCTTTGATTGCAAAATTAACAATAACTGTTGGAAAAAATCCTAAGATCAATACAAAGATGGTTAATGAAACAATAGAGAGTTTCATAAATCCACTATTGTTTAACGTCATTGCATCAAATTTTATAATATATTTCTCGTCTTGGTCGGACTCTTTCATTACTAGGTACCAGATAAGCCATAGATATCCTACTGCAGCAAAAAATGTAATAAATAGAGTTAATAAACCAGCGGAAATCCCGATTATGGGATTTTTGTTGTTAAATAACCCTAGAATAATCATTAGCTTAGACCAAAAACCACCCGTTAAAGGGATAGAAGCTAAGGAAAATAATCCAATGGTGAAACAAATTCCAATTAGCGGATCTCGTCGGCCAAGACCTTTATAGTGGTCTAGATAATATGATCCAGTAGAATAGATCAAATAGCCAGTAATCATAAAGAGCACTCCTTTTGCTGCTGCATGGTTCAAAGCGTGAAAGAGGGTTCCTCCTATTCCAAGGATATTTCCCGCACCCAATCCAGTAATAAGGTAACCCATATGTGAAATCGTACTAAATGCAAATATTCGTTTTAAGTTACGAGCTTGTGGATCTTTTCGCATAAATTGTATTAGGGCATAGATATTTCCTTGGAGAGAAGTTAGAATTCCTAAAATAATCAATAAATTACTCCAAACACTACCTTGGAAAGTACCCCCAATTTCCGCCATATTTACAGGAATCACTGTGAATATAACACGTAAAATGCCATATGTTCCACCAATTACGATAATTCCAGAGAGCATAGCATGAGCTGGAGGAGGAGCAGCTGGATGAGCATCGGGTAACCAGGTATTGAGGAAGAAAATAGCGGCAGTTACTCCAAAACCAATGATCATGCAGAGAATAGCGATATAAAGAATTGATGATTCAGTTAAAGGGTCTAATAAAGTTAATTCATCAAATTTTAATGTCCCTGCTATTCCATATAAGAAGGCTACTCCAAAAAGATATAAGAGGCTCCCTGCACTGCTCATCATTAAGTACTTGAATCCTGCTTCAGAAGACTCTCTACTACGATAAAAACCAACCATTGCATACGCACAAAGAACCATCCCTTCCCAGGCAACGAACATTGTGAAGTAGTCATTAACCAGTACAATTAAGTTCAATCCTGTAACAACTGCGAACAGAATGGCATAAAAATGGGCAAGATCATTGTGTTCATGCATATAATTAATTGAATAAATACAAACTGCTGCATGTATGAGTGTAAAGATAAAAATAAAGAATCCGGAAGTTAAATCTGCACGCAACACTAATATTGTCGTTTCTGTTATTAATGGGTTAGAAGAAGGAGATTTAAGTAGTTCCATCCCGAAAAGAATAGCGAGAGTTAGATCTAGTAGTGAAGCAGTAAGTGCGACTAGATGTGAAATGACTTTTTTAGTTACAGATACCTTCAACAACCTTTCTATTCCAATGAGAAGGAAAGAGGTAATAGCGGGAAGTAGAATGAAGATTACAAGCGGTATTTCGAATCCTAATATATTTTCCATGATTTCACTTCAAAAGATCAAAAATATCATTATTATAACCACTGAAACAAATCCAATTAACGCGAAGTTATAGTTAAGATTGCCTGATTGTAATTTCCTTAACGACCAAAATATATTCATTATGCCATTCTGACACCATTGGAAGAAGTGGTCAATGTAAAATCCCTCTTTTGCAATTGTTTGCAAAGTTCGTAGAAAGACATTTTTCCTGATGAAAAGAATCTCTTTTGCTCCATTCCGATAAAGGAAATAGCTACATAAAGCTCCGATTGTAATACAGGTGAGTGTGAGGAGGGTTGGCACTATTGTGTGAATTGAGGGAAAAAGTACCAATTCATAGTGTGAAAAGATGTGAGAAAAAGACGAATCACCTATATAGAAATAAGTCTGCATTTGATCAAAAAGTGAGGTAATTATACGTGCTAGGAAACCAGAGACTAGTGTGAGACTAGCTAGTATTACTAAGACACTCGTCATAAATATTCCTGGCTTTCGTATTTCCAGTTTTTGGGGTTTTTCCCCCATAAATACTAGAATGTACAATCTAATTGAATACGCCGCTGTTAATCCTGCGGTTACTATTCCGAGCATAAAAAGAAGAAGCGCGAGTGGAGCCATGGTGCCTCTAGTCAAAAATAACTCCCACGCGGCTCCTAATACAGACTCCTTAGAAAAATATCCATTGAATGGAGGGATACCTGAGAGAGCGAATATACCAATAAGCATTGGAATAGCAATAATTCTTAATTCTTGGAAGAGACCGCCCATTTTTTTTATATTTCTTTCATGATGTAACGAAAAGATGATGGCTCCTGCGGAGAGGAATAATAACGCTTTGAAAATCGCATGTGACAGGATATGAAACTGAGCTCCTAAGAATGCATGGTAACCAACATCATAATCGAGATCCAAGAATGATAATCCTGCTATACATATAGCTAGGAACATATAGCTGAGTTGACTCACTGTGGAATACGCCAGTACGCGTTTGATGTCATTTGATACAAGTGCTGATGAAGCCGTGAGAATAGCTGTGATTGCAACGATAAATGCCATAACAAGATAGAATGTTTCAATATTAGCTATTGCAAAGACAAAAAAAAATCGAGACATTAAATATACGCCTGCTTTTACCATTGTTGCTGCATGAATTAGAGCCGATACTGTGGTCGGTCCTTGCATAGCATCAATATCAATACTTTCGGGACTGGATAACCATGTAATCAAAGGGAATTGCGCTGATTTACCAACAGCTCCTACAAAGATTAATAGGGCAACCAATACTTGTAGACTCTGTGTAAGAGTAAGGAAACCACTCATAATTTGGAAAATATTTACAGTTCCTAATTCCAACCATAAGATACCAAGACCCCCTAAAAGAGCAATATCGCCCACTAGAGTCATCAAAAATGCTTTAATTCCAGATTTTATAGCTAGAGATCGTTGTGGCTCAGATTTATGGAAATAATGACCAATCAAGAAGTAAGAGCAAACACCTACTATTTTCCACCCAGTATAGAGAAAGATTAAATCACCAGCTACTACAAGAAGTACCATTCCACCAACAAATAGTTGTAGAAAAAACCAGTATCTGGTTAATGCCTCATCATTTTTCATATAATCAATTGAAAATATTGCAATCAAAAATCCTAAGCCTGACGCAATTACAGCCATGAAGATGCCTAATGGATCAATGACAATTGAAGTATCAAAGTACGAAATCACTCCATTCGTACATCCACTTGGAAAAAAGTGGATGATATATTCTTCCCATGTAGCTTGTGTGAGAAGGAATAAAGAGAATATGGTAGACAATCCAATGGTACTGATTGAAAAAGCAGTTTGTAACTTGTAATGAACCCTACCAATGATGACAGAAATTAATGCACCTACAATTGGTATTAAAAACACTAAAAACCAAGGTTTAAAGATGAATTCAAGTTGATTAATTGTGAATATTTGCATCGTTACACTTATCCCTTCAAAGTTGTGTAAGCATCTACATTGGTCGTTCCAAAATGTTTCCAAAGATTTCGTATAAAAGCTAGAGCAAGTCCAATCACAGCAGCACCTACAGATAATGAAATGATGACAAATGTCTGGGTTTGTGGATCTACCGTTGTGCTTTGAGTAAAACCAAATGCGATGAATGCGAGGTTTGGTGCTGCAACAAGAATTTCTAAAGCCATTATTATCTTGATAGCAGAACGTTTAGTACACAGACCATACATACCAATCAATAACATGATGAAGGATAATGCCAGTATTATCTCGAAATCAGTAATAGAACGAAGATAGGAATTCATGAATGCTCCTCCTTATTATTGACCTTTTTTGTAGGTGGTGTGAACTGTGAATTAGCTCCTAAGAGTGCAGAATAAAGCATAAATCCTTGTATCAAAGTAGCAGTAACTAAAGTGGTCCATAACAGCTCTAAACTTCTTTGATTAGCTAAACTCGAGTCCACAGCTTGTAAAGTGGCCCAATTTCCGCTTCCTTGTGCTTCTATGAAGAAGATCAAAAGAAGAAAAGTGATGATAAAAAAACCGATTTTTCCGAAAGTCTCTTTGTGATTCATGGTTCTATGTCCTTAAATGGAGATTCAGCAGTACTCGTTATTGGTTTGGACGTTTCTGTAAGACTGGCTGTAACTATGAATAGTACTATTAAAACCCCAGCATAAACTAAAAATTCAAAAACAGCCGCATAGCTAGCGCCTACAAAAAAGAAAATGGATCCGATTCCAACCGAAGATAGGGCTAGAAATAATATTGATGTTGTGATTTTTTCTGTTTCAAGTGCAGCAACAGCCATGACGAGTGTAAACAAGGCTAGCAATATAATTTCAATCGATGCCATTAGAGTTGACTTCCTTTATTTGTATCGGTTTTCTTTTCGGTTTTCGATATACAAGTTTTTTTTCAATTGTATCTTCAAGATTATATTCAGCCATCCGCCAGCGATTTGGGTTTAAAACGATAGCTGATTGACCCTTTCTATTTATTGGACAAAATTCTTCACAAACTTGACAGAACATACATTGTGAAAGATTAATGGAGAACCAGAAAGGTTTACCTTGATTTTTTGAAAAATTATGGATCTTGGATGGATTGGCTGGAACTATACTGATGCATTGTGTTGGACATTCTTTTTCACAATTTTTGCAAACTATACAAAGCGTTGGATTAACTTCTGGAGCCCCTCTAAATCCATCGGGAACTATAATATGCTCAAGGGGAAATTGTACAGTTACAGATTTAGTCAATAAATTCCGCGTAGCTTCCTTAAAAATGGGCAGAAGATCAAATATTCTCATCATTTTCAAAGTACTCCTATTAGATAAATTATCATTAATAGTGCAAGAAAAGACATTGGTAGATAATACCGCCAAAAATACTGAACTAGTTGGTCAATCCGTAGACGGGAAAGAACTGTACGATTAGTAGTAATTAGGAATACGATCACCGTAGTCTTAAGGAGGAAGGTTGTAATGTTAATGACATAGTAGAAAAGATCCCAAGGACCTATCCAAAATCTATCAATCAATAATGATTCTAACGGTCGTAAGCCTGGACCACCAAGGAAAACGGCTGCGATTATCCCTGCAAGTGTGAATTCCAATACTAAATTAGCTAAGTGACTGAAAAGCAACTTCTTGCCAGTTAGTTCTATTGTCCAACCGCCAACAATTTCTGTTTCAGCATGAGCAGGGTCGAAGGGAACTTTTTCTAAGACTGCATTGGCTGATAAAACTGCAATGTAGAACAATATAGATAAGGGAATTATGTAAAGTAAATGAGCAGAAGTAAAGCCCTCTGTTCCGAGAATTACATTTAAAGGTATATCAATCAGATTAAATCCACTCTGAACAATATTAGAGAGGCGGAGAGAACCTGCTAAGATAGCAGGGCCAATAAATGCAATAGTTAGAGGAATTTCAAGAGATAATTCTGCAATTGCAGCTCTAGATCCACCAATCAAACCATATGGATTGTTTGTCGACCACCCAAGTAAAAAAATTGAACCTGCAAGCACTGCTAGTAAGAATAATAAAAAAAATAAATCTCCCTCGAAAGAAATCAGTCCCTCGGCCATATAAATCGGTGTAAAAAATGCTAGTAATAGGGTTAATATGAGCTGCATTGCAGGAATTATGTTAAATTCGGGCGTTTCCACTCCTATCGGGGTTATATCTTCTTTGGCAAGTAATTTTAGCACATCGAAAATTGGTTGCAAAAACCGAGGACCTACACGGTTCTGCATTTGTGCATATATCTTTCTATCGACCCAGCTATAGAATAGAGCTCCAGAGAAAATGAAAAATATCCCTGGAAAAACAAAATACTTAAGAAGGTCAATCATCACAGGAAATCTTTTCCATATATAGAAGGGACTAAAAATAATTACAGTGTAAATTAACGTACATCCTATGAATCTGTATTCATTTTTCATTAATTTAACCCTTTTCTTCTCACTTAAAGATTTAATATCTTTGTTCCTAGTCGATATGCTCGATTTGCTCGACTTATAAGATGTGCACCTGACATATTTAATCTCAGTTCCTTCTTTAAATCTATGAATGTGACTCTATCCATGCAACCTATGCATGGATCAATAACTCGAATGACTGGGGGGATATCTGCTACTTGTACACCAATTAATCTATGCAATAAGCTGGGTATATTAGCAAGGGTTGGAGCTCGAACCTTAAACCGCTCTGGTTTATTTGTACCATTCGATTGGACATAATGGATGTCTTCACCTCGTGGTGCTTCAACTCTACTCATTCCTTCTCCTTGAGGAATTTTTCGGGGTACCTTAATGTTTAGTTTACCTTGGGGTAGTGTTTCAAGAGCTTCAACTGCCAAATCAATTGCGGTGAGAGTTTCTTCCAAGCGAATAATTAATCCGCTAAATATGTCTCCTTCAGTTCTTATCGGGATATCGAATGATAACTGATTATAGGCCGCATAAGGATCATTCCTCCGAATATCAACATCTATACCACTACTTCGGGCGTTAGGACCTACAGCACAAAAGCGCAGAGCTTCAGCCTTAGTCAAAATAGCAATACCTTCTTGCCGAATTATGAAACTTTTCTCGTTCATCATCATTTTTTGGTGATCAATAACCCTTTTACGAAGCTCTTTCAGTTTTGGAATTATCTTCAATACTTGTTCCGGGCTAATATCTCGTCGAACCCCACCTATGGTGTGCATAGCATAATTAACACGATTACCAGAAATTCTCTCCAAAATATCCATTACAATTTCTCTGTCTCGCCATGTATATTGGAACATCGTATCAAAACCAGCGTTATGAGCCAATACACCGTACCATAGCAAATGTGAATGAATGCGTTCAAGTTCAGCTAATATTGTTCTTATGTACAGAGCTCGTTCTGGTATTTCATCCGAAATTTCATTACACTTCTCTACAGCTTGAACGTAACAAAGTTGATGACTATCACTACAAATTCCGCATATTCGTTCAGCTAAATATAGATTTTGTAACCATGTACGACTTTCAAAGGCTTTTTCAATGCCTCGATGATTGA
Organism: Candidatus Heimdallarchaeota archaeon B3_Heim; assembly: GCA_003144275.1. Taxonomy (GTDB): domain Archaea; phylum Asgardarchaeota; class Heimdallarchaeia; order Hodarchaeales; family Hodarchaeaceae; genus Hodarchaeum. Next base: position 55,957 of record NJBF01000029.1, read on the forward strand.
ATCCCAAACGTAACTCTACATTTTTTACAGTTTCTCCTTCAACATGGAAAATAAATCGGATGGGTTCCTCTAAAGCTGGATGTTGAGGGCCTACAGATATGGCATAATCTGATTTTTCAGAAATATATTCAAATTGCTCACTTCTAATGTATTCCTTTAGTTTCTCTTCCGCTTCTTTATTTTTCCTGGCATTTTTTAGTCCATCACGAATTTCCTTAGAAGAAATGTTTTTTCTTAAGGGAAAAAGATCTTTAGGTAAAGTATCAGGTGTAAGAATTCGTTTCAGATTGGGATGGTTTTCAAAATGGATCCCCATCATATCAAAAACTTCTTGCTCATAAAGAAAAGCCCCAGGTATTTCTGGTACGATTGAGTTGATTTTCGGATCACACTTACTAATCTTAACATCTAGTATGAAATTTCCAATTTTCTCTTCTGGTAGGTGAACAGAGAAAGGATAGAGTAGCTTATAGTCTTCATCTATATCTTGAACCACAATGGTGGATAAATGAGAAACATCATACTTTTTTTTGAGTATTTTTATAATTTCAATTAATCTTTCAGCTTGAACATTAACATAACAGTCTGATGGATAATTCCGCAGTTCACGAATAGTAAGATTCAATGAGGTAGCTACTTCTACTAGTGTTTCAGGTTTAATATTCTTCATAGTTAGAATTACCTACGTGTCAGTTTCTTCTTCATTAGATTCGATCTCTTGGTGTAACTTCTGAATTAGTTTAATAATACCATCAACAATAGCTTCAGGACGAGGAGGACAACCAAGAATATATACATCTACAGGAATCACTTTATTTATACCATCCAAAGTATTATAGTTGCCTTGATAAACACCACCAGTACTAGCACAATTTCCAATAGCGATTACAAATTTAGGTTCAGGCATTTGTTCATATATACGTTTTAACCTTGGTAAGCATTGATTAGTTACCGCACCAGTTGCTAATAGGATATCAGCATGTCGTGGTGATCCTTCTAATAAAATACCAAATCTCTCAACATCGTACCTTGGAACGAAAAGTGAAAGCGCCTCAATATCACAACCATTACATGAACCTGTATTGACATGTACTACCCAAGGAGAGTTCGTTAAAGCATGGATTATTAGTCTTTTCTTATTGATCAGTTTTAGACGACTCCATAATGCATTACGTCATTGGTGTCCTTATTGCTAACATGAAAATTGCATAAGAAGTAATTACGAAATATAGGAGAGGATAAAAAATATTGATGGTCGTAACTAAGGAAAGAACCAAGAGGGTAGCAAACATAAAGGATATAACATGGGAAGTAGTGAAGTAAGAGATCCAGATAAACGTCTTGTCTAGATATCGTCTTCTACGAGGGAGTATTGTTTCCCCACTCTGATATAACTGTAGTTTTAATCTTGTTTTCTGAAAATTCTGTATTTGTAACCAATGAGCTATACCATATACGCTAATAACAGCAATAACTGCTGCTAATATACTTGGTATCATTTCATTTAAGAAATCCAATTTTTTTCACTGTTCTATTTTTTGAATTAACGGTTAATTTATTTCTACAATAAAGAATCTGAGATAGATTAAAACGTAAGACTAAGAACTACAAGTAATTTTTCGTTACTTTCTTGTTATAACCTCCTTTGCAAAGTGATTTCTGATGTGTGTTACCCATAGATAATGAGAAAATCATACTTTGTTTCTAATTATTTTATAAATTGATATTGGGAATTTACCTGATCCTAAATCCTGTTCAGAAAGCGTAAAAGCTATAAAGGTCTCAAATAATCGCCCTTGTCTGTAAGCGTCAATATTTTCAAGAAGAGTTCCATCGATAGCTAAATAGACTCGTATTCCTGCATTTAATAGGATATTCAAGGTCTCAGCACAAATTTGCAGAGTGATAAGAATGTCGATATTTTGTTCTACAAACAGCTTAGCAACTTGATTTTCTACACCTCTGGCAGCTGTCTGAGCATCGTTGTGAATTATTGTCATATCGTTCTCATGATCTGAATTATATATAATAAAAAATGAACACCGCTCAAAATTACTTGCAAGTGGACTTGAAAAACTTTTTCTGTCTGATGGTAAACCAATTTTCATGTTTTTGACCTATTGTGAGTTAATTAATGATTATCATGAATAAGATCAATATTCAATAGGAGGAGCTTGTGAAATATATCCTAAATCCATCATTGAGTGGGTTTGATCCCTTGCTCGTTTAATGAGTGTTTCAGCTATTTCAAAAGCTTCTTGACGAGTAAGCTTAAGTCTTGCAATGCCTTCTTTGATTGCCTGTTGACCAACTGCCACAGCTTCCCTAGGAAATACTTCCCACTCATCCATAGCAGGTATAATATACTCAGGTGTTAATCCCCTGTCTTGAGCTGTTTTTGCTAATTCCATAGCAGCTGGTTTCGACTTGTCTGCAGTTTTCAAGTCTTCTTCGATGGTTTTACAAGGTTTTGCTACTCCTGGTGTATACCACACTGCAAAATCATCGAAACTATCAATTTTAACTTTTGAAACAACCTCAATTTTCCCACGATAGAAGGGATGCCACGCTTCCGCTCTTTTATTTGGAAGATCCGCCTTCCTCAGTAGGTTTTCTACACTAACTTTGGCCATAAATCATACCTCTCAGTTTGCTTCTTATAACTCCATAAAGCCCTAATTCAGCAATATTCTTATGAAAACACCTTTTCTATACTTAGTGTACCGAAATACGGCATGTTATCTTTTTACGATGCTGTTAAACGCTAAATCTTTAATCAACTTTAAAGTGTCAGAGTAATTATTTTTCATTAGATCAAATTTGATGAAATACATCTTCCTTTACATCATAATGATTGGTACTCTCACTATGTTCTGAATAGACAATGCATTCTTGATATAATAAAGTGTGTGTACAAAAAATAGAGAATTTGAGTAAAAAAATGCATGAAATGTGTGTGAGGAAGTATCTATTTTGAGAATAAATTCGATCGTTTCTGTACAATAATAAGGTACATCTACGAATGAAAAGCTGTCATTTTTGAGATTTTTTGGATTTCATTTTATACAAGAATGCTCTATTATTCTTATGTACTTATCAAATTTATGCGTAACCACAAAACCGCTAGAAATCAGTAGAGAATATTTTTTA
>NJBF01000056.1 GCA_003144275.1 Candidatus Heimdallarchaeota archaeon B3_Heim
AGTCACGGAGTGCTTCTTGTGGGACACATTTCGAGACCTCATACATCCAGGGAAAATCAGTGTGTTTCAAGCGGTTTAATTCTTTATGTTGTCTCATGGCATTGGTATAACGAGCCGCACCTGTTTGGGTTTGGTAACGCGATTTCCGCGCAGCTAATCCCCAGTTCCAGGCAAATCGTGATATGCCTGCACATTTGGTCAGTAGCGTCCGTTCTTTGTTATTTACAAATAATTCGTACTTGTATCCTCGTGTCAGGAGCATCCCTGACCATCCTTCCTAGTACCAACTAGTTCCAGCTAGCATCACATAGCAATACGGATTGAGTAGGAGCTTTTCTGCTTATAAACCTATTAAACCCTTTGATCCACATCAAATTTGCTTGTATCCCGTTATTCTAGTATCAAGAGGTTAACTAGTTCATCACTAGAACCATAATTGCATGAGATCGGTTCAATCATCCGTTATTTTTATGGCTTAATATCTATCCTCTTTTCTTCCCTTTTGCTTCAGTAACTAGCTAGCTGTTTCTCTCTTCCCCTTGAAACCTTCTTTTCCTATTTGGCCATAAATGTCCCTATTTGCCCATAAAATAATAGATAATTGGCATCCCTTTTTATATAAACACCAGCATAATTCATTTACACAAAAGGTGATTGAATCATGACTTGTCCCCACTTTGATGCAGATAATAGTATGTGTAAGGAACTCGGTCAAAAATTCTACACAGGGATGCAGAAACCATGTCTGGACTTAGATGATCCAGCTAAGTGTCCAATCCTCCTAATGCGTGGATAACTATTATTTTCACGAATTTCCCTGGAAGATTTTAAGACGGAAACAATATCTCCTCTTCGTACTCATTCGTCTGATACAATATATTTCTATCAGAAAGGTTTTTTCTCGTGGAATTTTTAATCTATATCTTCTTTTTCATTCTGAGTATTGGAATTGGCATTGTAGGAGTCGTTGGGGGTTTTGGAGGAGGAGTTTTTTTATTCCCAATCCTCATTCTGGCAGGATTTCCTATTGAAATAGCAGCGGCAAATTCATTGATTTCATTGTTTCTACCTTCAGTGCTGGCTACAATTCATAATCACAGACGAAATGAAATCAATTATAAACTAGGTATAGGATTCGAGATTCCTACTGCATTAGGTGCAATAATAGGAGCAAATCTGACATTACTTCTCCCACCAACCCTTCTTTATGTGACTTTTGGGCTTATAGCCTTCATTATGGCCTATATGATGGTAAAAGACTTGAATGAGAAAAATTCAAAGATAAAGGGGGAGAAATCATTTTTCAAACTTATAATGGGGTTTGGACCTAAGTTAAAGTATGGTGGTAGCGAAAAAACCAGCAATACTGGTTATTTGATGTTAATAATCAGTGGTTTAACAAGTGGTATGCTAGCTGGGCTGTTTGGAATAGGAGCAGGATGGATAAAAGCACCTTTAATGATAACAGGCTTTGGCGTACCATCCAACATAGCCTCTGCCACTGCTACATTTATGATTGTCATAACATCTGCAGTTGGCGGATATACTCATTTCCTTCATGGGAGTCTGGATGTTATCTTCTTCCCGTTAACGCTAGGATTACTCGTTGGAGCAGAAATTGGATGTAAAATTCGGGACCGCATCCAGACTTTAGTGATCACCAAAGTCGTGATAATTTCGTTAGTTATAATCGGTGGAACGATGATTGCTAGAATCTTCTTCTCATTTTAGAAACACAAATACTAGAATATCTTAAGCTCAATTTTCTACAGATAATAGAATTTTTTCTTCAATGAACAGGTTTACGATATACTTAATATCGTCATACATCACATCAGGGTAAGGAATTTTAAGTAGGAGGAAGATATCTTCGACATTCATTTTCCCATTCGCCAAATTTAATAATTCCAAGACGAGTCCGCCCCAGTATTTTTTTGTCAGAGACCCAAGCCTTAATTGATTGGATTCAGAACGACTAGGATCCATTAGACGCTTAAAAGGTAGGGGCCCAATAAAATTACATTGTATAATGATTTGATTCGAAATATTTTCCATTCTTTCTTTTTCCTCAGAGTTCGTGTTCTTTTGAATAAGATGATTAAAATGCAGTTTCACCAATTTTGAAAAGTGTTCTATATCTTCCTTGAGATTACCTTCAAAATCTAGTTCTAATATACTTTTCAACCTGTTAGTCGACATTTGTGCTAGCAACTCTTTTTGTCGAAGTTGTTGAGCTTGAGATAATTCCCCTGATTTATTCAATCTGTGGTTAAGTGAATTAGCTTCCTCTATGATATCTGAAAAAACACTTGCTAATATTTCCTGCAGAAATAGCGAATTTGAGGTAGCTAAACTGTATGCAGTCACTCCCGTTATGACACCAGCACTCCGACATTCCAATGGTTCAACTTTGTCAATACTATCAGCACTTGTATGATGATAGGGATCATCATGACCAAACATAACTCCTGGAATCGAAAAATAACTGTCATTAAAAATGAGATGATCGCTTCCACCCGCAAAGGATTGAATATCGTAATTTAATTGATAAGTCCACCCGTTTTTTGCTACCTTTTGTTTCTTAACACACTCTGAAACGTATCTTATCATCCCTGGTAAGAATGAAGGAGTGGAGATACTAGGAGAGCTGATGGTTAATGGCGTGCCCACTTTTACAGGGGATTCTCCCACCATGTCAAGATTAAAAACCGAGAGGATTTTCCTCCCTTCAGTATTCCGTTGTTGATCATATTCAGCTAGCCAAGGAATTGTTCCTGAAAATTCAGGAACCCACAAAAAACGTAAGGTTCTTTTTGGTTGAGCTATTTGTCCTGTTTTAATCATCCTGTTTAAACTTAAGGCAATTTCAAGAAGCGTAGCACTCCCAGAAGCATTGTCATTCGCGCCAGGAGAAGGATGACATAGATGAGCAATTATCACTATTTCTTCTAGTGGTCTTTCGCTCCCAATAAAAGGCGTTTCTAAGACATGTAATTTTCTTTTATCATCTGAAAAGTTTGCATCGATCTTAAAATGTAGTTTTACTTCCTTTTTTCCCCTCAAATAATTTTGTAATTCTCTAGCTTGTGCATGGGATATTGAAAAACCCGACGTAACATCTGATAAGTTCTCGTTAACAGGCCAAAATCCATCATACTGAACTGTTGTATCACCGATCTGAGCGGCTCGATTCAGATCTGGATGTAAAATTATTCCTTTAACATCATGTCTAGCGGCATACGAGAAGATTCTGCGAGGACTTGCTGTAATTAAAGCAATTTTACCCTTTGCTTTCGCATAATCAGACGGTTTGTCTCCCTTTCCTATATCTACCAATGTTCCTTCAAAATCAGCTGCTTTGGAATGTGTTATAACGCTCATAGGATGATCAATAAAGCGGCTTAATCGTTTTTTAACAGGTTTCATGAGCCAACATTCCCCTGATTTTATATCCCAGGATATTGGACTAACCCAACCCCATTTTTCCCATTTTCCATCTGCTGGATATTCGTATATCTTTGAAAAAATACTGTTATTGGATAAAATGGCTTGAATATGCTTAGCGCTTTCGTGAAATTTCATCGATCCTTGAATTCGGTGATATTGAGAAATTTGAGAAATCTGATCCATGATTGACTGAGTAGAAATTTCTTGGGTAAAAATATCAACTAATTGAGAAATGTGCATGCCGAACGCCTAATTTTCTTTGCATTCCACTTCCAAGATTAAGAAAGAGGTGAGATATTATAAGTTAACCAGAATTTTAAAAAATTAATCAGTAAGCGAAAAAAATCGTCTGTGAAATACTTGAGTGAAAGTTATCTACCATTACAATTGAAGGCTAAGATTCTTCATGAGAAACATGAGCAAATACCAAATATAATGAAACGATCTGAATTAGATTGCTGGTTAATATTTGTACGAGAAACTTCTACTACCCCTGACTCAGCTATGAATTTTGTTGTTGGTTCAGAAGTAGTAGCTCAATCTGCGTTCATTTTTATTGCGAATGATGAAACAGTACGGAAGATCGCGATTGTAGGAAATTTTGATGCGGATACTGAACGTAATAAAGGGATCTGGGATGAAGTAATCGGATATGATTTAGGAATTACTGCTTCTCTTCTAGCTAAAATCAAGGAATTTGATCCTTCCAAAATTGCCTTAAATTATTCGTTAGATGATTATTCCAGTGATGGTTTGACACATGGAATGTTTTTGGTACTAGAAGAACTATTATCCGATTTCAAAGATCGCTTTGTAAGTGCTCAACCCATTGTCAACGCTATTCGAAGTATAAAGTCAGAAACTGAACTTGGACTAATTAAACAAGCATGTGAACTTACTGAGGAAATTAATGACGAAATTTCTGAGACATTAGACGTTGGTCAACGAGAAACTGAAATTCAAGCCAAGTTCCACAAGAAAATCAATGACCGAGGATTTGGTTTCAGCTGGCAGCGGGATCAAAATCCTGCAATTGATGCTGGTAAGGACAAAGATTATGGTCATGTGTTACCTCAGGAAACCAATTTTACTGTAGAGGGACAAACACTCCATAATGATTTTGGTATTAAATATCAAGGGTATTGTTCTGATTTACAAAGGATGTGGTTTTTTGGGAAAAAACACGAATTACCTGATGAGCTAAGACATGCAATGGATACTGTACTGGAAGCGATCCAATTAGCAGCAAAAAAAATTCGCCCAGGATTACAAGGATACCAAATAGATAAACTAGCACGGGAGTATATAATTTCTCAAGGCTATGAGGAGTATAAACATGGATTAGGTCATCAAGTTGGTATTATGGCCCACGATGGAGGTTGCATGTTTGGTCCATTATGGCCTCGATACGGGAATGCACCGAAACAAGTGATAGAAGTAGGACAAGTGTTTACAATTGAACCGAATGTCAAAACTAAGAATCACGGGATGGTCTCTATGGAAGAAATGGTTGTTGTGACGTCCACTGGATGTGAATTTTTAGTCGAGCCTCGAAAAGATTTCATTTATATTCATAAATGAATTTTTTGCAATAATACATCGGAAGACGAATCATGGATCTTGAAAATCTGGAATTAACAGATAAGGTGAGAAATACATTACCTGGAAGTTTTATTCAGACGTCAAACGGTTATGTGCACTATCAGTTGAAGGGAGATGGAGAGCTAGTGGTCTTAGTTCATGGAATGACAACCCCACTGTTTGTTTGGGATCCACTATTTGAGACGTTGTCAAATAATGGTTTTCGGGTCCTAAGATATGATCTATTTGGGCGGGGATATTCTGACAGGTTCCCAGGAAAGAATGATGTCGATCTTTACAATAAACAATTATATGAACTATTGACTACCCTGAGATTGGTCGACCAAAAAATAACTTTAGTGGGCTTATCCTTAGGAGGGGCGATATGTGCGAATTTTGCAATTCGCCATAGCGAGCTTATAAAAAGAATTTGTTTGATTGATCCTGTTCATCCGTCAAAACTCCCAAGAGCAATGAAATTATTACGGGTGCCAGGATTAAATATTTTACTACGCAAATTTGTGGGTCACAAGATGCTATTCGCAAGTTTGTCTGATAACTTCTACAACTATGAAGATTTTCCTAATTTCAAAGATAATTTCAGCGAACAATTACAATTTATGGGGTATTCCAAAGCTGTTATCTCAACAATGGTTCATTATGACCTTAAAAATTTAGATAGAATTTATAGGGCTATTGGGAAGTTGAAGGTTCCAATATGTCTATTCTGGGGAGAACAAGATACAGTTGTACCTTATGAAGCAAATGAAAAATTACGTACCGCTATTCCAGATATTATATTTCACTCCATAAAAGAAGCGGGTCATCTATCTCATTATGAGAAGCCCGAAATTGTCAATCCGCTACTATTAGCATTTTTAGATACCTGAAGAGCTGAAAAGACAATTATTTCCAATTTCTAACTCATTTCAATGGCTTTTTCGATATATTCTAAGCTTTGATGTCGAAAATAGGTATTGTACAACTGGGCATAAACACCGTTCTTCTCTATCAATTGATCATGATTTCCTTCTTCTACTATCTTACCATGGTCAAGAACAATTATTCGATCAACTTGTCGAACTGTCCATAGCCTATGTGCGATTATAATTGATGTTCTCCCTTTAATGGTCTTTTCTAATGCTTCCTGAATTCTAGTTTCAGTAAAAGGATCGACTGACGCAGTGGCCTCATCTAACACCAATATCGATGGGTTTTCCAGTAATACTCTTGCTAAGGCTACTAGTTGTCTCTGTCCCATCGAAAGCAGGGAACCTCTTTCACGAATATTAGTATTTAATCCTTGGGGAAGATCATCTACCCAATCTGCTCCACCTGCTTGCTCCAGTGCCCAACGAACATCCTCTGAACTCGCATCGGCCCTTCCATACTTCACGTTATTTTCAAGAGTATCTCCCCAAAGAAAAGGAACTTGGTGAATGATACCAATATGTTTCCTGTACTCTTTCAAATTGTAATCTCTAATATTTACATCATCAATTAAAATATCACCAGATTGGAACTCATAAAATCGAGCTAAAAGTTTAGCTAAGCTAGATTTCCCAGCTCCCGTATGACCAACAATAGCCAATGACTCTCCAGGTTTAATAATTAATGAAAAGCCATCGAAGACCTTAACTTCCTTCTTTGCTTTCATTTTATTATCTGATGTTTTTCCTTTGTCTAGGACCTCTTTTCCCTCAACATAGGAGAATGTTAAATCTTTAAAGATGATTTTTCCTTCTATTTTCTTGGAAACGATGGTATCGTTCTGTATGACAGCAGGTGGAGTATCTATTAGAGCAAAGATTCTTTCAGCTGCAGATAAACCAGATTGAAAACTTGGCCAAAAGGATGCGATTATAAAAAGCGGAAAGAAAAACAATTGAAGACTTTGTAGAAAAAGGTAGAAATCCGCCGCCTGAAGTTCATTATTGAGAGTTGCGGTTCCACCTACAATAACTAGTAAAGCTAAAGCTATTCCTTGGACTGTTGACATCGCTGGAAAAATGAAATTTAGTAAATAGGCTCTTTTAAGGTTAGCTTGATATGACTGTTTATTTACTGATTTAAACTTTCCAAACAGTTTGGATTCTTGTCTGAAAGTCTTGGCTATTTGGATACCAGTAAAAGATTCTTGTACAAACGCGTTTACTACCGCCAATGCCCGTTGACCAACCAGAGTTAATCTTCGGGCGGCTTTTCTGAATGAAAGTGCTATAACAAAAATAAAGGGGACGAGTAAAAGGACAACCAATGTGAGTTCCACATTTATTGTTAGCATAACTGCAAACATAATCCCTACAAGCAATATTGAAGAAATGGTTTGACTTAACTGATCAGCTGTCTGACCAAAATCCCTGGAATCTGTGTTGATGCGGGATACGATTTTACCAGTTGGATATTTGTCATAGAATGACATATCGTGATTCAAGACGGAAACATTGACATCTTTTCTTAGGTCTAATACTGCATCACCTATGACCTTGGAACTTAACGTTTGTCGGTAATAGTTGAATACCCATCCAAGGGTATTAAGAATTAATGTTATACCAATTAGAAAAATAATGTATAGCTGTTGTTGTTCAATATCTTCAGCTATCTCGAGTTGGAGAATGGCTTCCCTAGAAATTATAGGAATTAATGCATTTACAATACTCTGTGCAAATAAAAATAATGTCACGATAATTAAGGAATTTTTATAAGGACTAAAATATGCCAATACACGACGTACTAAATCTCGATCCTTATATGATCGATCATATTCCTCTGCTCCTAATCCTATTCCAAAACCCATCTAGTTTACCTCCTCCAGAAGAGATTTTTCGTCCAAATTAAAACGTTTGACAAAGATCTTTCGATATTCTTCGGAGGTCTTCAAAAGATTTTCATGAGACCCTTTCGCAATTATTTGCCCTTTCCTCATGACAAGAATTAAATCCGCCCAACGGATCTGGCTCAATCGATGTGTAATTAGAAAAGTTGTTCGTCCATAGAGAATTCGTCTCATAGCTTTCTGAATTTTGTCTTCTGTATCACTGTCGATTGCGCTGGTTGAATCGTCTAAAATAAGTATACGGGGATCAGTAAGAAAAGCTCGTGCGATCGCTATTCGTTGACGCTGTCCCCCACTTAGTTGGACTCCTCTTTCTCCAACTTCACTCTCATACTTTTGTGGAAGTTGTTCAATAAATTCATCAGCTTGTGCTTCTCTTGCCACACGTTGAATCTCTTCTATCTCACTCGTCCTTCCAAATGATATGTTTTCAGATATTTTATCAGAGAAGAGAAATGTATCTTGTTCAATATAAGAAATTTGACTTCTCAAGGAATCTAATTTCCAATCCCGTACATCTATATCATCTATTAATATGCGTCCCTCGTTGGGGTCATATAATCGAGATAGAAACTTAGTAACTGTTGTTTTTCCGGATCCAGTTGTTCCAACGATTGCAACAGTTTGTCCTGGAGCAACCATGATATCAATCTTATTTAAGACCTTTTTATCAGATCCAGGGTAGATGAATGAGACGTTTTCAAAAACAACTTTCCCTGCGATTTTCTGTTCAATTCCTTCTAAGTTTTCATCGATCTCAGATTCTTTTGTCATAATATCGAGCAGTCGATCAGCTCCAGATATGGCCAATCGAATTAAGGCAAATACCCAAATTGATATGAATGTTGGAAATCTGAGAGTCGAAATTAGTCCCACATATGAGATAATCGCTCCTACAGTCATTTTTCCATCGATGTACAAGATAATTCCATGACCTAGGGAAGCAGTGATTGCTAATCCGATTAGAAGAAGTGGAATATATCTAGCCATTATCCTTCCCTGATCTACAAAGGCATCTCTATAGCCTTTAGCATTAATGAAATATCTATTTAGCTCATATTCTTCAGTTGTACTTCCTTTAACAACTTCGATTCCAGATAAGGTTTCATTGAGAACAGCATTCATCTGGCCGAATTCCGCTCTTAATCTGTTAGCCACTGGATCTAATTGTCTTGTATATCCTCTTAATGTTATGATAAAGAGAACAATAAAAATTAACGGAGTGGCTAGTAAGTCAATAGGATAGAAGATTGCTACAAACATAATGGGAATTACTAATCTCATAAAAGATTCAAATAAGAGCGATAAGCCTGGAGATACCATGAAATTCAACATTCTAACATCATTTGTCGCTCTTGCCATGATATCCCCAATACGCTGGGATTCGTGAAAGGATTGACTTTTACCCAATAAACTAACATAAAATTCTTGACGTGTGTCCCTTTCAATTCTCTGAGCCAGATTTTCCCTTGTTAAACTCATTAAGAGATTTAGTAAGGGTGATCCGACCGCGAAAATGAAGAAGAATATTGCATAGGATAACATATTAGAGCTATCACCGACAGAAAATTCGTCGATAGCCGTACCAATAAGTACCATCAAACCTGAACCGAGTAAGGATGAGATAATTGTACCAAAGAAGATTATGACAATAATAAATTTGTTTGGTCCAGCAAGAAGATGAGCAATGATCCATCTTCGAGAACTTGTCCGAACACGCGAAAATTTATCCTCTTCTGGGGAAAATTCTGTTTTTACGTTGTCATTCGCTGATTTTAATACTTCTTTCTGCATGTGACCCGATATCCTATCCTCTTCTATCAAGAAAAAATCATTATTACTTTCCTGAGTGTATAAACGAAGTTATGTGTCTCAAGGTAAGGTATCTGGAATTTTGATTTAAGCTAGAAAATACTTTCGTGTTATTAACATAATTATTTGTGAATGAGGTTTAATATCCTTTTTGGATTATGTCTGATAGTAAGAAGGTAAATATACCTTACTAAAGATTATAGAAAATCTGTAACTATATAAAGGAAGAACCCCTTAATGTGTTAGAATAATAAAACTCTGAATGTTACGCTCTAGTGCTCTGGATAAACGGTCGGTGTTTTGCGTGTTCTATTTCCCATCTCTTTCGTTCTGAGCGTAATCGGAACAGGTCAACATCTTTGTAAATGATAGATTCCTCCTTGGGAGGAATATTTCTTTCCTGTTGTTCTCTCTCGGGGGTGAATATAAACGAGTTTCCAATTTCTGCGATATTTGCAAAGAAACAGTAAGCAAAAATTGATCTTCTGGCGTCAAAGTGAACAGCTTTAAAATCTTCGGTAACTGGTGTAAATGCAGGGTTGAACACCAAATCTACGGGAGGATCAGCATTTTTAAGTTCTACACGTAGGTCCATATCTAAGAAGTCTCGGCAAATGACAATGGCCATTGTCCCATACTCCGTTATCCCCACAATCGTCTCTCTTTGACCCGTTTCCACGTCTATTCCTTCCTTAAACCGTCTCCCTTGGTAATGGATTATTGCAGGAATATGTTTCTCTTGTTGCCAAAGGATTCCAGATGGGCCTATTACCAAGCTAATATTTCTCTGGGTTTCTTGGTCATGGTAGGATCCTGGAATTATATACATCTTGTAGTTGTTGGCTAGTTCAATGATTTCTTCTAACAATTGATGATAATTCAGGTCAATGGCTAATTCAGGGAAAATAATGATCTTTGCTCCCTTCTTATTCGCCGTTGCTATCAGCTCTTTTACTCTCGTTCTTACTGTGGGTACTTTTTCTTTCTTGAGAAGAAATATGCCTTCCCTCTGTTCACTATAGAACTCGTGTAATAGATCGCCTGATGTAGATTTACCGATTTGTGCGATTGCTACTCTAAAATTCGGTTTTTCTACTGTTGAGCTATCTTTCAAGAGATTTACATACCTTAGGCGATACTTACGTTTGGGTAGGGCTTCGAATGGTATAGCAATATCTTTTGCTCTCACGGTATACTGCTTGACTTCCTCCTCTGTTATTTCAGGTCGTTCCTTCCCGACTCGGCTGATCAATTCTTCTAATCGTGTTAACTCGAGCCGTTCGTTTAATGGAGCTTTTTGTTTGACAAGAAACTTCCATTTCTCTATCTCTGTTTCTAGTTAAGGTTTTTTCACTATAAATTTTGATTGCTAAATTTCGTAGGCCTCGTTCCTCCGCAGTTACTAATGCCTGTTCTAGTAGTTTCTGTGCTGTTTGTATATCCATTTCTAGAAGTGCCAGTTTGGATTGAAGGACGTATGTTTCCGTCAGTAGGGAATGAGACGCCTGCTGTTTTGCTATGTTATGGAGTTTTTCTGTTAGATTTTTGACTTCAATAAGTATCTCTTCTTCTCCCGTCATCTTCAGTTCAAATAACAGTAAGTCACACAGATGGATCATTGCGGTAACAGTAAGTACGTGATCAACAATCTCGTCTTCCACTACCTCAATGAGAAGTTCTTCAGCTTTCATTTTATGGCGAGTTCGTTTGTGAGATTTCAATATGAGAGCATTAGCAATTAGGTAGCGATGTTTCACTATTTGGTTTTCTATTCTCTCAGTAATCTGTCTGAGTTTTTCCAAATGTTCCTGTGCAAGTCCAAGTTCATTACTGTCAATAGCTAGCAATACAAGCTCATACAGGACCGTAGCTGCTGAGGAATCGTTTTTTAACTCCTCATACATGGCTAAGCTTCGTTCATAGTATTTTAATGCCCACTCAGGATTTCTTTTCTTTCTGTACAATTCACCTATGTTCGTAAGTGACATGGCAACATCCTGCTTTATCCCTAGCTCTTCATATAGCGTGAGACTTTCTTGGTAGTATTCCAATGCGAGACTGAGGTTTCCTTTCAGCTGGTAGACGTCACCTAGGTTGTTTAGGGAGAGTGCAATTCCTTTTTTATCTTTAATTTCCTCATAAATCTTCTGTCCTTCCTGGTAATGTTCAAATGCATTGGAAAGCTCTCCCTGCATCCTATAGACGGCACCTAAATTTATGAGAGTCAACGCTATGTCTGCCTTGTTTCCTAATTCCTGTCTAATTTTATGGGTTTTTTGAAAATATTTTAATGCTTGTTCCTGATCACCTATTGAGGAATAGGTAATTCCTATATTGTTTACCAATTTGGAAATACTCTCTTTATCCTCAAGACCTTCATAGATAGGTAAACTTTGCTGATAGTATTCTAATGCACATTTGAATTCCCCTTTTGATTGATAAATAAGTCCTAAATTATTGAGCGAATCCGCAATCCCTTTTTTATCCTTTTCCTCTTCCGAAATTACTAAACTCTGCTCAAGGAATGCAGCTGCATCGTCAAGCTTCCCCATATACCAGCAAATTATCCCCCTATTGCGTAGTAAATTTCTTTTTCTTTTTGTAAAAGCCTTTTTCTTTCCTCCTTCATTAAGTAACTTCTCCCCTTCTTGTACTGACTGGAGACCTTCCTCCAAATTCCCTAACCGCCAAGAAATCTCTGCTTTGAGTATGAATGTGTCTATTACCTTCAATTGGTCTATCGTTTTTCGATCTAGTGATAAGATTTCTTCCACAATTACCCGAGCTTTTTGTAACTCCCCGATTTTGGTTCTTATTCGACTTTCGAACAACATACCAGTAACTTTGCCATCTGCGGTCAGTTTTTCTCTTGAAGAAATCGTTTCCAGTATTTCAAGAGCATTTTTATACTCCCCCTGTTTCAGTAGCATTTCTACCTGTTGTAAGATCTCTTGAGGGGTATTATTCATGTTTATTTCTTCCAAAACTTTCCGACAAGTATTTTACAGAGGAAGTGATTTAGTACAGGTTTTTTTATCAATAGATAAGTCAGATTTTTCCATCTTTCGCCATGGCTAGACATTTTCTCATGGTATAGTTCAAAAAAATATCACAGGTTTGTTTCCATCCTTTTTGTATCATCCATTCTGATATCTCTTCCCCTTTTCGAAAATCGACCTTATTTAGAATTTTACAGTCTGTGCTTCCAAATTTTGTTAAAAATTCGGTATATAGTTCATTTACTGCCTGAATGGCTTTCTCTCTTTCATCATCATTTTCTTCTGGTATTCCTTTTGAATTTCGTCCACATTGAAGACCGATTCCGATAGTACTCCCAATTAGAAGGCCACACGTTGTAGTTCCTGATCCAATCGCTCCTAAATACCCTGCCGTTGCCCAAGAATTAGCATCGTATGGTAAATCCCATAATTCTAGCAATGCTTGAAGTGAGGCTTCTCCACACGTATATCGGTGCATCCTTTTGTATGCTCTTGTTAGAATATTATCAAAATTCTTTTGTTCATCCATTTTAATGCCACATTGGATTTTATTCTGAACTTAAGTTATTCTCAATCCCTATACATATCTTAATCACTTGTTTTCTGTTTCTTTATTTAATTTTTTATTTGGTATACTAACCAAGTAGTATTCTGAAATTTTAGGAGATCACCGCGCAACATTCAAAGACAATTAATCGTTTCTCCTGAATCTGAAATAATTCTTAGGAATAATCCATCATCAAACTATAATGGCTCAATAGTTAAATTTCTGGATTATGATTCATTGCCCATCGATCGTCCCCTTCCCACGAATTGAATACTTCTCCAAATCCTTCAGCTCTAAATATTCTCTCTACTTCTCTTAAAATCAACTGTTGGCTTCTATAATCACCAGTTTCCAAGATTTTTAATAATAAGTTTATAAAATAATCAGAATTTAACGCTAATTTCTTTAGAGGATAGTTGGTTATTGCACATCTGTTATATAAAAATCAATCATTGGAGTGAGCCCTTTAAAATGCTTGTCAAAAGTAGTAATATCGAGATTTTCTTCAAAGAGCTGTACTAAGACCTAAAGGGAACAACCAGAAAATAAGAGACCTTTTTAATGGAAAAATTGAATAAAATTAGAAAATTATTTCTGACCTATGAATATCCCTAAATTTAAAAACTGTGTATGTGTTTCTGACTGCCATTTCTTGAAATTTGACTTAGATAATAAAGTCTCCCAGAAATTTTTTGTTTTCCAAACAAATGCAAAATATAATAGTGCTAAATATAATCTTACATCCCTTAATATTTCAATGCTTACAAATTTTCCTCCTGGTTTCAGTACACGATGAATTTCATTTAATACAATTAATTTTTCTTTATCATCATGTATTTCATGAAGTACTGAACCTGCGGTAACTAAATCAAATGCATTATCTGGGAATGGAATGTCGAGAACATTACCGTACTTAAATTCAACCTTATCTCGTACCCCTTCAATTTCTGCATTGTAATATGCTGTATCAGGGGAGCTACCACTAACTCCACTGTAAATATCTATTCCCACAACATTTCCAGACACTAAATGTTTTGCTATATTGATGGAAACTCTTCCTGTACCACATCCTATATCTAGAACCTGCTCATCTCCTCTAAAATCTTTCAAAATATGTTTCCAAACATCTTTAATAGGATTAGTTCGAAGTATAGAATGATAGAGAGGAATATACAAAGCTCCGATATAAAGGCCAGTAATAGCGATAGGAAAAATTAACATGAAAATAATACTCTTTAAAGGATCTTCGATAAAAAAGGTAAACATCACGACTATTAATCCTATTAAACCAACAATTGATATTCCAATAAAATATTTGATCGCAGTATAACCATAATTAGGTTTTTCAGAATTCATTATTTTTTTCTCCTTGTTCATCCTGGTTTTCTCCCCCAAGAGCTCCAAGAGCTTTTAGAGCATAAGTTTTCAATCCTGATACCTTTGTGATAGCTATTCCTTTGTTAATATCTCCAGCGACAAACAATATATCACCTGAGCGTATATCGAATGTTTTTCTAGCATTTTTTGGAATAACGATCTGCCCACGCTCCCCAACTTTTACTGTTCCGAATATATACTTTCCTTTAGCAATTTCAGCCATTCTCTTACCAACCATTAATTCATGTTTTTCATATTATTCATACTATTCATGTTTTTTATATTATTCTGTAGAAGCAAAATTCTCTTTTACTGAGAATCAAAGCGAAGTAGAACTCAGAATGTATAGTACCAATA
The DNA here is from genome assembly GCA_003144275.1 of Candidatus Heimdallarchaeota archaeon B3_Heim. Lineage (GTDB taxonomy): Archaea > Asgardarchaeota > Heimdallarchaeia > Hodarchaeales > Hodarchaeaceae > Hodarchaeum. The sequence goes on from NJBF01000056.1 coordinate 14,957, forward strand.
ATTTCCTAGTTATGTTTTATCGTACCATATACGAAAAAGAAATAAGACATCTCGCAATCAAGTCCTTCAAGTAAAAACTAACAGGAACATGAATAGATTGACGACATTAAGAATGAAGGAGTTATATCCAAAGTTTTGCTTAATACATGAATTATGTTAAATATTCCTATACCAAGTTTTTTACGGAATATTTCGTTAGAGGGAACGACTTTTCATAGGAATCTTCCATTTTTATGTCTTTGTTCGTTGCAGTACTTCGTATCACCCCCTCGAAAACACCACCAGTCCTTTAAAAAGCGCACGATGCCATGAAGTACGGATGAATTCACAGAAATCATTAGCTGTATAAACAAAATCGACACGACAACGACGACTAGTTGATTTTAAGAAATCAAGTGGAGATTTAAAATAGGCCCAGAAATTACATAACCAAAATGCGAGAAGAACGATAATAAATCGGACAGCTGGGTGTTGGGAGCAACTAAAAATCTGAAAGCGATGCATCTGCCTATAATAGGTCTCAATCGTGAAACGCT
>NJBF01000057.1 GCA_003144275.1 Candidatus Heimdallarchaeota archaeon B3_Heim
TGATTGGCTAGATTATGATCAGAAATACGGCAGTACTCTTCCAAATCTTCTAACTGCCCTCATAAAAGTAGTTCCTTCAATGGAGGTGACGCGTTGTAAAAGCTATTAAAAAAAAAGTGGAAAAAAAGACGAATTGAAGAGATATACAAATGAAAATTGCGATTTTATACTTCTCAGGAACAGGAGTTACAGAAGAATACGCGAATATTATAGCCGATGAACTAGAACAGAAAGGAGAGGTAATATCACTCCATAATATCACTAGTTTTAAAGCTAGGGAAACAAATATTGATTTTATAGAATGTGACGCGCTTATTTTTGGTTTTCCTGTTTATGGGGGTCGACTCCCCCCTGTTACCGAGGCATGGCTTTCCCTCTTAGAAGGAAACCAACGATGCTCCATGTACTTTACGTACGGAGGCCGAGATCTAGAATGGGCTCATCAAATCGGGTATCACTTGTTATCAAAAGCGAAGTTTACGGTGGTTTTATCAGCAGAACTGCTTGGAAAGCATTCCTTCAATGTTGCAAAAGGGTGGAACTTGGCGTTCGATCGTCCAAGCTCCCATGATATCGTGACAGCAAAAAATTTTGCTTTTGAATCGCTGAAACGCTTTCAAGGAAGTGAAATAAAGTGGGATTATGATTTGGAGGGCTTTCATTATCATCCATGGGAAACAAAGGAATATTATGGCCCTTTTAGTATATTTTTTCCTTTTAAAACCCAAGACTGCCGAATGTGCTATCAATGTGAAAAAGAATGCCCAACTCAGGCGTTTAATTTGTCATTAGGAAAAGCAACGAATGGAGTATGTATCCAATGCATGCGGTGCGTAACAATTTGTCCAGACCATGTCATTGAGGTGGGAGATGCTACCGAATTGTTCCAGCAATTCAAAGAGACACTCGATTTGAGTCCAGAGAATGTCAAAAATAAGAAAAGCAGAATAATCTATTAGTCTAATCAAAAAAAAAGACGACTCAAATAGAAAACAAGTTTCAAAAACAGAAAATTTCGGAGAAAAGGGAGGGAGGAGTTTGGAAGAAACTAGCACTCCCCTACACTGGATGGTAGTGAAAAAGAACGTCTGATTGATACCAAGAGAGTCAGGAAGCTCTGAATTTAAACCCATCTAGGAGGAGTTCAGAATTCCCTTCAGTGGGAATTACCGCAGAAGAGGTTAAATCCTAGAAGATTGCATTAAAGAGGGAAAAAAGCGTTTTAATCCCCTTCTTATCAATATCAATTTTTGGATGGTAACAAGCAATACTAATTCCAACTAATTTATTGGTTTTCAATATAAGAGTGAGAAACTCAAGGATTTCATTGTATGAAAAGCCTCCTTTAACTGGATAATAAATAGCTGGCATAATCCGTTTATCCAAAACATCAACATCAAAATGAAGCCAGATGGGTAAATTGGGATTCTGGAATGAGCTAAGACTTCTAGAAAAGGTGGATCTAATCCCATTCTCTAAGATTGATTTTCGATCAATAACTACGATATTCGAGGTTTCAATTAATTCGTATTCCTTTATTCCATATACAACAACATTTTCCTCATCTAATAAAGGACCACGACCCGTCATGCAGACAATTTCTTCAGATAAATAGCCTGTAAGGGCAGCTAATTCTAGATCTGCGGGTTCACCTGTTGAAGAAGTAGTAATATCATGAAAATCAGCATGTCCATCAAGAAAAAAAAGGTTCACGGGGAAATTTCGAGCTTTAAAAGCATCAAATATACCCATTAAAATACTACAGTCGCCCCCAAATACCATCGAGAAATTATCTTTATCCAGTACATCAACTAATGTCTTAGACAAGCTCAAAGATACATCTCGCCAAACATCAAAATTTAGGATCTTTGTACCAGGGTCTTTTCTATTCGAACATGAAGGAATGTCCAGATCTCCCATATCACTTACCTGATGGCCTTTACTCTGAAGGAAGGAAAGCAATCCCTCATCTCTAAACGATTGACCTGGATTTTCAAGCTCAGGAGCCGTTCCATCTCCATTAAAAGGAGCTCCAAGAATTGAAATTTTCATGATCTACATCTCTATTTTCCTTGGTTCTCTCACCATCTCCCAAAAATGAAAATCAGCACCAGGAGCACGCCCCTCATACAAAGTTTGAAAGCCATATTTCGAGTAAATATGCATATTTTTTTCCGTCTGTGTTTCCAAATAGATCAGGAAACCTTCTATGTCGGCCTTTGCAAACATCGGTTTCAGTAATCTTCCCCCAAACCCCTGGCCTTGGAATTCTGGTAAAACACCGATTGATTGAAGATAGAAATACGCCCTATCTTTCATATGCTCTCTACGATCGTTATCAATTTGATCAAATAGCTTCTCAACTCTCTTGCCAATTTCTCTTCCCATTTTAAAGGCAGCTCTAAAAGCTCCACTTCTAAGAATTCTCCATATTGATTTCTCCACCGTTGTATGTGGCACCCACGCAACAATTCCTTCAAGATTTTCCGTAGGAGCATAAACTGCTCCATACTTCAATGAATAACGTACCACATATTCAAAAACTGAAGGTAGCTTCTCTTTTCTCGAGTTTTCATCTGTAATTACATATATCCATGCAGGATCGTTGTGAAAAGCTTTTCCTAAAACGTGACATGCGGTTTCTATATCCTTTTTCTGGATTTTGTACAAATCCTCAATCTTATAAGACATGATTTCCACCTAAATAGCAATTTTCAGTCATCCAAGTATCTACCGACATGATTTTTCAGCCATTCAATTATATATGCTTCTGTTTCATCCAGGTATTAGCTTTGAAACCTTGAACTAAGAAAAAGAAAAAATAGCATTGAGAAAAGGGAGGGGATTCTCAAGGAGAAAACCCCTACACTGGACGACGGTGAGTACACGCCACAAAGAGAAGTACACCTTTCTTTCACATGAATTAAATTTCATAGACAATGTCGGTATAAGAGAAAGTTATCCTATATCAACTTTAGGTACTCAAACTAAGAAAATAATCGCTTTAACAAAAAATACTCATAGTAAGTAAATCAAATCAGAATATCCATCTGTAGTTCCTATCTATGGAAATTTAACTAGATTAAATCTGGAAATAAATTCCTACAAATCAACTATTATAAATAAGTAAAAGAGAATTAATGCTATTTAGTTTTTCGAGAAGATAAATCCTCAAAGAAATTCATATGACGATAATAGGAAGTCAAAATCACGTGTCATTAAAAATAACCGTTACAAAAGTAATAAATCCCTTAATTTTAACCTATGAACTTATGGTAACGAATAGACGGCTAATAGTTCCGACAATGATAGGACTTATCATAGCACTAACCGTTATATCTGAAACAAATGTAATGATTGACTCTTATCGTCAAGAAATATTCGAAGAAATGATTTTCAACCAGAGTAACAGATTCAATGGAGATATTCAAATCGGTATGGATTATTCTTCTGTGTCCGATTATTCAAATTTCGAGGATCTAAAGAGTATTTTTAATCAAACTGCAGAATTATACAATTACCAAGAAAGAATTCTTGAATCTCAATGGTATAGTTCCCAAACTGTTGGTTTTTGGGTCAAGAATGAAAGGGAGTATGGAACATATTGGGAGTTCAGAGATTTAGAATTGTATTCTTCTGGAGCACCAGAGTTTTATTCAAAAATCCTACCCTTTCTAGATGGGGAACTACCAGCAAATTCTAGTGAAGTAATCCTAATTCGTCCTGAGGGTAATCCAGTCTCATCATGGGAAATTGAGGAAGAAAATCAATATGAGAATTTTACGTTAAATAATCAAGTAAATATTAGTCTAAGAAACTATGAGGGACCATCAGTAAATAAAACTGTCACAATTACAGGAATCTTAACCTATCCTCGAGAAGATGAATACAAGATTCTAATGGATTCAGGAGAAGCAGGTGATACCTCAATTTCTGAAGTGAATACAACACTGGAGTTACTCAGAAAATATCTGGATCCATATACCTTCAATCCATATAGGTCCGCTAGATTCTATTTACTGACAGACCCTATTATGTTTAAAGAATTACTAGAAGACCTTTCAGAAGGGTTAAGCGAAGGATTTTGGGGTGCACGAGTCCGTGGAAAGATATTTTTTGATCATTCACAAATGGATGCATATAACGTGGGACAAGAAATATCATCCCTGCGGAAATTCCTCCAAGGATTAGAAGAAGCCTATCAGAAGGAGGGTTATCACGGTTATGTATACTCCAATGTTTTAGACCAGATGCAATTTTATCAAATGCAAATTTTTGTCTTAACAATAATGTTATTGCTCGTAAGTTTTCCTGTTATTTGTATCGCTCTTTATTTAGTCATCTATTCTTTTGGATTGATACGTCGTCAGAAACAGGATCAAATTGGTATTTTAAAGACACGAGGAGGATCCTCAGTTCAAATTTTCACAGTCTTACTAGGAGAAATGATAATCTCAACTCTAATAACAGTTGTGGCTGGATTTGTCATAAGCATCTTTTTTGCAGACTTAGTGATGCGATCGAGTGATTTTCTCGTTTTTCTTGGAACACCTGTGCCAGTAAAGGCAACCCTCAATTCACTCCAAACCTTAATCATTTGGGGATTGATAATATCCTTACTCCTAAATTTCGTTCGCATTTTCAAGATGAGTCGCCAAAAAATAATGGAAACAATTATTCCAACGGAGAAACAGCCTCCTTTTTGGAAAAGATATTACCTAGATGTCATAATGTTCGCTATCGGTACGGTGACATGGCTTATCCTTCTAACCCTGATTAATAGGCCCTATACAGAGGATGCTGGAGAAGGGTACTATATAATTGTTCAAATAGTTGCATTATTAGGTATTCCAGCACCGTTCATGATGTTTTTTGGATCAATAATGGTGATTGCCCGTTTATTCCCCTACCTAATGAAAATGTTATCGGATTTTCTGTGGCGAGTTGAAGGGGGGGTGAATGCGTTCGCTATTCGCAATGTAGTTCGACACAAGCAATCAGCAAACCGTGCAGTATTATTGATCACTCTTGCTCTCGCATTTTCAATACTCGCGTCATCCTTGATTTTTTCAGCCGATGAAACACAAAAAAATTCTCTCTATTATCAACATGGGGCGGATATAGTAGTATCAACGGGACAAACAGCTAATGGTACCCTATTATCAATCCTTGAAGAAAATATCTCGTACATCTCAGAAGTAAGTCACGTATACGAAGCACAATATGAAACAAGAGGAACTTACTATAAATATGTACAGTGCAGGTTTATTGATCCATCTACATATGCTCAGGCTGCATATACTGATTCAATCTCTGGATTAAGCAACTCATTAAACCATTTGATGAATGTGATCTCCGATAACGAGAGTATTATTTTATATAAAGGGAATATGGAAGCAGAAGTTACAAAACCATCCATTGGGGATACAATCGATTTCCCATTCCAAAGTGTAAACTACACTGAATCAGTGCCTTTAAAAATTGGTGGGACGTTTAAATACTGGCCCACTTTGTATCCTTGGGGTTGGGATGAGCCTTCTCGGTATTATTGGCTTGTGGGAAGTATAGGCTTATATGAAACCTTAAATGCATCTGGTTATGAAATAAACAACATAAACAGTAATTATTTGGTAAAAACTACGTCCATTGATCATATTGAGGAAACTTACCTGGCTATTCAAAATCAAACGACCGCTCAGGTTTATTCGCCAGCATTAGAATTTCAAGAGTATAAAGACTCCTTTGGTCGATCATTTATGCTTTCAATCCTCAATTCAGACTTGATATTATGTGCGATTATCTCTGTTGTAGGAGTTATAATGTTTGCATTCTTCACTTATGTAGAACGAGGAAAAGAAATTGGTGTGGAACGTGCTCTAGGAATGACGCGGCTGCAAACGGCTCAATCGTTTTTGGTGGAAGCATTAACAATCTTGTCTTTTGGAACAGTCATAGGGTTTCTAACAGGAGCCTATTTTGTAACCATGTTTTTACAAATCATACAATTAGGGGAATCAATCCCACCGGTTACGGTGCATTATCCCTTCGTATTACTAGGCCAGTTAATTATTGCAATCTTAGTAGCCGCAGGCATTGGTACAGTAGTACCTGCAATAATGGCCACTCGCAAAGATATCAGCAGGATTCTCAAGGTGGAGTAAAGAAAAATGGCCTTTTTAGAGTGTAATGACTTAATTAAATTATATACTGATGAACAAAGTAAAATCCAAGTTCCCGCACTTCGAGGGGTGGAACTCACAGCCAATGAAGGAGATTTGGTGTCCATTATCGGCCCCAGTGGGTCAGGCAAAAGCACCCTGATTAATCTCATCGGGGGGATAGATAAACCCTCTTCGGGGGAAATAATTCTTGACGGGAATATTATAACGACGTTAAAAGGACGAGAATTAACTAAATATCGAAGAAATCGTATTGGTTTCTTGTATCAATTACCCGAACGTAACTTAATCTGGAACTTAAGTGCACTCAAGAATGTAATTGTACCAATGCGACTTTCAGGCAAGTGGAGCCATAATATTCAGAAAAAGAGAGCAGCGGAACTCTTAAAAGATGTAGGGTTAGACCAAAGGAAGAACCACAAACCCCATCAACTTTCTGGAGGGGAAGCTCAACGGGCAGGCATTGCAGTCGCATTAGCTAATGATCCTGATATCATACTTGCAGATGAACCGACAGGAGAACTGGATAGTGTAACTACTTTTAAAATCATTGATTACTTCAAACAATTAAATAAGACACTTGGAAAAACGTTTATCGTAGTTACACATGATCATCGATTTGCAAATATGACCACAAAGGCAATGAGAATTATGGATGGCCGTATTATCGGTCTACACAGAGCGATTGACCCACGGAAATCCTTTTTGGACCGAGAAGAGGTGCTATTTGTTGATGATCATGGAAACTTACGGATTCCAATAAATATCCGCAATGAGGCGGGGATCAAAAACCACGTACAAATAGAGATGCGGGATGGTTTTGCCACTATTATTCCCGTAAGAGGAGATGAACTGGATGAGTGAAAAAACCAGGAAAATTATTGAACTAGAGAATGTGAATCGTCGATATAATATGGGGGATTATACAGTCGATGCACTGACGAATATCAACCTCACTGTTCATGAACAAGAATTTATAATGGTAATGGGCCCATCTGGGAGTGGAAAATCAACTTTACTAAATATAATGGCTGGATTGGAAAAACCATCAGCAGGAACTATACAGATTGATCAACGAGACCTATCCACTCTCAGTGATCGTGTTTTATGTGATATCAGACGCTATAAACTGGGATTCATTTTTCAATTCTTTAATCTCCATCCAATCCTAACGACCCTTGAAAATGTAGAATTACCAATGTTAATCAGTGGCGTTAAACGAAAAGATCGGGTTCCGCGAGCAATGGCCATGTTGGAAATGGTAGGTTTGGAAAAACGCCAACACCATCTCCCTCATGAACTCTCAGGAGGAGAAAAACAGCGAGTTGGCATTGCCCGATCCCTAGTAAATGATCCTAGTGTTATATTGGCAGATGAGCCAACAGGTGACCTTGATTCTACCACTGGAACTGAAATCATGAGCTTATTAATGCAGATGAATGAAGAACTTCACAAAACAATTGTATGTGTTACCCATGATGAAGCGATGTTAAAACCTAACATACGGTTAATTAAAATGGAAGATGGAAAAATCATTTCTGATACTTGATACATATACAAAGAGTGGAGCGATTACATATGCAACCATTGAGACTACAGAAGGAGTTTGATCTATTATATGAAAAAGAATTTCTATTACCTGGCGATAAACAACAAGATATTCAGATAAATAAGCATGAACATGAAATTTGGGCCAAGGTTTTTTGGCGGAGACGATTTAGACACGCCAAGAGAGAGGATCCTGAGCTACAATTTGTATTCCAACAAAACCCCTCTACACTACTTGAAATTGGAGCTGGCTACGGGAGAGTACTAAGAAAACTCGTAGAAAGGAACGGAGGGAATAAAAAAATGAGAAGCATTCAAGGAATAGACATTTGTGAACATTTTGCACCCTATTTTCACCTTTACAAAACAGAATATCCCTCGTTACGAAACGTTGAAATGATATATGATAATTTTCTAGAGTCACAGAAGCTAAAAGAGAATTCATGTGACATCATTTTATTACCTATGAATACCATACCGAGTTTTTCGATAGACCTTTTAAAAACACTCTTTATAACAGTAGGTAGATACTTAACAAAAGATGGGATGTTCTTATTTTCTAATTATAAAATTCCAGACAAAGAACGAGTGTCTGCGTTAATTAATAGGAGACAAGGTCATTCTGGGGAACTATTATTAGAATTGGGATCAGGATTTATCGCAGCAGAATATTATGACCTCCCAGCAAGAAAAACAGAATATGGGGCATATAATGTCACTTATGCGCGCTATAATACCTTTTCTCGTGATAACACTTTACAGAAAAAAGAACTTTTTCGCTCGCAAACAGAGTTTATTTTACATCAACATTTACAGAAAATAATTGAAACCTGTGGGCTTTCTATTGAGATTTTTGATGATACCAGCCATTCATTTACATATGGATTAACCAAGCAGTAAAGAATTAGTTATGGAGAAAACTCACAGACCCCTACGCAGGACGACGATGAGCAAGAAAACGATGCACTAATCATACCGGATTTCTGATTTTATTAAAATAATAGAACCCAGAAAGAAAATGAACGCAAAAATGATATTTGTCCATAATACGAAGAAAAGGATATCCGCAGCTTTTGGATCGGAAATAAAGTTCGAGACAATTAAACTTGATAAGATTGGTGAGAATGAAATTAGAAAAAACTCTACACCAGGAAATAAAAAAATAGAACCCATTAATCCAAGAATTTCAAGTCCAAAAATTGAAAGAACGGCTGATTGAAGTAAATCCTTTACTGGAAAAAGGCGCCATATAAAAATAAGGATGGCCACAAAGTACAGCGAACGAAAAAATAAATTGACGACAAGAGGAAGAAAGGAGGAGGATTCAGGTCTAAAAAAGAATATGATTGCGATAACTGCAACAAGTGAATTCAGAAAAATTGGTTTAATAAGTAATAAAACCTTATCAAAGAAATAACGATACGCAGAAATTCGGGTAAGGATCATTTCTTCCATTTTATACTCTTTTTCAGCAGTAATTCTGGGAAAAATCGTTAGAAAAGCGAAAAGGAGGATAAAAACAAAGTGAAAACAAAAAAATTTGATTCCAATAGTCACAATTAATGAAGTATCTGGGGATGCGACATACAAGATGAGATAAGGAAGAAAATTGAAAAGGGGGAGTGAATATTGCCAATTAACAAGTCGACTGGACTTTATCGACTCAATCAAAGCATAAAAATCAGAACTAGGGTCTAAGTCAATAGTCAGATTGTGACCTCCAGAGGTAACAGATTTTATGACAAGCGTAATTAGTCTAGTCATTACTTCTGAAAGAAGCAATAGAATAATTGCACAAATAACGATGAGCACAAAAAAAGAAAAGGGAAGATTAGCGAATAAAGCAGTAGCAAAAAACACATCAACAATTATGAAATTCATATCAAATAGGGTAATTATTAGGAGGACGATAATAACCGCTAGAATAGTAATGTAATACAGAAAGACGCGCATCATGGAGGAAGGAAAACGTAATTCACAAATTGAAAGAATTAGCGCTGACAGTAAATACCACGTAAGAAAAAAAATAATGATTAAAGGGATAAAGAACAACAAGAGGAGCATAGACAATATGTCATTGGTTTTGCTAAGCCCAAAGATGAAAACACCAAAAAAACCGATAATGAGGGGTAAGATCATTAAAAACGCATTAGCAACAATTCGGGAGAAAAAAAGAGATTTAAACCGAAAGGACGACATAACCATATAATCTAACATGAAGTGTTGTCTTTCTCGAGAGAAGATGTTTAGACTAATAGGAAAAAAGAGAAGGAAGAAGAAAAGAAAAGGACCAAGTAGTTCAGGATATCCAAAGGGAGGAGGGAAAGAAAAGATAAAAGACAATAAGCTTGGGAGAAGAACTAGAAAAATGGAACCATAGTAGCACCACAACAATAAGGAGGATTTCAATCTAAATTTAAACTCATTCGCAGCATAATAGAGAAGGAAGGGATTATTAAGCTCCACACCGAAAAATCCTCCTCTTATCATGATAGAAAATCCATCCATTCAATTTTTGCATGGTTTAAGAAATATATATCTTCTAAAGAGATTAGGTGAGATATGATATTACTATCAGTATTAATTGAATCCTTGAACTGCTTATAGATATTTGAAACATACCTCTCTTTGCCATAAAGCTCAATTCCTCTAGCAGACGTATTTACATATAGAATCTCATCAACATCAATAAAATCTTTCGCAATTTCCGTGAGATATGGGGCCTTAATCTCTAACCGACGTAATTCTGCGAATTTATGCTTTAATTCTGATATCCATAGGGGTTGGTGAAGCATTTTTCCAGCTTCTAGGATAAAAACACGATCGCAAACAGCTTCTACATCTTCCAGAATATGAGAGGAAATAAGAACAGTCTTGTCAAAATCGTCAGTAAGGTCTAATAAGAATTTACGGACTTGGATTCTTGCCAGAGGATCAAGTCCACTAGTGGGTTCATCAAGAATTAAGAGAGGAGGATTATGAATTAAAGCAACTCCTAATCCAACTTTGTGTAACATACCCTTAGAGAGAGATTTGATATGGACATTCAAGAACGGTTCAATGTCCAATAACCTAATTACCCGTTCACGCAAATCTTCTTGATCAACACGTTCTTGTTGGTGAAGCATGGAAAAAAAATTAAGGATATCAGCAACCGTGTAATAAGGATAAAAAGAAAACCGCTCAGGAAGGTATCCAATGAGCTGCTTGATTTTAAAAGCATCGAGACTGGGATTCAATCCAAAGATTTCAATGATACCATTAGAAGCAAGGAGAAGCGTTGAAATAATCCTTAACAAAGTCGTTTTACCCGCCCCATTGTTACCCAAGATCCCAATAGTTTCTCCCTCCACAACAGTAAGATCGATATCACTTAAAACAACTTTATCAGGATAATAAATCTTTTTTAATCCCTCAATAAAAACAGGTATAGAATAATCAGACACTACTATCCACTCGGTTAACTGATGGTGTAGTTCACCTTAAAAATACTTTCTTCTGTTCAAAGAATGTATTACAAAAACGATGGTAAGAATTACGGACAACCAACTTCATTTTAGATGTCGAAAGGAGGAAAAAAAACCCAAGAAAGATCAGAAAGACAACACCACTAAAGGAATAAGAGTTCGATAACTAAAAAACTTGTACACAGGAGGAAAAAAAGAGGAAAAAGGGGTAGAAGTTCAGTAAAAGCCAAATGGATTCCAACGACTCCCAAAAATATCGGGAGAACTGAGGTAGAAAAAATAGCTAGAACATCAAGGTCTCCATCCACAAAGACGAGTATCTGAAAATGATTACGAGTAAATGAGACAGATAATAATGCATCAAAGGCAAGGACTGAAGGAATCAAGATCAAACCTAGTTTTAACAACACTACCAAATTCTTTTGTTTCATTAGCTTGAGGAGATTCATTTGATCTAATCTAGAGAAACGATCAAGAAAAAACAAAAACAAACCAGAAAGAAAAACAAAGACAAAATAAAGCAATAAGCAGGCAAAAAATGTCGGATAATGGATAATATTATCTCGGAACCTCATTGTTGAGAGAATATGGGAAGAGGAAACGCTTACTAGTAATAATAAGAGAGAAGTCAGGAAAGGAATTATCATTGCCTTTTTTCGGGATTTCTTACTTGGTACAGTAGAGGGGAGATGTAATTTGTCTAAAGCCTGCAATTTCAAACAAATCAACCCCCAAATAAGGAATAAAGGGGACAGAAACATCAAACCAGTAGGAAATTGCACCCAATCGTACGTGACACCGGGGCCCCCTTCGGGCCACCAGTAAAGGTCAGTGGTAAAATAAATGCCAAAGATAGCAATAGTAAAATACGCGATCCCAAGATATCTATAAAATTCAATGGTTTCTGTGATTCGAATCAAAGCAGCTTCTCTTCCTCTTTAGCCCCCAATATTAAAAAACTTCGCATTATGTAATTTTTTTTAACATACAAAAGACGAAGAGAGAGGAGGTTGAAGAAATAACTCCCCTCAGACAAGGATTTATCTCTGAATTAATCATTTGAAACGATGTCTCGCTGGAAGAAATAACTTCCAGGACAAATAACATACACATTATGTCAACTTGAACTCCTGGAGCGGGTAAAGAAACAAAGAAATGCTATAATTCTTCAAAAACGGTGATTATAACCTTAAACTGGTTATTTTCATTTATCGGTATCACTATGTGACCAAATGTAGATAGCTGATACAGACACGGTAGCTACTAGACCAAGAAGGAAAATACAACTCGCAGTAATTTGCATTAACCACGACGGTTCCTGCCAGGCTAGGAACTTTCCTGAGACAGGGGTGACTGACTGTAGCTTAATTAGGGTCTGATTTTGTGGTTCTATTGAGGTTTTGTAAAAGGATCCGTTGAAGACACTGATTCCATCGATAAAGATCTCAATTGAATCATTTGCTTTTATTGTCAAATGTATTCGTGTCTTAGAGTACCAAGGAAATTGGGTGGTATAGTTATTATAGCTAGTTAAGTGAAAAGGCTCTCCTGCTCCATAACTGGGTACGAGAGTTGGATAAATTACATATGTGAATCCTAGGGCTATTATTCCAGAAAAAAGTATTAAAAACGCAAAGATTATCAAAAAAGATACATGTTTTGTTATCCATTTCAGAATAAATCCCACTTCACATCTCTCAAATTGTTAGTTGCGTTGTACGAGCTCTGTTAAATCTAGTTTCTTTTATGACTCAAAAAGAGTTTCACAAAACACTAAAATTTCGATAATTACGTTTTATATAGAAATTTCTTTAACCAGCGATCAATGTATAGCTATTTTCTTTAGTAAGATACTAACTAAATAGCACACTGAAATAAGATATGAATAATCCAAGAGTAACGAAAAATCCGGAAAAAAAGATAACCTCAACAGTTCTCACCAGACTTTTATCTAGTTTTGCTAAATTGTCTGATAACTCCTCTTGTCTGTACTCGTCAAATAATCTGGGTATGAATTTCCTAAGATCAGTAAAATGTTTTACCAAACTACCTAGAAATACACCGAAGCTTAATCCAGCAATAATTAAACCTAAATCAAAGAAATAGTCAACAATAGTCATGTGTTTCACCTGATAATTGGTTGGAATAAATGAAATGTTGAAGCTTAAGGGATATCAATATTATATTAAGTTATACTAGGGATCATTGAGGGTCTAGGCAGTATAATTCGATGTTTGCGAAAAGAAGGAAGGAAGCACAATTATTGAAATGACATGTAAAAGATGATCAACATCTTAGAGAATAACCGAGTTATTCACGATGGGGGTAAAAGTTTTTTAGAAGGAAGGGCGTGAGTTTTTAATTGAGATGATATTAAAGATAAGTATTGGTGGCATCAGGAGGGCTGATGTTGAATAATAAATGGGAAATACTCATAGCAAGTAGTGTATTCATACTAGGCTGTGTGATAGCGATATTTACAGAGTACTGGTCTGGGATAATAATGATGATTCTAGTTATTTGTAACGCTTTATGGTCAGAATATGAGACCAGAAAACTGGCAGGGAAAGATCCCATGACACAATCCACGAATAAAAAAGTCATCATGCTAGGGGGATTAATGATAGGGATAGGCATAATTTTCCTCATCGTGAGCATTATCAATAGAGAAATTACGCCTAAAACTGAGGTTATAACCTCGGTGCTTTTATTGGGTGGCTTAACCCTCGTTATTCACGAATTTTTTAAACGGTATCGAGCAGCATCATAATAATCCTATTGACTATCAAGATAGTATAAAGGAATCTCAGATACTTATCCTACAAAAGGATGATTCTTAGCAAAAAGAGGTACAGAGCGTGTTTCACGAATGTACCAAGGTATATATTCTTCCTAATATAACCAACCAGTACTTCGTATCACCTCCTCGAAAATACCCCTTGTCCGTTAAATAGCGTCCGATCCCATGATGTGCGGAGAAATTCACAAAAATCGTTTGCTGTATAAACAAAATCCACCCGACACCTACGACTAGTTGGTTTTAAGAGATTAAGCAGCGCTTTAAAGTAGGCCCAGAAATTACATAACCAAAATGCGAGAAGAACGATAATAAATCGGACAGCTGGGTGTTGGGAGCAACTAAAAATCTGAAAGCGATGCATCTGCCTATAATAGGTCTCAATCGTGAAACGCTGCCGATAAAGATCATAAATCCGTCTTCCTGAGAGAACACAGGTGGGAGGTACAATTAAAGCCATGATACGATCACCTGCTCGGCAAAGAGCGAGCTTAACGGGAAGTCGTTTCCGAGTATGGCCTTTATTCACACGATAGTCTACAACCAAATGTGTTCCTTTTTGACGTAACTCTTCTTGGTATTTTTGCACCAAAGGTTTAACACCTGCATTAACACGTCCTCGAATGATGAAAAAAATTTGCTTATGAATAAACCACTGGATCAAATCATAATTATAAAATCCACCATCCGCAAGTACTCCAACAATTCGTTCTTGAGTGAGTAGAGGTGTCAAAAGGCTCTGAACAGTCTTGAAAGTCGAATGCTTTGTAGGGAGAAGTTGGACTCCTAACGTGATTGGTTCGGGTGCATTTAACCAAATGACTGTGATATATTGATAAAACTGGTGGGTACTGGCTTTCTTCCTACCTTTACAGATATAAGCGGATAAAGTTTTTGCATAATTAGGATCAGTATGGAAGTCGATCGCTAGCAACATTCCTTGCTTCCGAGCAAACTGAAAGTTCTCAGGCAGACTCTCTAAGAATTGGTAGAAACCAGTTTGTTGCGAGGCTGTTATATCTTCAACGGATTTGGTTTTTAACCATGCTAAAGTAGCTTCACCCGAGGGAATTGGGAGGTTTTGCTCTCGTAGATCTCGAGCTTTGCGAGAAATTGAGGTTCGATCTATAGCGGTAAGTAAAAGTAATTTCAATCTATCCTTCAGGTTGAAAGGCGAGCTACTTGGAACTGGGTTTAATAAGAGTTGATATTTATCTAACCAGCGTACTACAAAGTTTATAAGGGTCGATGTATTTCGTGCTTTCCGTGGTGGAAAGCGAGGTAGTTTTATTTTGTTCATAATGACTACTAATTGCTTTTCTCCGCATTTAAGTCTTTCCTCTTCGAGATTTCATGAAGATCACCCTCTCCCATAGTTACGAAGTACTG
>NJBF01000030.1 GCA_003144275.1 Candidatus Heimdallarchaeota archaeon B3_Heim
GAACCATCCGCTATGTCGGATTGCCCAGATTCAAGAAAAAAGGCAAGTGTAAGGACAGCTTTCGATTAACCGGAGTAATTCATCTCGTTCCAAAAGTAAAACAGATCCAATTACCTCGTTTGGGTAAATTACGGCTAAAAGAAAGACCAAATTTACTCTCGTCGGCACGAATACTGAGTGTCACGGTTTCTCGGACTGCAAATCGCTGGTATGTGGCTCTTACCGTGAAAGAGGAACAACCTGATCGGAAACCAAACGGGGGCCCACTCGTTGCGTTGGATAAAGGATTATCTGTCTTTGCAACCTTATCTTCTGGAAATCCAATCGCACGCCCTAAATTTCTCCTCCAGCAAGCTCGGAAACAGCGTCGCTTATCGAAGGCGCATTCGCGGAAACTTAAAGGCTCAAATAATAAACGGAAGTCTACCCTCCGCTTAGGGCGATTCTATCGGCGAATCACCAACCAACGGCATAATTTTTTGCATCAAACCTCAACTTATCTGGCTAAAAACCACAGCGTGATAGTTACTGAGGATTTACATGTCAAAGGATTAATGCAAAATAAAAAGCTTAGTAAATATTGGGCCGATCTTTCACATGGGACATTTCAACGTTTCCTAGCGTATAAGGCTCCTTTATATGGCTCTAAGGTGATTGTGATCGATCGCTGGTTTCCTTCCTCGAAATTATGCTCGAATTGCCTGTATTACCGTCGGGATCTGACGTTAGCTGATCGAATTTTTCATTGCCCGTTATGTGGGTTGGTATTAGATCGCGATCAGAATGCCGCGTTCAATGTAGCCAATTATTATACTATCTATCAGTTCCTACTCTTTCCGGTCGCCGAGAGTTCTGCGGAGACCCTAAATGCCTGTGGAGAGGTGGCAAGACCTGCATTTCAGCAGGCACGCGTCGATGAATCAGGAAGAACAGCTCCAAGGACTGTTTGTAATAATTTTTCCTAATTATTCTTAACCGTCCAATTTGGGTAAGTCTATCAGAACGGATGTATTCACTCGTGACATCATTCTGAACGCGAGGCTTTCACTCCTCCATTACTATAGGGTCATGTGATTTTCTTAATAATGAGATACCAGCCCCAAGCAACGCAAAGAGAGCAAAAATTAAATAAGTTGACTCCAAGCTTTGATAATAGCTCGAAGTGAAAATCAGTCCACTAGAAATTTCATCAGGATTATGCATCAAATAAAACAAGCTAAAAAACGCTGATGTTAGTGTTGTACCCAGAGTAAATCCAATATTACGAGATAGACCTATTAAACCCGATACCACACTTACGTCTTTTGTTGGAGCAGCATTCATTACAGAGGTTCCATTAGAAACTGTAAATGTAGTTAATGCTCCAGCTGATAAAGCGACTAAAGGAACTACGATATATAGTTCCAAATTAATTGTTAAAGCTAAAAGAAAGACAAAAAAACTGAGAAAAAATGCACCAAAAGATGCTAACTTCCGAATATCTATTTTTTCTGCAAATAAACCAGCAACAGGGCCCATAATTGCCATAGCAATCGGAGGTACAATCATAAGAATTCCTGTTTGGGATTGTGAAAACATTTGGACTTCTTGGTAAAAGAAGGGTAAGAGAAAAACCATTCCGTAATAGACCATATAACAGAGAAAAGAAGAAAATATACCTGCTAAGATCGTTCTATTCTTCATAATTTTTATTGAAATCATGGGCTTAGGATTTCTTATTTCCAAATAAACGAATGCTACTCCAAAGAATATCGCGGTAATAATCAGAAATCCTCCAATTAAATTATCCTTAAAGATAATTAAAACTCCACCAACAAAAGAGAATGCAGTGATAATGAAAAATATCATTCCTATGTAATCTATCTTTATATTTGGTTTGCGAGGTGTTTCTGGGATTTGTCGATGTACTAAAAGAATCCCGACTAACCCTATAGGTACATTGATTAGAAAAATACTTGTCCAACCAATGTATTCGGAAAGAAAACCTCCCAAGACAGGCCCGGATGAGAGCGCTGATGCAACTACTAATGAGTTTAATCCGATTGCCCGTCCTCGTATTGATGGTTCGACGTACGTAATAACCAACGCTAGCCCATTCGCAGTTAGTCCAGCCCCTCCTATAGCTTGAATGACCCGAGCAAAAACTAACATTTCCAAAGTGATTGATACGGCACATAATACCGAACCAAGAATGAATAATCCCATACCAATCTGAAACACTATTTTACGTCCATAATTGTCTCCTAGCATACCAGCAATCCCGATAAAGCAAGAAATGACTAATAAATACGCAATAACAATCAGACGTATCCCCTCCATATTTGTGTCCAAAGCATTCGCGATGGTTACTAATGAAACATTAACTATGGAACCATCCATCGCCGACATAAAAGTGCCAATTGCAGTAATCGGCAAAATTAATTTTAATGGGATTATTGTCGATTCTGATTTATCTGAATCGGGATGAGGTTCTGTATGCATAGGTTGACCTTCGGTTTTAAACTAAAAAATGTGAAAAAGTTGATGATAAGCTTGGGAGTATAAAGTTTTCCTCTATTAGTGCTTGAGAGCAATTCAGTGAGAAAGCTTCCCGTCTTAAATCAGAACATAGCTATTTTGAATGAAATATGAAGAACCATCCATTGTCTTAATCTGGGGCAAATCTTATGTCTTGGTCCAAAGTAGAGCTACACGACTTACAGTTGGCTGGTAAAATAGCCCATTTAACATTAGATCAAATTGAAAAGATAATCCAACCAGGTTTAGAAATTGCTAAGCTCTACGATTTGATTGAGTTATATATCACCAAAAAAGCTGATCTTGCTTTTCCACCCAATATTTCAGTTGATCATTGTGCAGCTCATGATTCCGCCTCAATAAATGAAACGAGGGTTTTATCTAAAAAAGCTCTTGTTAAAGTTGATATTGGGGCGAATGTTAATGGTATGCTCTCTGATACCGCCCGAACTTTCAGTCTTGATGGTAAACATTCTCGTTTAATCAAGGCCTCAAAAGATGCTCTACAAGCTGCAATTCAGATTATTAAACCTGGTTTACGAGTAAATGAAATTGGAGCTGCTGTCCAAGACACAATTGAGGCTTTGGGGTTCAAACCTATCGCAAATTTAACAGGTCATGAACTTGAAAAAGGTCATTTACATTCAGGACTATCTATTCCAAGCGTAATATCCATGCCATTTGCCAAAAGAGCCAAATTAAAACCAGGTATGATCTTAGCGATTGAACCTTTTGCGACAAATGGTAAAGGAATGAATTCTGGTTATGTTGAAGATGCGCCAAGTCCGCCTCTAATCTTCTCTGCAAGAGGAAACCCGAAAACAGCGATAGGTAAACTCCTCGTTAAACGCTATGAAAAGGTTCCATTCTCACTCCGAAGTGCAGCTCGTTACTTGCAGGGTCAAAAAATTAAATTTCCATCCGACTTGGGAACAGTATTGAGCGGAGATAACTTTCATGGATACAGACCATTGGTTGAACGAACTGGTGGGTTAGTAAGTCAGGCAGAACATACCGTTCTTGTCACTTCTAATGGTGGACGCATTATAACTTAACACAAGAGTGGTAAGTTTTTAAAATAACTCGGACATTTTTTTGAGAGAAATAGCTGGAGTACCCTTTTCAGTGATCAGGAAGTCATAGACAGATTTCCAAATTTTGGACTCTGGACTCCATTTATTTTCAAAATTATTGATTCCAAACCATGCCTCGAGAGCATCATTTTCAGACTGGCCCCATTTATCCTTGGAGGAGGCTTTCAAATAACCTAAATTCGTTAAAACTGACTTTATATTTAATTCCACTTCCCCATCTATCTTTAATAAATTCTCGGGATCTTCTCTTGTCAAGAAAATCATGTCATAAATATTAAAGATTCGCTGCAATTCCTTGATGGGTTCAACATGTTCATCCACGCGTATATCGACTAATCGGTCGGTATACCCTCCATAACTTCCCCCCTCACGCACAACGAGGAGTGACGCGGATTGTTTCCCACGACGATCGCCCATCCCTTCTGCTCCACCGGCACTAAGACTGGCAAGTAATTTATCCGATAAATCAGCTTTTGTTGTTTCATAGGCTTTGGCCATCGATTCTACTGTTTCTTCACTTATGAGAATATTTCCCTGTACACTATAAGAATCACCGACAATATGACCAGCCCATTCAAAGCATTCTTTACCTGTAAAAGCGTCTACTCCTCCTTTCGTATCGATAATCGCGACCTGACGATGTTCTTTGTCTTCATCAGCATTAATTAGTTTCTGAAGAACTTCCTTGGCTCCTAATCCTGAATTTAATAAGTCTAATCCGTTTGATCCATAACTCATGTTTGCCATTGCTTGGGTAGCTATTGCACCAACATTTACATTTGCCCATGGGACGATAGCTCCGACACATATGAACTTACTTTGGACTGCGACTCCCAGATCCCCTGTATTCTCATCAAATGCTACTATCGAAAATGTCATTTAAATCTCTCCAAATGTATTTTTTAAGATAATCATTGCTTGAATTTGTCCTTGATATGTGAGATCAATTTTAATCTATCCCCCAGAATAGGTGAACATTGCCAATATAATTGTACACTTATATGTGCGGGTTTCATTTCGCCTACCCTCTAAAGAGGAACATATCGGAATTATTTTTTCATCAACATGATTTTATGGCAACACAAAATAGTGTGAGGAATTTTCTTGTCAAATGGCACTCTCTCTGAATCGTTAAATCACTTAAAAGGATATCTTTTCTTTCTTACTGGCCAATGGGTGTCTATTCTTGGGTCTAATATCGTAAGATTTGGAATAATCTGGTATCTTACTGTTCAGACTGGAAGCCCATTAATCCTTGCCTTAGCTGCTTTTTTTGGTTTTGCTCCATTTATAATTGTGACTCCCATCTCTGGAGTATTCGTAGATCGATGGGATAGAAAAAAAATCATTATTTTCGTAGATTTCATGCAGGCATTTTTGACTGTAATTTTAATTTTGGCATTTGCTGGTTTATCGATACCAGAGTTCAATATTGCAATAAACTTCTCTGACAAAGAATTAATAGCCATAATTTTTGGAACAAGTATAATTTTTGGGATATTTGGAGCATTCCATGCCGCAGCCGTTGATACGCTTCTCCCAATTATGGTTCCACAAGAGCATTTGAGTCGAGTAAATGGGATAAATTTTCTTGTGAATGGTGGCATCCAAGTAATTGGTCCCATTGTTGGAGCTTTTGCCTTGGGAATCATGCCGTTACAAGATTTATTTTGGTTAGATGTTATAACATTCTTATTAGCAGTAATTCCAACTTTTCTTATATCCATTCCTAGCGTAAAACGTCAAAAAAAGCAAACAGAGGAAAAAACCTCTTTTAAAAGCGAATTTAATGAGGGTGTTTCTTTTGTAAGGGCAACTAATGGGCTTTTAGCATTATTAGCGGTCTTTACTGCTGTCAATTTTTTCCTTTCTCCCGTCTTCTCACAGATTCCTATCTTAGTATCAGAAATCCATCTTGGGAATGAGGAGGACCTGGCTTTTGTATTTGTTATGCAACAAATTGGTATGTTACTAGGATCGCTCCTCATGAGCTTTTGGAAAGGTTTTAAGAATAATGCAAAGGGTGTTGCTACAGGTTTATTCATAGGATATATGGGAATGTTTGCGATGGTGCTTGCCCCAATAGGAAATTTCGTAGCATTAGGAGGAGGATTACTCATCACAGGTTTTGTTTTACCTCTGGCCAATGTTTCGAGTGAAACTATTTGGGCTAAGATTGTTCCCAAGGATATTTTAGGAAGAGTGTACTCTGTCCGTAGAACTATTGCACAAATTTCTGCACCTGTGGGTATACTCCTCGGTGGACTGTTAGCAGAATTATTTGGTTTAGTGCTAATTCTTGGAATCTTTACAACGCTAGGGATCTTTCTTTTGATGTATGCATGGTTATTTACATCCTTTTCCCAAGTTGAACAATTAGCAGCAGAATCTCCAACAGTTATGAATGAATAAGAAAGATAAAATAGTCCATCAAGAGTATGAAAAAAATGATGGTCAATGTGTGATACTTTTGTAGCATTATCCCAAGCAACTACTGACGGCTCGGTAATATTCGGTAAAAATAGTGATCGTCCCTACTCTGAAATACAGAATATTACTTATTACCCCCATGATGAGCATAAAGAGACAGAGATTCAATGTACATATATTAAGATCCCACAAGTTGAAGAAACGAATGCAGTATTGCTTTCTCAACCTTATTGGATGTTTGGGGCAGAAATGGGTGCAAATGAGCATGGAGTTGTTATTGGTAATGAAGCTGTTTGGACTCGTGAGCCACTTGGTCCACCCGCTCTCTTAGGAATGGATTTACTTAGACTTGCTCTAGAACGTTCTCAAACTGCTAGTAATGCACTAGAGACCATTGTCGAATTATTGGAACGGTATGGTCAGGGAGGAGCATGTGCAGAAAATGATTCCTCCTTAAATTATCATAACTCATTTCTATTAGCGGATCGATCAGAAGCTTGGGTATTAGAAACAGCTGGAAAATGGTGGGTGGCAGAGCGAGTTAAAGAACCAACAAGAAACATTTCCAACAATTTATCTATTAGGACAGATTATGATTTAGCTGCAGCTGGACTTGTTGATTATGCAAGGGAGAAAGGCTTCTCTGAAACAACTAAACCTTTTGATTTTGCTAAAGCATTTGAGATCAACTGGAGAGAATGCAGTCCATATTCTCGGGAAGGAATAGGAAGGAGAATATTACAAGATAAGGCTGGAAACATATCTCCTTTAACTATAATGAAATTATTACGGAACTGTGAAGCAGGTATCTGTATGCATGGAGGTTTTAGGAGTACTGCATCCATGGTTTCCCAGCTATTTTCTTTAGAAATCGATATCCATTGGATGACTGGAACACCTCATCCATGTAAGAGTATGTTCAAGCCAATTACTTTTCCCATATCTTCACTCACGCCTTATCAGCCAGCAACAAATTCTCCTGACCAAAACTCAATATGGTGGGCTCATACACAATTATCAGAAACAAAACCAGCCAGATTGCCAAATTGGGAAAAAAAGGAAATGGAAATTCATTCAAAGATTCAATCTGCAAACGATGAACAATTTAAAGCCATTAGTAAACAAGCTTTCACGATAGAACAAGAAAAGTATCTGTCCCTAATTCAAAATTCCTTCTGAGAATCATATGAAAATGAGAATTCGAATTTACATCAAGGATAAGGTCAAATTTTAAAAGGGAGGTATTAAAGTTTAATTCATGGTTACTTCTGATTTCATCCCGTTTCTCTCTCCATCTCGGCCATTTGTCATGGCTCATCGAGGTGACCAAACTGTATCACCAGAAAACTCCTTATTGGCATTAAAAAATGCCAGTTTATTGGAAATTGATTTTATTGAAACAGATATCAGATTAACCAAAGATCAAGAATTGATACTTTTTCATGATGATACTTTGGATCGTACTACAAATGCCTCTGGTCGCATGATTGATTTTACTCTTGATCAGCTAGAAAAAAAGGTTGACTTAGGATATCGTTTCACTCTTGATGAAGGAAAAACTTTTCCTTGTCGGGGAAAAGATTGGCGTGTGGTTACGCTACGGCAAGCATTTAGAATATTTCCAGACGTGCGTTTCAATCTAGACATAAAAAACTCCGAACCTGAAGCTCCTTGCTTATTAGCAGAATTAATTACTGAATTCGGCCGTGAGAGTAGTATTCTTGTGGGATCTTTTCATCATGAGCAAATTGTGAAATTTAGAAAACTTTTACCTAATGTTCCAACTGCTGCATCTCCTAAAGAGGTAAAGAATTTTGTTTTACGCCATAAATTTCGAATAAATCGACTAATCTCTCCAAAATATCTAGCACTTCAGGTTCCTGTTCACTATAATGGAAATCGTATAGTTACTCCCTCTTTGATTAAAGATGCTCATATGGGGAATATTGCCGTCCATGTCTGGACAATTAATGATCGACCGACAATGGAGTGGTTAATCGGGCTGGGAGTCGATGGAATATTTACTGATGATCCTTGGTTACTTTTAGAAGCCTTACAGGAGAAGAGCTTAATCTAAAACGTAATATTCAAGGGATTTTACTGAGAATCAGGAATACTCTGCAAAAAATCAAGTAGTAACGTATTGAATTCATCCGTACGCTCATTAGCGATACCATGATCTCCATCATAACTATAATATTGGGTATGAGTAGGTAGATGATCTCTAATCGTCTTAAAGACCATCTGAGGGGTCACAGTATCCTTTAATCCATAGATCATTAAGATAGGGGCTTTAATTTCCGTCATTTGACGTAGATAGTCTTTATTTCTTCTTTTTTGGATTGCTGTACTGATGTATGTAATGTCTTTTTGAAATCGTTTAACAATCGACCATGTGAGGGAGCTGGCAGATTTTTTCTTCTCCTCAGTCCGTTTTTCTTTTGCTAGGAAGTTCCATGAGCGAGTTGTCTTATGAATAAATGGACGAGGGCCGACTAACACTAATCCTTGAACGTTCTCAGGATACTGCAGACAATACTCAATGCATAGCGAAGCTCCAACCGAATAGCCAATCAGTACAGGTTTACTTTTGAGCTTAAGAACATCGGTTACCAAGTAGTGGATATCGTTAAGAATATCCTCGGTTTTGTTTTTTTCAACGAATTTCCCCAGACTTGACTTGGCAAAACCGCGTAAATCAGGAGCAATCAAATGATAAATTGAATTTAATTTCGGATCATCTAGTTGCATCCCCCAATGAGAACGAGAACTACCTAAATACCCATGTATAAACACAATCGGGGAACCTTTCCCACTTTCCTCATAAAATACTTGATAACCGTCACGAGTGAAGTAAGGCATATGATAGTGATTCCTTATCTGGTAACTGATGAAATAACTAGTAATTCTCCTTTTTTTTATATCTTTTTTTTTTCTTGGGGAGAGGAATCATTCTCCGATTATGTTAGATAATCTTTAGTAGGTCAACAAGCTGATCGATTCTTAAATTCTCCTTTTTAGAAATACTTTTTAATGTGTAAAGCAGAGTACTCAGTAGTATAGCACAAAAATACAGTCCTCTTACACTACAAGAATTAGAAGAAGTATCCAGTACCGATCTTAATCCCCCTTTGTGATACTATGTTCCTATCTACTGTGAAACTGAAAAATTTCCGTAGTATTACTGCTCTTAACTTAGAAAATCTTAAAAATTTAAACTGCTTTATTGGGAGTCATAATTCAGGAAAAACAAATATTCTAGATGGAATATCCGTTTTCTGGGATCCTCAAATTCGTACTCATAGTCAACAAAGGCAATTTCAAGCAGATACAACTCCTTTGAAGGAAGATTTCGATCGTAGCATATTATCATACCTGGATACTCATCATACACATGGAAAATTTAATTTCATTCTTGATCAACATCAGGGATTGCTTCCATGGAAAGAAAATGAGTCGTTAAAACAAAATTTTGTCCAAACTGCATTTAAATACAAGATCATAAATCCATTTGACGTTTACGATATATTTCTGGATGATTTGAGTTCAATTGTGGATTTAATGAAAATTAAATCCCTAGATTTTGATTTATCCTTAAATCCTAGTTTTTTAGAATTCCTCGAAGAGTCATTATTTCTTCGATTACGATCAGATGAGATAATTAAATACGAATCAGTAAACGTACCTGTACCTATGATCCGAGATGCGCTCGGGACTACTTTTATTCGTCGATTTCATAATATGAATTTAGAATACGAAGTGCTACGAGCTAATTTGTTGAATGTTCTCCAAGGGAAGGACTACCAATCTATCACTTCCATAGAAAAATTCCTAAAGGATGTAATTGACCAAGATTTCGTATTCCGAGTTGGGGGAATCTCTCCTGATGGAAAACCTCAGATTGATGTTACTATTGAACGTAGTTTCTCTAGTCCATTATGGCGTATCTCAAGCGGGACAATTAGATTGATTGCGCTTGCAAGTTTATTAACTACGGATCCTGTAAACGGACAGATAATTATCATTGATAATCCTGACCTTTTTTTACATCCGCGGGGAGAAAGAGAGTTAGCAAGAAAATTGGAATCATTTGCTAAAACTAGGCAATTCTTTTTTTCTACTCATTCCTCACGGTTATTAATTGGACAAGCTCATCTTGTTGAGCTAAGGAATGGATGGACCAACATCGAACGCATTCGGGGCCGTAAATCCATGAGAAAGGTTGTTAAACTTTTAGGGATTAGACCCTCGGACTCCCTAGGATCCGACATCGTTGTTTTTGTAGAAGGAAGAACGGACTCACGAGTATTTCGAGTATTCGAAGATAAAATATGTCATATCTATCCTGAATTATCAAAAGTACGTGTTTCGTATGTTGGGGTCGGAGGATGGACAAATATGAAATATGTCTTATCAATCGAATTGTTGAAAAGTAAATTTGTTCGAAGTAGAGCTCTCGCAATTACTGATGGGGACATTGTTAGCACCAAATCTTATGAAAAAGTTAAACAAAACTGGCAAGATGTTTTCCAAAAGGATGGTGATTTCTTTTCTTTGCAAGAGGAGTGTATCGAATCACTCTTTCTTAACAATCCAAGGGTTTTTGTTGGCATAATCAGACAAAAAGAAAGACCTAGTCCTTCTTTAGCCGAAATCAATCAATTCATTCATCAAAAGCGTAATCATGGGTTATCAGATAAGACTATTACGCGTGAAATTGTAATAAAATACAATATAGGGAGAAAATATTCTTCCTCCATTGCAGAGAGACTTGCAAACCAATTTAAAGAGGAGGAAATTCCAACCTATTTGGCTGAATTCTATAAATCCCATATTTTACAATACGAATAAAACCCGTAAAAATTGGACTTACGAATCATTCATACATTATAATTTATAAAACGCAGTATTTGTATCAGTTAAACATGATCAAATTTGTCTGACAACTAGCATTTATTAGGCCTGAACAGAGAAAAATGGTCAATTTCGTCGTATTCGTCATTTTCGCCGCTCTCTCTCTGTTACATGCTTATAAGAGGGAATATGCTAGAAAGGGGTAGGAATGCGCACCAAGAAACACCCTCAACCCCAGTTATCGATCCGCATGCAAATGAAACCACGGCCCATATTTACTGATTTGTGTACCTGTGCCAAAAATCTCTACAATCGCGCGACCTATGAGGTCCGGCAAGAATTCTTCCAGACAGGGAAATGGCTCCAGTATACGGCGCTCTATCATCGGCTCAAGCACGAACCCGTCTATCTCGAATTAAAAGCCATCTCGGATAGCTATTTACCCCAGCAAGTCTTACGCCAGATAGAACAGGTCTGGCGCGGCTTTTTTAACGCCTTGAAGGCCTGGAAAAAAGATTCCACTAAGTTTCAAAACCGGCCCCGAACCCCGCACTATAAACCCAAGAATGGGCGGCATATGCTGAGCTTTCCTCGGCCCCGCGTTCGTATCCGCAATAATCGAATATTATTTGCCCGGAATCTCATGATCCGCGGCTTTCCAGCCTTTCCAGTAGGCGCTCTTCCCTTGACAGCGGAAACATGTGTGGGGGCGCGGCTAGTCCCCTTTTATGACCGTTTTGTGGTCGAACTAATTTATGAAGTGCAGGTGCACCCTTTTCCTTCCTCTGATTTTCCCTCCCGTGCTATGGGAATTGATCTCGGGCTTACCAACCTCGTAACTACGTCAGACGGCTTACTCGTCAAAGGCGGGATTGTGAAGACCATAAATCAGTGGTATAATAAGCAGCTGGCACACTATCGATCCAGGGCTTCTCTCTGCAACCACCCGCTGATTACTCAGCGCATTCTGCGCCTCCATCGGGTACGGACGAACAAACTCCGAGATTTCTTCCATCAAACCACACGGCGCCTCATCACTTATTGTTTAACACACAATATTGAAACCTTAGTCATTGGGTATAATGCAGGATGGAAACATCAGTGCAACCTCGGAAAACGCACAAACCAATCGTTTGTCCAACTTCCCTTCTTGCAGTTGGTTCAGATGCTTGAATATAAGGCGAAACTTGTTGGTATGACAGTAGTTCGCGTGAAAGAGGCGTACACCTCCCAGCAATGTAGTAAATGTAGTCACACGGAAAAAAAGAATCGAAAATCCCGTGGTTCCTTTTCCTGTCTACGGTGTGGGGTTCATCTGAATGCTGATTATAATGCAGCATGTAATATTCTTCAGCGTTGTCTCAATCCCTCCCAAGTAGTCCCCACGGAAAGCATACATTCTCATGTTGCTAACCTGCCGGATAGCGGATGTGTGATTCATCCTGTCCAGAACTCTTTTTAAAGAGTTGTCTGACAAATATAGTCATGAAATTCAACAAAGTATCAAAATCAACGACTATTATTGTACTAACAGGTTTAGTTTTATTTAGTAGCAATCTATCAATAATTCCAGCTTCACTTACAACCATGCAACTCACTTTAACGGGTAATGTAACTGGTGTACTTACCGAGGCTGAAATAAAACAAGTCTTACCAACGGTAACTGGATATGGAGGCTACGAAAAATCAACTGGTATTATTATTACTGGATCTATATGGAAGGGAATTCATATTCCATTGTTTCTATCATCAATTTTAGGTGATTTAGACTATAATCTCAGTGTTATAGCTGCTGATTTGTACAGTAGAAACTTCACTCGTGATGAAGTAGAAGGAGGACTAAGAGGGTTTGATGAAGATAATAATACTCTCTCAATAAAAGTCATTCCCGTACTAGCATACGAGGAAAACAATACTGCATTATCAGATGACGATGGTCCTCTCAGAATAGTATTTATTGGTGAGAACAATCAAAGTATTCTTACAATTAGCAAATACTGGGTAAGACAGGTTGATACTCTCCGTGTTTCTTTAAATACAGGAGAAGCCATAACTCTAACAAGCAATAGCATTCCTGATTCAACTACTTCAAATGCTTCTTTTAGTGTTTCAATTCTTATGCTCGTCCTAACTAGTACCCTTATTGTAGTAATACGGAGAAAAAAAATTCTCAAATAGAAGAATTCCGAGATGAGAGCTAGCTACTTGGTTCTACCTAGTTCATCACCTCATTCTTTAGGATTTGAATGGGGTAAACTCTTTAAAGGGTTTCAGAGAGAGCGAGAGATAAGTGAGAATGAGTCTGAATAATTATCCGACAATATTGATCATGTATTAAACGCTAAATCAAAAGAAATTGGAATGAACTCACTATGAAATCCTTCTTAGTCAATCTCTTTCCTTCATTTATGGTTAAATTCTTTGCTCGAGCATATGTCGCTGGAGTAGGTATTGATTGTGGAATTAAAAAAGCTCGAGAGCTTTGGGAAGAACAAAAAATCGCCTCAACTATTGACATGCTTGGTGAGGAGGTTACGAATCGGGAGGACGTTGACAAAATTGTTCAAATATACCTATCACTCATTGAAAAACTACATGGAGAATCCTTTCCAAAGCATGTCTCTATAAAACCTACCAGTCTTGGAATAGATATTGATAAGAACCTATGTCTTGATAATCTAGAGAATATTCTAAAACGTGCAGAAGAAGAAAAAGTCATTGTTACCTTAGATATGGAAGATTCTACTTATACTGATATAACACTCGAGTTGTATAAGACTTTGAAACCTAAATATGAGTTTGGAACCGTGTTACAAAGTCGACTGCACAGGACTAAAGATGATATACTAAATTTAACAGGCTTTAATGCTCGAGTACGTATGTGTATTGGTGTTTATAATGAGGATAAAAGTATTGCACACGTTAAAAAGCGTGAAATGAAGAAAAAATTAGTAGAATATACAGGATTATTGTTAGATAATCAGCATAAAGTTGATGTGGCTACTCATGACCATAAGTGCATTGTTGAAGCTCTTAAGCAAATAGAAGAGCGAGGACAAGGAAAAGATGATGCCGAATTCCAATTTCTCCTTGGTGTCCCCAGGCAACGGATTCAAACTGAATTGATAAGAAGAGGGTACACTGTTCGCTTATATGTTCCATTTACAATCGAATGGAAATGTGCAATTGCGTACTTAAGAAGACGTTTAATCGAGAACCCATCTATGATTTATCTCGGAGGATTAGATTTCATTGGTCGTATTATCCAACCAATTACGAATAGAAAAAGAAAGCCAATTCTCCCGCCACAACCTAATCCTTCTTCCTAAAAGAAATAATTTTTCTTCTAAACAACATAATTTACTTATTCAGCATGCAAATTCTCATCTTCACATGTGTTTTCTGTGAGATGGGAATCATAAATATCCTCAAAGAAAATCAAGTATGTTGTGACACCAATAGCTCCAATAAGGAATAAAATCGGATGAGCTAGCCAAGCTAAAACTGTTATCAAGTAAAATAGTCCACGAAGGCCAAAAGACCAATGATTCTGGGCACTTATCATTGTATCTTTTGTGAACTGAAGGCCAGTCATTCCACAAAATTCAATTTTTTCTGGATTGGCCGAAATTAAAAGAGTAAATCGGACTAGCATTCGGATGGCTAAAACAAAATTAAAAAGGCAAAAGACGATTATTATCACCATTACAACCATCTGAATAAATCCAAGTGAAATATCACTTCCTGGGATCATCTCGACAGAGAAAATTAGTTGGTAAAAGGCGAGTAACAATCCTAGTAGAACTAATAATGAAGAAATAAAAGCTGTATTTGCCATGATTATATTTCTTATCGCTTGTACAGCTATTAAAGGAGATTCTTTTACTCTTTCATCCACGTAGTACTCATAAATAAGATTTAATGATCCTTTTCTTGAAGTAGTAGGATGTCGAAGTCCATAGATGATCATAATACTATAAATAAGTATGCATATGACAAAAATACCTAATGCAATAATATCATAAGTCAAATCCATCAGGAATATCCTCGTAGAATGAATTTCTCAACATTATTTGCCTGATGAGAAGAATATATTAATTTTCGTAAATTACCCATTTTTATATTATTCTCTCCTTTGATCAGATGAAGGTTTCAGAAACAAAAATAGAATGAGAAAGGAACCGAATAAAGTGAATATCAGTGAAATCCTTGGTATTTGGATAATTACTGCATTTTTAGGGGTAACATTAGCTGCTCCTCTAGGCCCGATTAACTTAGAGCTGATAAAAAATGGTCTTAATACATCAATAACGCGTAAGGCTGCATGGTTTTCAACAATCATTTTAGGGGTGGGTGCAATGACCGGAGATTTTATTATAGCACTTTCAGCTTTATCTATCGGCGGAGAAGTGCTAGAAACGTTTTTTAGTAATCAATGGATTAAGTTATTATTATTTGCAATAAATTTGATTATTTTAAGCTATTTAGGGGTTTCTACTCTATTTAAAGCACCAATAGATTATTCTAATTCTTTTAATTCAAATTTTCAATCTGAGGAGACTTTGAAACAAGTCAAATCGACTCAATTACTTAAGAAGTATTTCACTGGACTTTCTATCGTTGTAACCTCGCCTTGGTCATATCTATGGTGGACCTCAGCTGGAACTATAATTCTATTTAGCGATTTTAGCTTACCAGATTTATTTTCAAGACTTATCGTTGTAGCGATGTTCATATCGGGAGTATTTTTGTGGGTGCTTTCTTTTAGTACCACATTGACTGTGATTGGAAAATTTCCACATCCAAAATTCTTTTCAATTATTACTAAGGGGACAACACTAATATTACTTTTATTTGCTCTAATTATTTTTAGAGAGATATTGATTACTTTGGGAGAAATACTAAATTAGTATATAGGCCCTTTTCGGGATTACGAGTAAATTGCATTTACTACTCAAAAATTGCCGTTAAATGTTTCCTTTAATAGAATTCCCAGCATTCATTGTATATGAGATGACTTATTTAATGCCAAAAGATATTACACGTAGTTTACAACTGACAGGAGCTAGAACTTATCTAGTTAGTCTCCCAAGAGAGTGGATTGAGCGAAATGGGCTGGAAGCTAAGGATGAAATAGGTATCCGTATTGAAAATGAAACGTACTTACTTTTATATCCCCGAAACCCCCGCTTAACTCCTAGAAAGACCACAACAATTCCAGAATCCGAAAGTATTGAGTTAGAGCTACTCAGTCGATATATCACGGGCTTTGATACAATGGTAGTATATCCCAGCGAAGGTAAAAAAATTAAAGATCCAGATAAGATACGAGAGGAAATACGACATCAGATTGGTTTGGAAATAATTCGTGAATCCCCAAATCAATTAGAAATTCAATTTATTGCTACATCAGTACTAGATTTGCAAACTTTGGTAAGAAAAATCTACGCTTTATCTTTCAGTATGTTAGATGATGCGATTAGCGCAATTTTTTCTGGAGATGGTGAGAAACGGGAAAAAATCGTCAAAAGATACTCTGAAATAGACCGAGTTTATTATTTCATTGTTCGATTGCTACAAAAATCGTTTGAGGATCCACTAGAAGAAATTAATGAAAGTTTGTATCCGTTTGAGGGATTAAATTACCAGATAGTCGCTTATCAAGGAGAAGTACTAGGACGATCCTGCAAAGAGCTAGCAGAAAGGATTGGAAAATTTCAAAAATCGTTTTTAACTACAGAAACTGAATCTATGGTCAGGGAAATTGCTGAAAAACTCATTGAATTACTTGATACTGCAATTGAGGCGTTTTTGAATAAAGACACAGAAAAAGCGGCCATTACAGTCAAGGAAGTAAAGACTAAAAAGTACCAGGTACAACCATTGTTAGCGATTATCTCTGAAGAAGCGGCAGATGAGCCTACATGGTTTCTTGCACGATTACTATCGAGTTTACTTGAACAAGCAGATCAAGTTTGCTATCTCACAGATATCGTAACACGAGGATTCAATGCTTTACATGAATATGATGCAAAACAATATTTGGAATCTGAACTCACTTGATTTCGCTATTTTTCGATGCACACAAAAGAAATATTGAGGTAAAATTCTTTCCTGTAGGGATGGACAAAACATTCTCCAGATTGGATTTTCAGAGAGTGAACAAAGAAAACAGTTTTTGTGTTACCATAATTACTAAACCATTTCTATGTGGTTTGAAAGATAATTCTTTGACAATCGGGTAAGGTAAGGTTTTTGGAAAAACCAGCTATAAATGGGGGAAAACGGACTAGAGAGAATGTTTTGCCACTTTTTGACGTGGATATCGGTGATGAAGAAGCCAAAAATGTTCTTGCGGTCTTAAAATCACGTGATTTGGTGCAAACACACGGAACATGGGCTAATCAATTCGGAAAACTTGTTAAAGACTATTTAGGAAGTGGTAATATTGTTATGGCTAATAATGGAACATCGACGATGCATTTAGCCCTAATTGCGCTTGGAGTCGGGCCAGGTGACGAAGTAATATGTTCACCGCTTGGATGGATATCCAGTGGAACCCCAAGTTTATACCAGAACGCTGTACCAATATATGCAGATGTAGATCCTGTTTATGGTTTTATTGATGTCGAGGATGTACGCAGTAAAATTACTCCCAGAACCAAAGCCATATGCGTAGTTCATCCATGGGGATTACCTGCAGATTTAGATCCACTTCTCGAGTTGGGAGAAGAAAAAGGAATTCCAATTGTAGAAGACGCTGCTGAAGCTTTTGGTGCTACCTATAAAGGAAAAAAGGTTGGATTATTCGGAAGTTTTGGTAGTTTTTCAACAGTCTGGAATAAGATTATTACAACAGGTGAGGGAGGCTTTCTGGTTACTGATGACGAAAACCTCGCTCAAGTTGCAGGACACTATGCAAGTTTTGCCAAAGTCCCTGGAAAGGGAGATTATTTCGATGGACTTGGCTATAATTATCGTATGACAGAAATGATGGGCGCTCTGGGAGTTGCACAAATTAAAAGAGTAGAAGAGGTTATTAAAAAGCGTCGTGCCAACGCAGATTACCTTCGGAAACAATTAAGCTCTTTAAATATTCAAGGATTAAATTTACCGGAGGAACCGGAATGGGGACGGGGTGTTTGGTGGAAATTTACCGTTTTATTGGATTTAGATAAGTTTACAGATTCAAAAGATGAAATTCTAAAAGCAATTCAGGCTGAAGGAATAGGCGTTGCAGCACCTGTTAATCCTGATAATCTTCAACCGTTCTATTCTACTAAGCAAGTGTATGGCAATACTAGCTGTCCTTGGGATTGCCATTACTATAACGGTCCGAAAAATATTGATTATTCTCTAATGTGCCCAGAAGCAAAAATTTACTCGGATCGAGCACTTTGGCTAACAGGGTGTGGACCAAGATTAACAAATCCCGATCTAGATTCTATTGTGGTTGCTGTGGATAAGATTTTGAATTGGTATAAAAAGTAAAAAAAAGTTAGGATGTATATGAAATTCACAAAAGAGAAATTTGCAAAATATATAGATCACTCGGCTTTAAAACCTCACTTTGGTGAAAATGATATTATTAGAATGGCAAATGAAGCATTAGTATGGAAATTTGCTGCTCTTTCGGTAAATCCTGTTTACACTGACATTGCAGCAAGAGAATTACGCGGTGAGGATATCCATGTCAATCCCTGTATAGCTTTTCCATTTGGTGCGATTACTCCAGAGTTAAAAGCTTTAATAACGGAGAATTGTATGAAGAAAGGAGCCACAGAAATTGATATGGTCGCAAATATAGGTGCCATTCGAGAGGAAAAGTGGGAATTTGTGAAAAAAGACATAGAGGGAGTGGTGAAAGCTGCGAATGATAGGGAAGTAAAGGTAATTATTGAAACTGCCTATTTAACTGACGACTTAAAAGAAAAAGCGGCTGTTATCGTAGCTGATGCAGGTGCTGCATTTGTTAAAACGAGCACTGGATATGCTCCTTCAGGAGCAAGTATTCATGATATTAAACTGTTATATACAGCTGTTGGCAAAAGAATTAAAGTAAAAGCGGCGGGGGGTATCCGTCATTATGAAGATGCTGTTGTATTAATTGAGAATGGTGCAAGTAGAATAGCTTCAAGCTCCTCTATACAAATCATGAAAGAAGGAGGGTTCACATAAAATTCCTTTTTTTATAAGTAACCAACATACAATAAGCAGCAATAATCTTATAAAAGAAAAAAGGCCTATTTTTATTACTTCTTTTAAAATCGAATTTTTTGTCTGTATTCTAATATTTCGCTGTAATACAACGTAAACACTTTTCTCGATTATTTTTATACTAAATGGCAATCGGTACAGCCTTTTTTCCATGTTTTAAACAGATATGTTTATATATGAGTGATTTACTAAACCGAGACTTGTGATTTGAGAGAAAACAATCTCAAATTTCATTCAAAAAACATATACGGTGAATAATATTGGCAATAATGCAAAATGATCTTGTTGATAGTATAAATGAGCTGTTACAAGGTCCAATTGAGTGGTTGTTTAATGCCGGACCTATCATTATGTTTCCCATAATTATTATCATACTGGGGCTTATTTTTAGACAAAGCCTCTCAAAATCCGTCAGAAGTGGTATCCTTATTGGAATCGGCTTCATCGGTATCTTCACTTTCGCATTTGATGTGTTTATGGAAACAGTTGGTCCAGCAGCTTTCGCTTTTGTCGAAAATACTGGAGTTAAACTGACAGCAATCGATGTTGGATGGGGTCTCGCAAGCAGTATTACGTGGGCTATGCCGACAGCTTTCGGTGTTATCGTTGTATGTTTCATAGTAAACCTAATAATGTTAGCATTAGGAAATAGAACAGTTACTGTCATAGGTAAGACATTTAAAATCGGCACTATGACATTAGATGTAGATCTATGGAACTATTGGGCGTTTGGATTTACTGCCGCTCTCACATACGTAGTAACTCAAAACTCTCTAGGTGAATTTCCAGCATACGTGTTAGCAATGCTATTTGCAGCTATACACGCAATCATGGCTTTCAAGATATCAGACTGGATTGCACCTTGTATGGCTGATCCTGAAAACTTTAATTTACCAGGAATCTCGTTACCTCACGGAAATGCGATGATGGCACCATACGCGTTTGGTATTGACAAGGTCTTGCGAAAGATCCCCTTCATCGGGTCTATCAAGGCCGATCCCGAATCAGTTCAAGAAAAACTTGGTCTAATCGGTGAACCAATCTTCATTGGTTTAGTTATTGGAGCATTTATTGGTACTCTCGGGTACTATCCATTGATTGATACTGATTTCTGGGGACCAGAAGGTTTTCTGTTATTGGTTGCAAATGTAGCCATGACATCAGCAGCTGTTATGTATTTAATACCCAAAATGGTCGCTGTTCTTATGGAAGGGCTCATACCTCTATCCGAAGGCATTCGGGATTA
Organism: Candidatus Heimdallarchaeota archaeon B3_Heim; assembly: GCA_003144275.1. Classification (GTDB taxonomy): domain Archaea; phylum Asgardarchaeota; class Heimdallarchaeia; order Hodarchaeales; family Hodarchaeaceae; genus Hodarchaeum. Next base: position 20,359 of record NJBF01000030.1, read on the forward strand.
CATTACACAAAAATATCCTGGACGTGAGTTCATCATTGGAATGGATATGGCTATTATCATAGGATATCCAGCTGTAATTGCTGTAGCTCTTATAATGATTCCAATTTCAATTTTCATGGCGGTTATACTTAGTAACCTCCCAACACCATTTGGAATGATTGTATTACCTTATGCAGACCTAGCAGGTATGGTTTTCTATTCAGTATTGGCCATTATGCCCTCCAAGGGTAATCTTGTTCGCGGTGTTATATCTGGTACAATTCAACTTGTCGTCATATTGTACACTGCTGGAATAATGGCACCTCTGATGACTGTTGCTGGAACCACTGCAGGCTTCGATTTAACAGGTTTCTACTTTGGTGAAACAGGCCTGACAATCACATCTCTAGATGCTGGAAGTAATGCGGTCCATTGGATGCTTATTCTTTTGATTTTCCCATTCTTCCAAATGGCAGAATGGACTGCTATCTTTACAACTGGTGGTTATTGGATTTGGTTTGCTATAGATGTCGCATGGTGGGTTGGTTACATCCTATTATGGTACTATCTAAGAAACGAACCAACGAAGATCTCAGAAGAGAAACTCCAGGATACAGCTGTTGCGTAATAATATCAGCTACGTAACTTCTTCCCCCCTTTTTTTTTTCCATTCGATTTTTAAGCGATTTATATAATTTTAAACAACGTAAGAGATTAAAATGTAATCAAATTCTAAAGTTAATAAGTGAGGATTCTTAATGGCAAAACTTGTATTAGTAGCATGTGGGACAGCAATCGCAACTGCGACTGTTGTAGCCTCAAAAGTGAAAGAGATAATGAAAGCTAATAAAATTCCAGGAAAGGTAGTTCAGTGCAAAGCTTTTGAAGTTAAATCAAAAGTTAACTACCAAAAATATGATTTAATTGTTTCTACAACAATGGTTTCTGGTGAAACAACAATCGAGGGAAGACGCGTTGTCGGTAATGATAAAGTAACGATTTTGGGTGGTATTCCCTTTCTTTCGGGTCGTGGTATGGAAGAACTCAAAGAAGAAATTGTTAAATCTTTAAAAGAATAAATCTCACATTACGATTTACGACCTCTAATATCCATTTCAAATGTAGATATTGAGCGCGATCTATTCTGATTTCAGGCCAAAAACACCTGAACTTAATGTGTTATCTTTGTTGTATTAATACCGTTCTGAAAGACTTACCCAAATAGGACTGGTAAAAATAATTAGGAAAAATTATTACAAACAGTCTTTGGAGCTGTTCTTCCTGATTCAACGACGCGAGCCTGCTGAAATGCAGGTCTTGCCACCTCTCCACAGGCATTTAAGGTCTCCGCGGAACTCTCGGCGACCGGAAAGAGTAGGAACTGATAGATAGAATAATAATTGGCAACATTAAGTGCAGCATTCTGATCACGATCTAATACCAACCCGCATAACGGGCAATGAAAAATTCGATCAGCTAACGTCAGATCACGACGGTAATAAAGGCAATTCGAGCATAATTTCGAGGAAGGAAACCAGCGATCGATCTCAATCACCATGGAACCATATAAAGGCGCCTTATATTTTAATAACCTCTGAAACATACCATGTGAAAGATCGGCCCAATATTTACTCAGCTTTTTATTTTGCATTAATCCTTTGACATATAAATCCTCGGTAACTATCACACTGTGGTTTTTAGCGAGATAGGTGGAGGTTTGATGCAAAAAATTATGCCGTTGGTTAGTAATTCGACGATAAAATCGCGCTAAACGGAGGGCTGATTTCTGTTTATTATTTGAGCCTTTCTCTTTCCGTGAATGAGCTTTCGCTAAGCGACACTGTTTCCGAGCTTGACGGAGGAGAAATTTAGGTCGTACGATTGGTATTCCAGAAGATAAGGCTGCAAAGACAGATAATCCTTTATCCAACGCAACGAGTGGTCCACCGTTGGGTTCACGATCAATTTGCACCTCTTTCACGGTAAGAGCAACATACCAGCGATCCGCAGTCCGAGAGACCGTGGCACTCAGTATCCGTGTCGATACAGGTAAATTTGATATTTCTTTTAGACGTAGTTTCCCCAAACGAGGCAATTGCACCTGTTTTACCTCTGGAAAAAGGCGAACCACTCCTGTCAATCGAAAGCTGTCCTTGCACTTTCCTTTTTTCTTGAACTTGGGCAATCCGACATAGCGGGTGGTTTGGTTCTTTTTTCTTTGTTGATGATTGGTGAAGAAATTCTGATAGCCACGATCTAAGTCGCGGAGTGCCTCTTGCGGGACACATTTCGAGACCTCATACATCCAGGGAAAATCAGTGTGTTTCAAGTTGTTTAGTTCTTTATGTTGTTTCATAGCATCGGTATAACGAGCTTCACCTGTTTGCGTTCGATAACGGTTTTTTCGATTGGCCAATCCCCAGTTCCAGGTAAATCGCGATATACCTGCACATTTGGTCAGAAGCGTCCGTTCTTTGTTATTTACACATAATTCATACTTGTATCCTCGCGTCCTGAGCATCCCTGACCATCCTAACTAGTACCCTCGATCATAACATAGCAATACGGATTGATTACTCGTTTTTCTGCTTATAAACCTACTAGGCCACGTGATCTAAATCAAAATTGCTAATTTTCCGTTATTTTGATATTAAAAGACTAACTAGTTCATCGTTGGAACTATCATCTCATGAGATTCGCTTATTCCTCTATCAATTCAATATTTTAGTCTCTACTCGCTCCTCCTTTGTTGCCTTGCTTTTTGTTTCCCTTTTCCCCTTATAACTTACTTTTCCTATTTGTCTATAAATGTCTATATTTGGCTAATATTCAATAGATAGTTAACAACCCCTTTTTTTCTTTAAGGACTAGATAGATTCAAATAATGATTCGATACCAGGTTCAATACCCTGCAATAAACTAAAACCGAATCGAGTTTCACGATTAGTAATTTCTCCAATGAAATTTGTCTGCATTAGGGTCTTTACTTCTTCGAGACTTGACGGAGGGAAACCGGTATGTCCCAAAACATACGCCAATTTAGGGTAGGCTGCCTCAGGCAGCATATTTCCTCCTTCAATAACACCCCGAGCTAACATTTCTCTTCCTGTTTCATACACACGTAAATGAGCAAATCCATAGAGAGGTTGAACGACCATTACGATCGGAATACATTCTTCTTGCGCTCTTTCTAATACTGGATAGAAGTCCGAACTTACATGACCAAGACCAGTCCCTATCATAACTACTCCATGATATCCTAAATCTATTACTGAATGGAGTAAGTCAGGATTCATACCTGGATAGAAGTATAAGATAGCCACTTTTTCATCGATTCGCGTATCTAAACGGAAATCCTCATGTTTTGCTCGACATTTGACAGGGGAAAAGTATGAAATTTCTTGAGTTTGCCAATCAATTTTACCGACAGGAGGAACTGACAAACTACGAAAAGTATCTCGTCTACTACTATGCATCTTTCTAACACGAGTTGGACGATGTAAATAATCCGCTTTATGGCTAGTTGAACCCATCATAGAAATTAATACTTCACCTATGTCCGCATAACCAGCAACTGTTGTTGCGTTTAACAAATTGATTGCAGCGTCACTAGACGGACGATCTGAGGATCGTTGAGAACCCAGTATTATCACTGGAATAGGTAGATTATGCAAAAAGTACGATAGTGCTGACCCAGTATAGGCCATAGTATCTGTCCCATGTCCAATTATGATTCCATCAGCCCCGCTGTCCACTTCCTTTGCTATTTCTTCAGCAGTCTTAACCCAAAATTCAGGCTTGAAATTTTCAGAAAGAATTTCAAAAAGAGTTCGTGGAGTTAAATTGACACGAGATTGAATTTCAGGAACTGCAGCAAATAATTCTTCAGGAGTAAAAGCTGGGAGTACAGCGCCAGTTCGATAATCTAGTCGACTAGCTACCGTGCCACCAGTACCTAGTAGAACTACATCGGGAAGAGATTCCTTACGCTTCACATTTATAGCAGGTAACTTATAATTACCTTTTGAATAGCCAAGAAGTTGAAAAATTGTTTTATCGGTAATTTCTACTCCGATATTATATCCAGTATCCAACACTCTCAAAGTTATAAAATTGGGAGCGGTAAAAGCTGATCGAGGTAATAATATTCCCTGAAAATGGGCTCCATTTTCTTTTGTAACAACAATTTCAGACCATACCTTTATTTTCTCTATCGCCAAGATTTCACGTATTTTACCTTTATATCCAGGTAAAGTATCATTATCTTCGTCCATATTACTGATCACCGATTTTTCCTTCTTTGAGAAGGGTGGAAAGAATTTGCTCGCTAGTTAACATAGGAAAATGCGCTTTTAGAATTCCAAACAGCTTATCTAGGGTAATATTATTGGACTGCTTTTCTGAATCTGCAATTACGACTTTTATTCGTCGGTACATATCATCGTCTATATTTGTTATCTCTATTAATCGTGTCTCTCTACTATATACACCTGAGCTACCAATTTCAATTAGAATTGCTTCCAGAAAATCTTTAGATATTTGGTTTGTTATCAAATCTGTCAGTAGTTGTCTGTAGATCTGACTATTCGTTTCTTTCTTTAGCTGATGCTTTTTCATATAGTGAGAAGCTTGTTGTACTAAACCTAACAATTTTCTACAGGCCTCTGGGTATTTTTGAATGATAAATGAAAACTCAGGATAGAAATTTACTTTTTCAATGAACATTAATTCCCTTACTGAGATAGGAAATTTCGAGGATATATCCCAAGGAGGAATAATGTTAGGGGGAAGCAGTTCGGAGTAATCTAAAGAAATAGAAACAGGAGGAGTATCAGTATCGGAATACATTCTATCTTTTCCATGGATGACTCGTAAAAATTCACTATTGTGGGTGTTAGGGTTAATTCGTCTTGTTTCTTCTGGTACACCGTTCAGAGCCTTATTCATACGTTCAACTGTTCTTGATAATGCATGAATTACACTTTTTTGAGTTCCACGGATCACGACATAACTGTCATTATTTTTTAGATTAAGTATTTCTCGGACACGGTTGCTATTCAGCCACTGTTGAGGAGTGTCAGATTGGCTCATTTTGTCCATTGACAATCCTGTGATTAATTCTATCCGATCAAAAAGTTCTTCAGAAAATAGCTTTCCCGGTTGCACGTCTATCAAGAATATACCTTTACATTTAGGTAATCTAACAGCTAAAGCTACTTCATTCTCACCGAGATTAGTAATCGCAGAAGAGACATCAATATAATTCGCTTGGAAATCAGATTTTTTGATTCCTCTATCTTTTAATTCTCTCATAAGATCAAGTAGCGCCAATTGGCGAGTAACCTCATGATCACAGTATTGAGGTAGATCATTTATGTCCTGAATTCCTTTTAATTCAACTCGTGCTCCACCAGTTATTGAAATGTTAACATCTTGACGAACAGACCCAATCCCTCTTCGTGCAATCCCCAACACTCTAATTCCCAGGCCAAGCAGTAATCCTATATTCTGTAAAGCAAAAGGATCGTGACAATCTAAATGATTCGTAATAATTTCTGTTAAAGGAATTCCTAACCGATCAAGATTATAATAAACAGTACGAGACGCTCTATCATGGAAATTTACTCTTCGTGCAGCATCCTCTTCTATTAATACGTTATTAATCCTAATTTTTTTGTCTTGGAAATTTATGAATCCATCACGAGCAATAATTGTTGTACGCTGAAAACCTGTTGTGATAGAGCCATCCAAGTATTGCTTTCTGTTAAATATCACTTCATTTACTGGAGATTCACAATTTAAGAACCTTGCAAGTAAAAATCCTTTGGTTATGATATTATGACACGGTGGGAAAGGAGGTGTCTCATCCATCTCATACGTACAAATATTATCTCCAAAAGTTTCATAAATTACACGATATTGCTTTTCAAACTCTACCAGCATCCCAGCATCGAAATCTCCAAGTTCACCAAGTACAGGTCGGAAGTATCGCTCAAAATGAAAGTCACTACGAGCTGTAGAAGGTACCAGAACTGCAGGACAATGGCAAAATAATTTTCGTTCAGACTGTAATTGTGCATGTATCTCCAAACCTGCACAAAAACCTAGTTCTTCATAATTATAATTGAAAGATTTTACTGACGGGGCTTGCACTATCTGTCCTACCCAATTTTTGTACATTTTTAATATCGGATTGCTGCTGATTACCTGTAGCAAAATCAAACTTGGTTTTTCTGAATAAAAGCATATAAAATTAAGCTTTTAAATCCATGAATACATCCTTCAATCAGATACTTACATCTTTCAATATTTCCAATCTTTTTACTTAAGATTTACAGCATAATATGTTCTGTCTCGGGAGATACACTTAATAATGCCCAAAAGGAAACAAAAGTTTATTCATTTAGCTTTTACAACTGCGGAATGTAGACGAATAATTAAAAAAACAGGGATAAAACGTGTATCACAGAATGCCGCTGTAGCTTTAAATAAACTACTCACATACAAAGCTAGAGAAATAGCTGCTGGAGCAGTTGCCAGAAGTGGTGAAAGAAATGCTCAAACTGTTTCAGCTGATGACATTACTTATGCAGTTCGTATGGGATCTCCCGTAGCAGGATATGAAGTTGATAGTGCAGCTCCTGTGGTGCATTATGTTTGGTTTATATCGTCTGCTGGTACCTGCTTGCTTTCTCGCTCATATTCTGGATTAAAATTTCCTGATACTATTTTTGCTGGTCTGGTAACTGGTATAGTTGATTTGCTGGCTGAGGTTACTGGAAGATTGCTTGATAAAATTACTACAGACGAATTAGTTATTCATATCCGTAGAATAGGAGAAATGACTGTAGCAGTTATTTGTGATAGTGAGCAAACCGAACCCATTGATGAATTAACGGATTTACTTGCGCTTCGATTTTCAGACGTTTTTACAGAAGAAATTAACCAAGAAGTAATAGATGTGGGAATATTTGAAGATTTTACACCAGTTTTAGACGCTTTAGTTTCTGGTGCAGGATTGAACATCCCCAAAGGAAGACTGAAAGTAATAGGTGAGCAGCAACTACGTCTTACAGATAAACAACTTGAAGAAACTGTCGATGCTGCTGCTTTAAGGCAAGAACTACGTCGTGCGCACGAATCCATCCAAGATTTTGGATTATTCAGGAGAGAAGTGGACGAAGAAGATTTAACGACTACTGATGTTGATTTGGATTTTGATGAGTCACCAGATGTGTCTGAAATAAAAGCTGTATTACGTCAAGCGTCGAAAGATATTCGACAAGAGATAAAATCCAATGACATTCCAGAAAATCACGAACTACCAAGTACAGAACAGGTAACTTCGAAAGACATTAGAGAAGAAGTGGCGAAGGATTTATCTGAAATTATTCAGCTGGAAAGCGAAGAACAGGTGATCAAAAAACCAACAAAGAAGAAAAAGAGAAAAAAATCACGAAAAAGACGTAAATAGAATTCAGTACGTTTATAGTAATTTTTCCCACTGTTTTTGCGTAATACCATAAATTTTGAAGACAATTTCATCCATAATTCTTTGATTATGGTTAAGGAAAGCGTGATACTTTTCAAGATCTTTTAGGAGGAATGATAGGTTCATTCTAGTAGTTTTAGAAAGAGCTGAGAACTTTTCTGGATTTTTACAGAAATGGAACAATCTTTTTTGCGAACTAAAAGGGAATACTTCAGAATTGGATTTGACTAACTTCCATATTTTCTCATAAATATTAGAAACATTGCTCCCAATTTGTATATTTTCTTGCGTTTTAACTTCTAATTGCTTAATTCTTTGAACTTGAAGGTTTGTACTATTTTTTAAGCTAATTATTGGAAAATGATTCATATCCCTAATTCGAATTTGTGGATATCGATTTCCTTCAGTTCCCGATGTACGAATTATATTTAACTCTTCTCCCAACCAATTCCCAAGAGCTGATGTAAGTATCCCAACTATCAAATATGGAGAATAAGGTGTTTGGATATTATAGATTGTATGGAGATTCCTCAATCCGAAAAACCCCTTTTCATCATAATTTACAATAAATTTTGAAGCAGTTTGACGGACTAATATTTTTGGTTCAGTAAATCTTTCTTTCTCACCTGAAATTAAAAGGACTTCTTTATTTCCAACTTTTGAACGATTCAAGTTATTCATTCGAAGATAATCTTCATAATCCTTTGAGAATCTAACGAAGGAATTTTTCATTCCTGAAACCCAAAAAGTTACAAAAGACTGTGGTAATCCATTAGCTCCATCTATCACTCGATACATATCACTAGATAGCGTATTGGATAGAAAATGAGATTTAAGCATACTTCCATATTCCAAACCACAGGAAATCTTTGAGATGTCTCCCAATTTAATGACTACACTATTGATTTGATTAAGAATTTCACGGGTAGCCACTTTTCGGTAAATCTTTAAGATAAAATTTGGGTGATCACTAAAATGACTTGTGGATTCAATTTTAGGGTCATAATTCAGGTTCTTTTGGCCTAAAAATGATATAGAGTCCTTTTTATGATCCTTAGAGTTTTCTAATATTAGAATAGATAAGTCTACTACTGCTTGTTTATATTTGTAATTTTCAAGCAAGTAGATCAAAGTATACTTCTCCAATAACGTTTTACGTATTTCAATGTACGAAGATAGATCAAGAAAGGAATGATCAATAACAAAACTCACGATCCCATCATTTAAACGTGAAGAATAGCGTAATGCTAAACCAAGAAACATAATGTAAAGATTATCACGCTTTCCCATGAATTTGGGGATCATTTGTTTGAGGATTTTCCTAATATCAGGGGGTATAACCTTTTGTGAAAATCGTCCTGATAATGGAATATAGGGGGGATTTGAAAGAATTAAATCATATCTAGGATGAGGAATGTTATTCTTATAATTATTGGACATATGAAGTAAGAAATTCTTTTTCTGTAAATTATTTAAATTTTCAGGCAAATCATTAGATAGATTAAGGTACAAATTAATAATATTTTTAGAAAAATTTATGATTTTTTCATCAATGTCAAATCCAAAGAAGGAAGATAAAAATAACTCTTTTCTGAGCTTTAAAAGTGAACTAAAGTGAAGTTGATCTTCGCGTTGGAGGACTTGATTAACTAGCCATTCCAATGCTACAATAAGAATCAATCCAGTACCAGAAGCTGGATCTAGAATCTTCAATTTCTTGATGTTGTTGATTGAGGATATCTTGCTAGTTTTTATCTTATTAAAGGAGTGAGAAACCAATGGAAACGTAAGTTCTAAAGGGGTAAAATATTGACCTCTTAATTTGTCAATATTTAGCTGTAAGGGAGGATATTCAAGTAGGTGGATTAATGTGAGATCAAGAAGATCTACATAAGATAATTCAACGACTTGTTCAATAAGAATTTTCTTTTGTAGTAAGGCTAAAAAACGTGTAATGTCGATATTAGTTGGATGTGTATCACTCTGAAGTTCAATCATTTCAAAATCGTTTAGAGTTTGTGAGTAACTCATAAAAAAGTCATTTGGAGAAGTAAATCCTCGTAAACGATCCAATTTAGGAGTATCACCGTTTTTATGTAAACTACTTTTTCGTACAAACTCAATAATCTTTAAAAATACGCTAAAGCCATTTTGATATGATTCTAAACGAATTTTGTCATTATAAACCTCAAGAATCCCTGGGTTAATGAAAATTGAGGCAAGAAGCAGTGACACGAGGTTTTTAGGAATAATCGACCAGCAAATAATGAAGTCGTGTGACATTGAAAAGATTAGAGTCTCATTAGTTGAAATGACAATGATCCAATCAGGAATCCCCTGAGTGATCAATTTCTTTCTAAGAAACTGAATAATTCTCAGATTTTTATAATTAAATAATTCTTGAGCAGAAATATTCGAAATGAGAATCCCCACATGTGATTTAATCCAAAAATTACCAATATTCTTTAGATTTTCAGATGGAAAACCGAGTAAATTATTGAAGTTCTTAGCTTCAATATTCTGAATGGTTGCATGAAATTCTGAATTTTGTTCAGAATCTGGATTCTCTTTTTCTAATATTAACTGATCCTCAATGAGTTTAATCTGTGCGTTAAGAGGCATTGCAGGTAGAAGAGGTAGTGCAATATAAGATTTAACTAGTAAAACCTCCTCTAATTAGTAGATACTTCTTTTTCTGTTTCAGTTTTAATTTTAGAATAGAAATTACTCGCCAGGTTTCTTATTGTCCTATCTGAATCGTGAAGAATAATATGCTCTAATACAGTAAGAATTTCTGCTTGTCTCTCTTCCTCTTCTAAACCTGCTTTCCCTAGTTGTTGAATTGCATCCATTCTTATTATATAATTCTTTGAGGTACTCGCTTGCTTCAGTAAATCAATTAAAATGGACCCATTTTCATTTATACTCAATTTTTCCTCAGGGGGTATCATTAAAGGTAAATCTATCGTTACTTGACATCCTTGGTTGAATCCTTCAGATTCAATTTCGAACAAACCACCATGATCAGTTATTACTTGTTTTGCCAAGAATACTCCTAAACCTAGTTGACTGGCGGATGAGTGGAATGTCATGAAGGGTTCCCCTATATATTGTAGGTTCTCCTGATTAATTCCAACACCTGTATCCTTACAGGTTAATCTAATTATTTTATCTTTTTCAATGTTTAATGCAATTTCCACTGTACCATGACCCGTAAATCTTATCGCATTTTCAAAAATATTCCTTAAAGCTTGTAACATGCGTATACGATCGACATTGATAACAAAAGGCGTTGTCGGGTATTCAATAACCAAGTGAACTCGGTATCGTTTCAAAATAAATTCAAGTCCGTCAATTGCTTGTTGAACAATTGGCACAAAATCCTCTAACATAAGTGTACATTTAAATTTACCCATTCTGACTGCAGCAATGTCATTTAAATCGTTGACAATGGTTTCTAATTGTGAAAGATTTCGTCCAAACGCAGTTAACAGATTATTTTCCAATATCCCTTTTTCATCATCTGTAATACCATTTACTAATCGTGAATTGTAAAAATCCAGATGCCCACGAAGATTGCTTATCGGTGTTCGAAGTGTATGCTGGGAAAGTGTAAGAAAGTCGAATTTCATATCTGTTAACTGTTTGACAGGAGTTAAATCTACCATAATTCCTTGTACTATTGCGGTATTCCCAATATATAGTTTTTTAACGCTAGCCATGACAGGTATCCGAGTACCATCTTTACACAGTAATTCTAGCTCTGTTGTTTCATAAGGAGAAACAAACTGTGTATCAATCGTATCTTCATCGATTTTTCCTGTAATTAAATCTCTTTTTGTTTCTAACAAATAAGCAGCAATTTTAGCTCTGTGTTCGGGAGAAACGAAAAATGTAGGGAGGAACTTCCTCTCTTCAATCTCCTCTTCAGTATATCCTAATTTTTCAATGAATGCTTGACTATACCAATCGATTATCCCATTCTTGAAGATAAAGAGGAAGTTAGGAGATTTACTAAATAAATCGTGAAATTGTTTTTGTTGTGAATCGAGATCAGCTCTTATTTGCATAAGCTTCCCAATATGCCGTATAAGGAGTAGGTCATATCTTTCACTAATAGACGAAACTCTTACTTGAATCCAAGTCGTACTACCGTCTGGTAATAGTGCTTGCCATTCGGATTCCCTGGGAAGGGGAATATCTTTATTTGAAACTGTTCGTGCGAATTTCTCTTTATCTGAAAGAGCAAGGAATTGAACAAACTGTTCAATAGAAAGGTTTTTGTGAGATGTAGGAATCTTGAGGTCTAACCGTGCTTTTGTATTTGCATAGTAAACTTGTCTATCCTTCAATACAACGATTCCAGCAGGCAATTTATCAAGAAAATCTGCATCAAAAGGTGGATCTAGGGAAGTCACGATTTTTACATTCCTCTTGGAGAATTTCTAGACAAGAGATAGATTGTATATAGTACTTTCTTCGCAATTAACATACTTTTTAAAACATACTTCGACTTGTATGAACTAAACTTTCTTTCAATTTTATTATGCTAACCAGGAAATGATCAATAATGAGTCTCGATGAAAAATTAAAATCTTTGGAACTTCAAAGGAATTACAGTGAGATGATTAACGAACTTCGGATAAATGAAAGCGCTATGACTCTATGGTACGCTAAGCTAAGCTCACTTATGGCCGAAGAACGTCCACAGATAGCTGGAATGTTACAATCGTTAGAAGAAATCTCACAGACAATAACAACTCTTCTTAGAAAATGTACAATGTTCATGGATGAACATTTCTCTCCAGTTCCAGTTGAGATTGCAGCATCAACTACCATTAGTGCCCCTACCCCTGATTTATCAAAGCGAGAACGCGATGATGTTTTTTCACTTGGCTCATTACGTACCCTAGCTCAGACTTTGCCTCAGAAGGAAATAGATAAGGAAAAAGCACAATCAGTTAAATTTTGGTATATTACTGGTGGTGGGAAAAGCGAAGCATTAGACCTTACGTTTTCAGAAAAAGATTATTTTACTAATGTTTTAATATCGGTTCTCACTCAAATCGAGGGAATAACAGACAATGAAGAGTTCTCTGTATCCCCATTAGGTTTCAATCCTTTACTTCTTCCTCAGTTTGAAAGCTCATTAGATCAAATTCTTACTTCATATGCGAATGAATTTACCCTCATTAAATTTTATCCTTAAAGTAATTCCAAAAGTTCAATATCTAGCTGGAAATGATTCTAATTCTCCTATAAAGGATGGAACACGGTAATCATTCGTTTTAATACGAAAGTTCACATTCGATAATTTCTTATTTCACTAGAGAACGCGTTCTGTTGAGAGTCTGTTAATGGATCTAACCCCAGTTATTAATGGTTTGATACTAGCAACTTTAGCTGGATTATCAACCACAATTGGTGCGCTTGGGATTTATTTTATAAAAGCGGAAAGTAGATTCATTAGTATAGCGATGGGATTCTCTGCTGGTGTAATGATAGGCGTATCTATGCTTGAATTATTACCCTCTGCCCTTTTTGAAATTGGATTATTCAAAGCAGGTATCTCATTTATTCTGGGTCTGTTAGCTGTATCGATCCTTGACATTTTAATACCGCATGACTATATGCACGAACATTCCTGTGATGACGAAGAGTCAAACAGGTTTAATGGAACAAAGAATAGACTAGGACGAACAGGACGACTTGTGGCTGTAGGTATTGCAATTTATAACTTACCAGAAGGATTCATCACCCTTTCTGGAGCTTTTTACTCAACAGAGCTGGGAATATTATTAGCAGTCGCGATCTCAATGCATAATATACCAGAGGGGTTATCTGTAGCCGTACCTATCTATGCATCAACAAATGATAAGCGAGAAGCTTTCAAAATATCTTTTTTATCTGGTTTAGCAGAACCTTTAGGTGCAATTATAGCTACTGTTGTATTATTAACTTTCGGGTTGACAACAGATGAATTTATTCAAATGGCATTAGCCTTTGTTGCAGGAATTATGTTATTTATATCTTTAGACGAACTACTACCATCCGCTAGGGAAACTTGTAAGGAAAATGAAAGTGATTCGCATATAGTTACGCTTGGGATTATTGCAGGGGTTACGGTTATATTCTTGACTTTGGTAGCATTGACTTAATGCGTACCTTACTTTTCATTTAGCTTCGTCCTAAGCCACAATAAATAATAAATAGACATAATTAATTAGAGGTTAATTAGCAAAATTATCTGTGAGTCATTAACCAGTGAAAGATCTTCAGACAATCTTGAGAGAAATCATGAGAGAAGGGAAAAAAAGCCCTGGGGAATGGAAAAGTATAGCTGCTCCAACACGTGGTAATACAGGTACAGATTTGCTTTTGTTCCATCCAATATCAGGACCAATATTTCAGGTACGTGCCTATGAAAAGAATCCTTACCAAATGCAAGGAATAGGTACACGAATCTCGCGTTCAATTGATGAGGATTTTTTAAAACTCATTGATAAGCGAAAACAATCAGGAGATCTAGGAATTCTAGATTTAAACTTTAAATTACTTCAAAGGTCGATGAAAGAAGGGGGGAACATTGATAAAATCCTATTTAATGCTCTAACTGGCCAAAAAAATCAAGGGATTGATTATCTTAATCTCGGGAACTCTTTTACTCGTCCTCAGAACCCCCTTCCACTTTTAACCGATGAGCAAAAACGATTAGACAAAGAATTTAAGCGTCTAGTAAAAAGAGATGGAAAAGATTCTATGTTTGGTTAAAACTTTTTTCCAAAAGACTTTCAAATAAAATGAGGGCAATGACCCAATCAGTGATCTAAGATATGTCGGACTCTGAATATTCCAATCTTCTTTCTGAATTTACAACTGCAGTCGAATCTGAACTACTAGCCTATGTACGTGGTTTGATTTTATATGGATCGTTTCAAAAAGAGCAAGATAAAGGACCAGGATGGATTATTCCCGGAACTTCTGACTTAGATTTAATTTTGATCATCGATGTAGATGATATCAATCCTAAGAAACCCCCTAGGCGTTTTGCAAAAATTGGTGAGACATTGTCAGTTTTTTTTGTCCACCCAGTATATGCACCAGTATTAGATTTAAGAATCCTTGAATATCATGATCTACCTGCCAAGCTTGGAATGGCCTTTTCTCCAATTCATGCAGAATCCGCTTCCCGTTATGGAGAAGTTCTTCTTGGGAATAATGTTCTCGAAAATTTCACTTTCTCAGAAACCCAGTTGAGTCGTTGTACTAAAATTGCTATAAATCAAGCTTATGAGTCGATAAAAAGTGACTACTTACAACGAGTAGTGATTGGTGAGCAACCTTTAACTTATGAGTTTGCTGATCTCATGCTCGATATAGCACACTCTACATTAGCATTCAAAGGAAAATTGGATTTGGTACGTTCCGAAGTACCAGAAGAATTTGATAAGTTGCTTGGAGACGATTTGGGAGCCACTAGTGTTGATATAGTCTATGAAGCGAAGAAATATCGGATGGGTTCTCAGAAGATGCGCCGCTCAGATTTTATTCGAGGGTGTATGGAAGTCTCTCAAAAAGTTATGAAATATATTCGAGACCCATTTACATTTGAAGAAAATAAAAAAGCATAAATAAATGAAAATAGTCTTGTAAGTTCTGAAAATTCTTTGAGAATTAAATCTATGGATTTTTCTATTAATTTTTTATATACCAGTATTATCCTGAGAAATGGCAATGAACCTCAAATTAATGACATTGGCTTCAATTATTTCTGGTTTATTAGTACTTACAGTATTGAATGTTGTATTCTTTGTTCCACAAGCGAGTTCATCTTATCATGATTTTCTTTGTCACTTTTCAGGAGGAACTCTAATTGAAACTGAATAATGATACAAATAGCCCCGATCGAAATGGCGAGTCACCTGCTCATATTCCGTGGATTAAACCTGAATTGGTAAAACGACGGAGAAAGAATCCTTATTTTCAAACAAGTGATTTAGTAATTATTGCATTATTTAGCAGTTTAGGTGGAATTTTTAGTACCTTTATTGGATATTTAGCTAATTTATTAAACAGTATATTGGGAATCCCATTCGGAGGAGGTCAAGTTTTAGCTGGTCTTCATATTTTCTGGCTTGTATTCATTTTTCTCCTCACAGATAAGAAGGTGGGTGTAGCATTTTCTGCTGGAGTCTTGAAAGGCTTTGTAGAATTTTTTACAGGTAATGCACACGGGTTACTAGTTATTCTCCTCTCTTCAAGTCAAGGCTTAATCATTGAATTGATTTTAATCCTATTTCTAGGGACAAAAAGAAGGAGTATCATAGCAATAGCTGCTGGATTTGCGGGGTTATCGAATGTTATTTTACAACAATTGTTATTTTTCAATTCTCAGATACCAATTACTTTCATTGCCTTGATAGGACTAATAAGCTTTATTTCAGGAATTACATTAGGAGGATTATTCCCTCTTTCAGTGTTTTATATTTTCAATAGATCACCGATTTTACAGTGGAGAAAACCGCTATCGTTATCTCCCAGATATCTAAGGAAAATTCAAGCTATTCGGATTAGCATTATTGTGATATTACTTCTCGCAGAAGTCTCTGTCATTGTTTTCTTGATGTCTCAAAATAAATATTCTATAGAAATTACGGGGGAAGTATATAATCCTTATACATTCTACGTGGGTGACTTCCCTAAAATCACTATTGAAGCTGAGTTAATTGGTGATGTAACTTATGTACCTCCAAAGAATTATACTGGTGTACCACTGTACCTTGCAATCGAAAAAGCACAGCCAAGACTTCAAAGCTATTATATACAATTGAGAGCTACTGATGGCTATTCTGTAAGGTTTAATTCAACTGAAGTAGATAAAAATGATAATATTATTATTTCCTCAGAGGATGGTAGATTAAGAATCGTTGCTGGTCACTATCACGGGAGTTACTGGATAAAAAATATTGCCTCTATTGAATTAACTGCTTTACCTTCCTAATCAACCATAAAATCTTTATAGTTCCGAAATAGGAAAAGAAATTTGATTAACCGTTGGTATGAATAATTTCGACTAACAATGGATTCTAATCAGATAATCATCCAATTGAATGATGTAAACTTTCAATATTCTGATTCTCAACCCAAAGTTATTTCAAATATGTGTTTAAAGATTCAAAAGGCAGAATTTATCGTAATTACAGGAAAGAGTGGTAGTGGAAAATCAACACTGGCATTAATATTGAGTGGATTTATTCCGCATCTAGTAGGGGGAAAATTCGAAGGTGAAGTTTCTTATCAAGGTATAGAAACCCAGACATTAACCTTAGGTGAAATTAGTCAACTAGCTGGACTAGTCCATCAAGATCCAGAAAACCAAATTGTAACCTCAAACGTTTTGGAAGAACTTGCGTTCGGGCCAGAAAACCTAAACCTCTCCAAGGACGAGATTACTAAACGAATAAAGTTTTGCTTATCAGCAACGAATTTACATGAATTCATTTCCAGGTCCACCGATGAGCTTTCGGGAGGAGAAAAGCAAAGAGTAGCCCTTGCCTCTTTACTTGCAATGGGAGGATCTGTGTTAATTCTAGATGAACCAACATCATATCTAGATTTGGTAAATAGGACACAAGTACTGAAAACACTTCAGAGCTTAAATTTATTACAAGAAATGACAATAATTGTTATAGATCATCAACCAGAAATTTATAAGGATCTATTAACAAGACTTATCGTCCTTGATGAAGGTAGGATTAGTGGAGATTATATTAAGGATGAGATCGATTTTTTTCCATACCAAGTTCCATTAAAATCTCTAGAAAGTATCCGAGACCTTTCCGCTATCAAACCAATGACGAATGTAATTAAAACAAAGAACTACAATGTTTTTATTAAAAAAAATAGGATTCTATCCAATATATCTTTGAACCTCTATTCTGGTCTAATTTATGGGATAATTGGTCGGAATGGATCAGGAAAAACTACATTTGCTAACTCTCTTTTAAATTTGCTTATAACAAAAGGAGATGTATCAATTTTAGGCGAAAATTCAACAAAAATCCCTACTTATAAGTTAGCAAAGGATTGTGGATTGATCTTTCAAAATCCTAATCATCAAATTTTCGAACAAACTGTAGAGAAAGAATTACTTTTCGCACCTTTAAACCTGAATTTAGATTCTCAAATTACTGCTGCAAAAGTAAATCAACTTCTATGTGATTCATCATTACAACAATATACAAATTATCCTCCATTCGGTTTATCATTTGGTGAGAAACGAAGATTGACGGTTATTTCCGTAGATGTTTATACACCATCGATATTAATTTTGGACGAACCCTTCATCGGTCAGGATCGCTATAATTTTGAATTTATATTAAAAATCTTAGAGAAGAGAAAAAAGAATGGATTAATATCAATTATTATCTCTCATCGAAAAGAATTATTTAATTTGGTTGATAAGTTCATTGTTTTCGATGAGGGGCGTCTAATAGCAGAAGGAAGTCCAGAGGATCTTGTACCATTACTCAAGAACAAGCTATTATATCCGATATCACACGAGGTTTTGTGGTGAAAGATAATTACATCCCTGTAAATTCGGATTGGCCCTCTTTTACAACCCCAACTAGAACTATGAATCCAGTAATAAAATTTCTAGCAATTACATTAATAGCAATTTACTATTTTATAATTACTGATTTAATTAGAATGTATTCTCTGATTTTTATTGTTCTAATTTACTATAATTTCAAATCATTCCCATATCAGGTGTCAAAACCTAAATATAGGTTTTTGATAATATTTTCCCTTTTGATCTTCTTAGTTCAAGCATTTGCAAACAACCAGGGTAAATTAGTATTTTATCTAATTCCAAGGATAATTGAGGTAGGTCCTTTCATTCCTATTCATGAAAACGGGTTATTTCTTGGTTTGTTACTTGTGGGGCGGTTTTGGGGGGTAATAACAATATCATGGGTATTTATTGACTCGACTAATCCATTTGACTTTGCACAGTCACTAACACAATTAAAAGTCCCATATCGGCTCGCTTACTCTCTTAGCCTTGCTCTACGTTTTACGCCAGTGTTAAACAATGAAATAATGACTATTCGAAATGCTCAACAAACTCGTGGATTAAATACCAACCCAAATTCGCTAAAAGGGACGTTCAACCTGTTAAAATTTACTTTATTCCCAATAATAAGTTCAACATTAAGTAGGATCAAAGATATAACATTAAGTATGGAAGGAAGAGCATTCGGGTTATACGTTGATCGAACCCCTCTAAAAGAGATACCTTTTCGAATTTCTGACATGATGCTATACCTAATGTTAATGATGGTACTTTGGTTACTTTTGATTATCTAGGTGGTATACAGAAATAAATTACTTAAATTAATCAGTTTTGTAGTATTAAATAATTAATTTCTTCTATTTCACGCAAAGAATAGGTGAGAGCAATTCAATCACATGGAAAAGACCACCCACCTTCTGATAAACCTTTGATAAAGTGTAGAATAGTTTTGATAGATATTGAAGAGCTCCATGGACATGAACAAGTAGTTGAATCTCAAGTAAATTATTTAAAGACAAATTTACAGCAGTTAGGATATTTTTTTCGACCAATATTAGTTGTGAAAAAACATAATGTAGTTTTAGATGGCCATCACCGAATTCAGGCGCTTAAAGAATTAGGAGGAGTAAGAATTCCTTGCATAGAAATTCCTTATCTGAAAAATGAGGATATAAGACTAGCAACATGGTTCCCTATATATACTGGACAATCAGGTAAATTTCCTGGAGAATTGAATACGCTAAAAATTGAATCTAGACCAGTTATATCATTAGATTCTAAATTCTTTTCAAATCCAGAATATGGATTCACTTTATTTGCGAAAAATGGGCAATGGCTATTGAAGGGGAGTCAAAAATCGCTCTATAATTTATTCCTTGAATATTATGACCCTGAAAAATTCGAGTATGTCAAAACGCCTAGTTATGCTATTAATTCAGTGAATAATGGTTATTCTTCCTTTACCTTATTACGCAAAACATTAACTAAGCAAGATGTATTAAAGACTGCAGTCTCAGGAAAGGTTTTTGCACCAAAAACTACAAGGCATATACTTACTTTTCGTTATCAAGATATTAAAGTACCCCTTGAGAATTTGTTTAATTAAGAACTGATGGTGTAAGCAATTGGATATAGAACTTATACAAGTTACGGGAACGAAGGGGATAATCGAGGGAATGAAAACCTCTCGTCGTAAGAGTGAAATCGAAAATATTCCTCAAAAAGTGTTTAGCTGGGGACATTGGTCTGTACTGGAACATAGTTCGATCACGGTAAAAATTTCGAATATAAGTAGAGCCAGTTGTTATGATGAGGCTACACAAGTCTTGACTTCTTGTGGATGGAAAAATTTTTTCGACTTGAGGAAATCTGATGATATGTATACTTTGAATTCAAATAATCACACCATTGAGCTACACAAACCGTCTAGTATCATTCAAGAGAGATACAAGGGGAAGATGTACTCTCTTAAATCGTCAAAGATCGACCTTCTCGTCACACCAAACCATCGGATGTACATCTATCCATTTGATACCCAAAGAGCAAAGAAGGCCGGATCTAAAGGAAGGGGAAATCCCTCTCTCTGGGAGATAAGAACTGCCTCAGAAATCATAGGAAAAAGAAAAGCGTATAAAAAGACGGGAAAATTGAGAAGAAAACCAACATCCACCGTTAGAATTAAAGGAATGGTTCGAAAACACGGAAGAGGAAATACAGAATTAAAACCTCTAAAATTAAAAACTAACGATTTCCTAGAATTTTTGGGCTATTATCTTAGTGAAGGAAATATACATCATTCGAATGGAAGTGGTTATGATGTTGTTTTACACCAAGGTAATGAGAAGATTAGAAATAAAATGTACAACGTTATCAAAAGACTTGGATTCAAACCAAGAATTGTCACACCTAAGGAAAGAGTACCTCATGTAAGAACGTCATCATACCAGTTATATCATTATCTAAAGAAGCTAGGGAAAGCAAAATCGAAATTCATCCCTCGTGATATATTAAATTCAATCAATAAGGAACAAGCGAATATTTTGTTAAATTCGCTGATGGAGGGTGATGGATCTAAGTGGCATGGAGCATGGCGATATTATACCATTTCAGAACAATTAGCAGATGATGTACAAGAGCTCACCCTATTAGCAGGACTTGCTGCCAATATAGCTATCTCAGATAGATCTGGTAAAGGACATAGATGGAAAGATATGTACATAAAGTATAATTATCCAAGTTATGTTGTAAAAATCTTGACACGTCAAAACAATCCATTAGTGAATACGCATGGGAAAATAAATGATACATGGGTTGATTACGACGGAAATGTGTTTTGTGTTACTGTTCCAAATGGGATACTATATGTCAGAAGGAACGGAGTTCCTGTATGGTGCGGAAATTCCCATCAACTTGTGAGACACAGGGTTGGAAACTCGTATACCCAAGAATCACAGAGATATTTTGATCCTCTCACCGATCCTGATTGGTATGTTATTCCTCCAAGAATTAAAGAGAACAACGTTCTGTTAGATAAGTATCGGAAAGCTAGAAAGGAGGAGGCTAACGAGTACAGATTGTATCGAGAGAATGGAATACCCAAGGAGGATGCGCGGTTCTGTTTACCCAATGCCTGTAAGACCGTCGTTACATGGACTTTCAATATGAGTAGCTTAATCTGGTTTCTGGAAATGCGAAAAACTAAAGCCGCTCAATGGGAAATCAGGATACTTGCAGAAAAAATTTACGATCTTGTAATGAGCTTACCAGAATGGGCTGAGTTCCTACAAAATTGGGAACCTGGGCAAAGAAGATAATCCTGTAGGGTTTTTTTAGAAAATTCGACCTTTTTCGTCTTGAATACAAATCACAAATGAATCATGAAAATAGAATCCTAAAATCGGGAATATGTAAATTAAGCTACAATTAAAAGCAACAAAATTCTCAATTTGATTGCATTCCTACTTCCTAAAAAAGGGGATTGATGCTATGAATTCTTGCGATAAGGGAACTTTTGAAACAGATTCCAATCTTAAATTGCAAGATTACGGTGAAATTGCCCTCCACAGTAAAAATCAGTTTGAATTGCGACTTGATTATTCAGTTGATCCACAAGATGATGAAACGAAATTTGAACTTGAATCATATTTTTTTATTCCTCAAAGTTTCAGGGTAAATCAACAGAACTATTCAAAAGAACGATTCTACGAGGATATGCAGGTTTATATTAGGTTTAATCCTGTTTTAATGACTTTACAGGAAATTATTAATCCCAAAAATAGAATCTCTCCTCTAAATCGAGCAGTGAAATTGCTTAAAGGTATTTTTGGCGGAGATACGTCTGTAAACACATTAACACAAATTATTCACGAATTGAAGATGCTAGCAGTGATTGTTACCGCTAGTATTGAAAAACATACCGAATCAATATGTACACTTCTCCAGATTGAAAACTTAACACATCAAAATCTTCTTGATACAAAAAAACAAGCTAAATCCTTATTAGAGCAGATTCAGGCGTTTAATTTTGCGTTTCAGAAGAAAAGAAATGAATTTTTAACCCCATTTACTCCTATCGAAGTGAAAGAGACTTTCGATTTTGTTTTAGAATATATTAGTATTTTTATACAAGCTGAATTAACAAAAATTCTCAATTTTCTTACTAAAGAAATACCATTAAGTGGTGACTTTACCGATTCAATTGAACTAATTAAAATACTTTTGAAAAAAGAACGAGATTTTCGATCTGCTTGTGGATTTACTTCCGTACTTAACAAAAATGAAGAAAATGAAGAGTTTCCTTATCGGTATTCAATTCTCAAGAAATTTATATCCAATGTATTATATTTGAAGGCTCGACCAGAGCCAAGCCCGAGAGTGATTAAAGAAATGACCTATGCAGCCGCTGCAGGTATAGCAATGTTAATAGCAGTGCTTCTTACCTATTTTGTACAATTACTTTTTGAGGATTATACATTACCTTTTATCACTGCTCTAGTTGTATCATATATGATCAAAGATCGTTTGAAAGATTGGTTGAAAATTATTTTTGGTCAAGAAGGGACATATAGAAAGTCATACGATTATAAATCCACACTTAAAGATAATGAAGGGAATATTATTGGATACTCAAAAGAAGATTTTTGTTTTATCAAAAAAATCCCGCAAGACATTATGAATCAAAGAAGTAGCTCTCATTTGACGAAGATCGAAGGAGAAGGTAGACCTGAAAATATAATTAGGTATGTTAAATCAATAAAATTATTCCCAAAAACGATTTCCAAATATCATACTCGTGTATTAAATACAAGCGATATAATTCGATTTGATGTGACCAATTTCCTTTCCAAAATTGAAGATCCTTATAATCTTTACCAATGGTACAATATTGAAAATCAACAGGTTGAACTTATCAATGCCGCAAGAGTCTACCATTTGAATTTTGTTGTGAAATTCACCCATCATAGTCTGAATGGGAAAATAACAGATGTTGATCGTGTAAGATTCATATTAGATAAAAAAGGAATAAAGCGAATAGAAACCGAGTTTCTATAAACGTTTTCATGACATTACATCATAATTTATAACCAACAGTCGCATTAACTCGAAGCTGTTGATCTTCATAAATTGTTTCTGTACCAATCCAACCACCCGATGACGCAATTAACATCATTTTTCCAGTACTAGATTTTTTGGGGTTTATGGGTAATCTAACAATAATTTCACTGTTTTCATTATCTATCTCTATACTAACCATTTTCATCAACTTAAGACAATTTTAGCAATCGTGTTACTAATAAAAAAACAGACTTACTTAAATTTATTCATTTTCCATATAGGTTTAGACTATCTAACTTACAATTATGGCAAGGACAGAATTTGAACTTGAATAGTGTGCCCCTAATTTATCTTATAACAGTGTCTTCATGATTTCTGTTTTGGATTATAACCGAGTTTTATTCAATGTTACATAATGATAAAATATTTAAACGTCGTCAATGAGTTATTTCATACTACAGAACCTATATAAATTCTACATATTTTTTTAGCTTGCCGTTTTAGAAAGGAGCTAAAATACATGAATAAGAAAAAAAATTCCTCAAAAGAGGAAAAACAACTTAAGAAGGTTAAAAAGAGGAAAAAACAGATTAATTTTTTGTTAACTGAAGAACAGGAGAATGTCCTCGATGATTTGGTTGAAGAATATTCTAGAAATCGAACAGACTTTTTTGTTACAGCCATCAACTTCTTTAAGCATAATCCAGAGCTGTATGGAAGAGGAAAAGTAGCAATACCTACTGAATCTATTACTAAAAAAGATTTAGAGGAACTAGAAACCAATTTATTTGAGAGACTTCAATATCAGATCCAGACCCTTCAAATGATGACTCAATCCATTGTTGATAGAGAGGAAACAGAAGAGAAACAAGAAAAACTTACAGAAATTGAGCAGACTCTCTTTAATTTTAAAGGGTTGAAACGGTTAGATACGTATGATAAAATTGAGGGATTTCTGACAAAACAATTTCCTCAATGGGAAACAGAACTGACTGTAGAGAAAATCTATTATGATTTAGTAATAAAATTCCTTCAACAAGGAGATGTTATCTATAACACTCGCACTAAAAAGTTAAAATGGAGTGTGTCAACTGATGACTAAAAGGAGAAAACTAAATTTTGCTAATCCTCTAATAGAGGAATTTATTCAAGCAAAAAAATCAGAAAGACGACCAAGCACACTTAATCGTTATCGGTATGTGTTGTATGAATTTGACAGGTGGTTACAAGCGCGTGGAAAATCCCTCTCAAGTATTCTCGTTGAAGATTTAGGTAGCTTCATAGCAGAGAAACAAGAGAAAGGTCTTTCCTCAAATACCGTAGTAGTCAAACTATGGGCAATTAAGGGTTTTGCTAAATGGTTGTGGTATAGAGACAAGTTAACAGAGAAAAATCACAAAGCATTTGATGAGTATTATCCTGACCTTCCCAAAAATGAGGATACTCGAAGTGCGTTGAAACCACAAGAGGAAAAACTCATCCTAAAGAAATTAGGGAATCAAATGTTTCGAATGATGTTTTGGGTAGGGAACAATTATGGGCTTCGGTGCTCGGAATTTTCAACTTTAATAGTGCAGAATATTGATCTAGAGAATCAAAAACTTCAAGTTCATGGAAAAGGCAATAAATACCGAAGAGTAGGGATTCCTAAGGGACATATTCAGACATGGCAAGACTGGCTGACTACTAGAGAGGCGTATCACTTACCCCATGACCATGTGTTCTTCAGTAGCAATGGAAAACCAACTCACAGGACAATTCAACGCTACTTCAATAAAATGAGTGAACAGGTGTATCCCCTACCTGAGGGGATTTCGAGGGATGAAGTAATGCAGTTCAAGAAAGATAATTGGTTTACTCCCCACATCTTGAGATTTACCTTTGCTACAAAATTATACCTAGGTGGGATGCCATTATTAGATATATCGAAGGCACTAGGACACAATTCCATTCGGACAACCCAAATCTATCTCCGCATTGACGAGCAGAAAGCCCATGAAAGCTATCTAAACAATGCTGAGAAAATTCTAGGGAGTTAAAACTCTTCTTTCTTTTATCCTCTTCTTTTTTTTATTTAACTACCTTTTCTACTCATAAAACTTGATTAGAATCGTATTCAAACATTTGAATACAAAGGAGGAAGTTTCTCCCCACTGATAAAGCTTAGAATACACAGGAGAAAGACTTTTTTAATAGATATATCGTAAGAAGTGAAAAAATAGATGTTTTACAAGCATCCTAACTCTTTTGAAGGCAAAGAATGAAATTCCAATCATTTTTACTGAAAAATTTTTTATTTTTTGAGAATACTGTAATACAAAAATACACAATGAGAACTGTGCGTTGCATTTAAACACATCTAAGTCCTTTTCTTAATATCTGTATTGTGCGAAAATATTCTTACAACATTTTTCACTTTCTTAAGTCATTTCAAGGGCTATCGGTTTCGATTTTGGGTGAGAATTACTTTTAATTCCGCTGAATCTATTTTTTTTATCACCCCTATCTATAAAGTGAGAGTTATATCGTTAGTAACGCCTTCAATGTTATAGATAACCTTTACTTTCTCCATAGATATGTATTCACTTCCTCTAAAGGTTATTCGTTCGTTGGAATGATTCAGTTTAACTGTCTTTTCATAAATCTCCTTTGTAAAATGGTAAGCAAAGCCCACGGAATATTAACCTTTTTTGCTATCTTTTAGAGAAGAAATATAGATTGTCTAAGAAGTTAAGGGCTTAATCTCTCATGTCTTGAATAACTGATTGATTCATTTGTTTAAAAACCACTCGAAGAAGTCTTTGAATCTTTGTTTTTCTTTAGCTCATCTAGCTCAGGAGAGAAATTCTCAGTTTGGGAATTCTGGGTTTAGTTACCGTTCGGAGTGATCTTATATCTTGATTTTTCAATTGAAGGTTATCAGTAATTTTTTGGTTTTGTTTTCTTTCCGCTTTAAACTCCTCCTCCAGTTACATTAAAGTTTTTTATGCATTGGATGAGTTTATGTTTTCTGACTGTTTGAATTAAATAGATTGTTTGCAATCGCACGTGACCGTAAGAAAAAGAAAGAATCGTTAAAGACAGGAAATAGCTACTTGTCAATAATAGGTTAAAGGGATATACCGCAAGAGGGAAACACATACAGATAATGCTTGATTTACTAAATCCTTTTCTTAGACCAGAAATCGGTCTACTGAGTGAGAAGGTTTTTTCTGTTACATACTATTTCTCAGGGCATTCTCAGTGTAAACATTACATCACAACTTGATTCGTGAAGCTATTGTGCAATTACTTCAATAAAGCATCAACCATTGAAAGGTTTTCTACCTTTTTTTTTAGTCACTAGGATCCTGGGTATTAGATGTTATCGTTTCTTTCTTTGCTTTCTAGTAAATGCTAGTGCCATTATTACTAATGTTCCCAAAGTATTTACAGACCTCATTCCTATTGTGGGTTCTGATGTGATTGTTTCTCCAGAAGTAGTTGTGGTTTCTGTGGTAGTTTCTGTAGAAGTATCTGTACTTGTGGTTGTACTTGTGGGTTCTAATTCTTCTTGATATAATTCGATTGCTATGGGATTTAACAGCCCATTTTGTGTAGTAGTAACAGCAACAGTCCATAATCCTGCTTCACTGATATTAGCAACCACAGCGTAATGTGTGCCATCCTGATAAGTTTGCGTTTCCGCACTTTGTCCATCTTTACTCACTGTAACAGAACCCACACCATCGCGCCAATAGATTATTATGGAATTCTGACTCGCATTAAACTGCCACTGGTAAGTTTCTTCTACTCCTGGTTGGTGAAGTTTATTAATTGTGTGAGTCAGACTAGCGTCTTGCACAATATGAGTTCTAGCAGTTGATACTAGTGTGGAGGACATATTGAGATTACCAATCGTAATGGTAGGGGATTGAGCGAGTATTCCAGCACTCCATGAAATAGCATTTTTAACTAAAATTTGAGAAGTACTTTCTCCTAACGTAGGATCGAATGTAAAAGTCACGGCCCTGTGGTTTCCTATCTCATATCGTAGAATAGCTGCTAACTTATCGGTAGATACTGCAGAAATCACTGCTGGTTTTAACAGGGCTTGAAGTTCAACTGGGAGAGGAATAATGAGAGTATGGTCAACAGTATAATCACCAATTGTAAAATGGATAGGGATTTCTAGCTCTGTTGGAGTATTCAAACGTGACTGGTACATACTAGCTAATAGCTCTGAAAGAGAATTCGTTATATTTTCCGCTATTTCATCCATGGTCTTTGCAGTAATATCAAATGTTGCAGTACCAGGGATGATGCCAACTGGATCACTACTCTTGAGATGATTGATGAAATTTCGAACACCTTCACGGAAATAATTTTTTAGTTGATTAACATAAGGTTTGGTAGCATTAATCGCGGTGGAGGCCATATAGAAGGGATATTGGAGTTGCCATCCAACCGTTGTGGTGTTATATTTCCCAAGAGACGGATCTTTTAAAGGATGTGTGAGGTCAATCGTGAAATCTTCTCCTAGACCTGACAGTATAGGGTCATTAAGTTCTTCTGCTACAAAGGAACCATTAAAAGGGACACCTATCGGACACAGCGGTAGACTCCATACAATAGGAGCATAATCTTTTGTGTTGGGATTACTATCCAAAACATCCCCTATTATCTCGCGTGCTTCTTCATAAAGAGTCATTAATCCCAGGCCAACCATGGAAGCAAGACTGGAACGGTAATTATTCCGCAGTTGAATAGGATCTGGATTTTCAGTGAGATGTAGACGATCTATATGTCCATACGATCCAATGAATGTGCCTTCACTACTCGAACTGGTCTTGTAGCGCATATCAAACACTGAACCACCTAGAAGAATCAAGCCATGTCCTTCCTCAAGATAGTCATATAATGCAAGGCGCTCATTTTGATTTAGACCAAAACGATCCCAAAGATCAAAGTTATGATTGGCTAAGACGATGACATCAGGTTGATAAGTTTCTAATTCATTGATAAAGTGGCTATCAGTCCATTGTAACAAGCTATTTGTTGGAGGGATGCGATTAATTTCTATATTCACCTCTCCATTAATAGTATTCCAAAAAGTAGTTTCTATTGAGTCATTCACAGGATGAATGTATAATGGATTTTGTACACCAGGTGTGATTGGATCTAGATCTTCTCGAAATTTGTCGATCCAAGGATCCTCTAGCCAATCCACTACTAAGACTTTGACAACTGCTTTCGGTGAATTTATGATAGTAACACTTCCCTGAGATGATTCTCCCATATTTATTGCAATAATACTTGTACAAATTATTATCCCTAAAAAAATTAACACGATTTTATACTTCATATTAATATCACCTCTCATTTTCTTTTGTAGATCTCTTAACTGATTAATATAAGTGATTGTTTGTGATATTTTATAATCCTTATGGAAGGTAAATGGAATCCTTATAGAAGAAGGAGAATCCTTTTAGAAAAACAATGGAATCCTAATACTTGATTATTATGCCTAGAATCGCTGATAAACGAGATATACATTTACGATTGGAATTAGACACAGAGGAGCTATACAATGCCTTTCAATTAATAAAAAAGAAGAAGGGGATAAGAAGTAACACTGATATTTTACGTTATTTAATCTTGGAAGAGGCTAATAGACTAATGAATGATCAAAAATGAAAGATTGGCTTTAAATAAGCTATTTTATAAAGAAAAGAAGTTACGTTAAGTCTGTAATTAGAATAATTACACTTCGTGCTGTTAGAAAAAGTTAGAAAATCAACTCGAGTAAAGTCCAAATATATTTAAAAATGTAGTAAATGTTGGTAAAAATGCAAGATCCTCATAGGAACATTTTTTTCTCATATCAAGGGTCACGAAGGGACCAAACCATACAATTAGAGAACAATATTACTAAAGCACTGATAAACACGCTAGAATATTCTTCACCTATAGTGGGAAGGGCTTTTGTACAAGAACTTGGTTTTGTTATTGATGATCAATCATTACAGTATGGCCTTCAACGGAATCCTTTATCAGATCGTTCATTGGAACGAAATTTTCAAATGAAAGGTCTTATAGGGATTGTACCCGAGGAATACAAGCACGAATCCCCAGAGTTGCTCAAGGATAGTTTACCATCTCAACCTATATCTAGTGTTCCTGATGCCTGGATCTGGCAGGACAACAAATTGATTCTTGCGTTTGAAAATAAAATTAAAGGAAAACTAGACAAGAATCAATTGAATGCTCATAAGAGCCTACTTAGTAGATCTGTCACTTACATTCTAAAAACATGGGAGGAATTAGCCAAATTTTTTGTCAAACTAATACCGAAGTTAGATCAAGGAAACCATCAAGAGAAGGTCAAAGATCTTTTTCTGATTGACCAATTTATCAAGTATCTAGAGATGAATAATTTGACACCGTTTTATGGTTTTTATCAGAGTGATTTCGACTTTATAGTAGGGGAAGACCTAGAGCAGAAAAGAATGGTTAAAAAAAGGTTCAAGAAGTTCATTAATGAGTTGTATCAGCAATTACCATCAAGATATATTCGCAAATTACGATACCATTACGTTGGTTCGCTTAAAGAACCACATTGTTGGGGAACATTTGCTAACAAACCGAAACATCTGCGAATAGATATTCCTCATTTCACATTTAATTTACGTCATGACGGTTTTTATGTTGGTGTGAACATTGAAGGAACAAATGCAGTAAAAAAGTTATATAATAGGCTTAAAATTAAACAGCAAAAATTTGAAGAATTGATAGATAGTCTTCCTAGTCAACAAAAAATCAAATTATATGTTTATCCGAGAGAACATATCCAAGTAAGTTTATACTACGACAGAACTCCCGTGATTTATGATCTTTCACAAAGTAACGGATTAACGACGATAGATGTTAACAATATTATTAAGATGGCCAGACAAAGCATTCAACCAAATCAACCTAAATTCAGGTTTTATTTATGCACACATTACTCGCCTTCTGACTATAGGTTAAACGATCAAGAATTTATTGATCACATCAAAAAGGATTTAGATCTCTTCTGGCCTTTCTATTTATTTATAACACAAGATCATGGACAGAGTTGATGGAAAATATAGATGACCAATATTTTATGGACAATCATCTGTCTCTGAGATTGGGTGACATCATTGAATATATTTACACCTCCAACAGCGTTTATTAAACAAAATCTACTCTTTCTCAATACTAAACTAAATGATGTATACTTAATTCCATTAGAAAATCAATTTAGTTTGGCCTATCATGCATTTAAAATTCAAGAATTTCTTTATCTATTAGAAAAAGAGTTAGAAGATAAAAGGAAGACAGGATTTGTTGAATGTTATCTTAGGCACCCAGTTAATAAAACTCCAAAAGAGCTTTTTTCTGCCTAATAATAGATATCATTTTCCAGTTTAGAAATGTTTAAACACATCGAATATTAAGTCTAAATCTTGAGCTGAAAATTTAAGAACTCTAATGTTCGATTAATTCTGCGTTCGGATTTGGAGGTTGCAATGATGGGTGAAAGAGGAATTCCACCAATCCATATTGTTGAAAAGGAAATCGAAAGAATTTGGACACAAGAAATTAAACAAGATTTTCTACAACGGAAAATCATGTATTTTGAAGTCACGCTACAAGGTGTTTTTTACCATCACTTTCGATCATTATTTGATAAATATCCACGATTAAGAATTTTCCTTGAGTATAAAGATGATGAGTCAGGGCGGACATATGATTTAGTAGTGCAAAAATCACCCAAAAATGAGACTTGGAATCAACAAGACCATTGGATGAAGGATATTGGTGATTACTGGATTGTAATGGAGTTCAAATTTTTACCTAATTTTTTCGAAAAAGCAGCTCAAGAAGATATTGCTAAGTTTCAAGCTCTCAAAAAGCATCATGAATCAATTCAACGGGTTTATTTTATAACCATTGAAACCAATGTTAATATTCTTCGCTATATTAACTATTGTGGACATTGGTTTGAGAAATTTTATCGCGAGGCGCGGGGAGTCCCAAATAATGAAGACTGGGACTTCTTCATCCTAAAACCCGAGGAGGAATGAGCTTATGCCATTTCCTAAATTACTTACGGTCGGATAACAATGAAAGAGGAAAAACAAATAGCTATTCCATTGAATATGTGGTTATCTATTGAAGAAATTGCTCAGCGAAAACAGCTCGATCCAAATGAATTCTTTGTATCAGTTCTGAATGAATCGCTTATTCCTTTCCAGATTATCGAATGCTCGACATGTGGAGACACAGGAGAAGCTAAAGACACTCAAATATGTGATTTCTGCGAAAATCGTGTGTGCTGTGGTTACATCAGCGGGGATGTAGTTGGGGATGACAGAGAGGATGTTGTTTGTTATAGCTGTCTATGTGATCCAAACACATGGGATGATCCTGATGACGCTTGCGAAGATCCATCAAGTATAGAATGTGGAGGATTAGTGGGGAGTATCATCGAAGGAGATTATGCCTTGGAAGTGACTGTGAATGTCCCCCCAAAAAATAAATTAAAGTAGTTGGATATAGTTCAAATTTGAGTGTAAATCTTGATTTAATTCCTTTACTAAACGTATCAAAATATGTCATGGATTTCACATTGAAAAAGTCCCTATAAAGCACCCCAAAGGGATTAATAGGTGAGATCCCGAAGAATTTTCGAACCAAAATGTCCTCGATAATCTTACCTGTTAGAAAATACATTCACGATTGCTTAAAAAACTTTCCATGGTCTTCTGATACACAATTCGAAGCCATCTGGGCCTACATTGACCATCAACTGACAGGACGAGGGAGAGGACGACAGGCGTTGCTAAGGGCAGGAATGAGTGATTTCAGCGATCGAATTCTAGAATATCAACTCCGACAATCGAACTACTACCTGAAACTCCTGAATGAAGAAGTACAGACACGTTCCACAAATATTGATCGTAGACGGATTCATCAGCTCAGTCTTGATGACACGATGAACCAACGATTTGGGAAAAAGGTCTACGGAGCAGCCCATCAGTATAATCACAGTCATGGAAACGTTTGTCATGGGCAAACGCTGGTCGATCTCGTGCGTAGTACTGATCATGTTTTGGGGGTCGAATTTCAGCTCTATTTACCGAAGAAATACCTGCAACGTGCCAATGGGTCTTTAGACGGTTTTGAAACCAAAATTGAACAGGCTTATCAGCTGCTAAAAAAAGAAATTAGACAGCTCCGTCACCAGGGACTTGCACCATCAAAAATATGGACATCCATGGATTGTTGGTATGCCTGTGAGAAGCTAACCACACTTGTCCGCAATACAGGGACAAATTTTGTGCAAGGAATGAGAAAAGATGCCCTCTGCTACTGGTTTGGTCAGACTGCACGACTCGACCAGATCTTCAATCCCCACGACAAGTGGTATTACAGGTCTGACCCTGATTCAGGGAGAAAAGTCTTTTTCCAAGAGAAAACTCTTAATCTCGTCAAACATGGGCGATGTAAAGTTTTTGCTCTCCGTAGAGGGGACGAAACTCGGATTCGTTATTATACAACAAATTCTCTCAAACTCTCGGTACAACAGCTGTTAGGTCGATTGAAGGTTCACTGGCGAGTAGAAACTATGCATCTGGACTTGAAAGAGCGTTTTCATTTAAATGGCTGTAATTCGGGGAAAGATGTGCTGAATACCATTCATTGGCAATTAAGTTACTTGATTTACTTTCTTTTTTGTCAGTATCAACATTTTCTTCGACTGGAAGGAGAAAAAATCACTCTTGCGCGTCTTCTCCTTCATTATCAATATCATTACGATGAAATCCGTGCTCAGCGGTGTTTTTCCAGTCCTTGGCGGCGATTAAAACTCCAACAGCTTCTCGTGACATCTTGATGTGAATTCAATGCTAAATAAGCATCATTCACAAAAAAAGTGCTCTCTTTCCAGAAAAGATTCAAAAATATATTGAAGTCAAAAACGTATATACTGAAGTCAAAAACGAGATTTTTAAATTAATGAAAGAAGCAGATGAAATTGCTGAAAGTATTAGAGATAAAATCAAAGAAAAATATTTCGTTAAAGAATATAAGGGAAATTAAAAATCAGAATTGAGGAGGATAATACATGGGAGAGCATGAGCAAGAAGAAGAAGTAGAAAGATCTGTAAATGAGTATATGCTGATATTTAAGGCAGGATTTTTAATAATACTTTTAATTTTCCCAATTATTTATCTTAATACAGAGCCACCTTATTTACATACACTCAAATCAGTATCTATGGAGAGAGTCTATAAATTAGAAATTGATTCATTGAATGATTTCTCATATATATTAATCCCTATTGGGAGATTAAGTGGTTACAATACACGCCAAATAAGGATGTATTTAGAAACTGAAAATACATCGATTTTAGGATTACAATGGGATTCAAATTTATATACTCCTTATTCAGGTGTTCAAGAGGTACAAGACGAAACAGGAACACCTTGGTTAAATATCAGTAAAGAATATCTCATTATGCAGGGTAAAAACGCAAATGTGAAATTAACAATTCGTGTAAAATCTAGAAACCACAATCAAAGTTATAAATATCAAGCATATAATGTTAATGAGTCTAAATGGATTCTACCGACTAAATATATCGATAATAATCATACAAAGATACTAAATGTCGCATTGGATTTAAATAAATCAGGGAGAACAAGATTAGAATTAATAAAAGATATTTTAAGCTTTGTACAAAAAAATATATTTTATAAGGACGCCAATACAAGTTTTGGGTATAATGAAACTTTTTATGGTGAAACGGGAGGAAGGGCATCAGATACACTTGAAAGAGGATATGGAGTCTGCAGACATTATTCAAGATTGTTTGTAGCATTATGTAGAGCATTAGGAATACCTGCAAGATATGTGTCTGGTTATTTAATAAATCTGGGTGAAGTGAAAGCTGAAAGTCATGCATGGGCAGAATTCTTGGATGAAGAGCAATACTGGCACATGGTGGAACCACAAAGTCCATATCAAACATATAATTCTTTACTCTATTTTAACACTGTTCATGGACCCTTTCAACCAGGATCTTTAGCTGAAGAATCTTTTTTTAGTGACGAGTCTGTAATAATTTCTTTTAATGATGAAGATGAACTAGATATGATTGATGCCTTTCTGGAAAAGTATGACGAATCTTGGCAAAGGAATGATAATTATTATCTCTTCACAACGGGACTCATACTCTCTGGGTATTTGATTCTAGTTTTAATGAGTAAAAATATCCAGAAAATTTCACACAAGACAGAAATGTATAAATTAACAAATTTTGAAGGAAATAAGACAAATGAAAGCAAACCTAGAAAAAGATGATAAACGAAGAAAAGTTGAAGATATATTAAATATGCTTAATAAAAATAGTATTTCAAAGAAATACTGCAGAACAAAGGATGTAAAAAAGACAACGGAATATATTTCCCAATATCTAGACATTCCTGATGAAGTCCTTCGAAAAATCGTCAAGGAAGAATCGGAGTTAGAAATGATCATGAAAAGGTTTCTTTATATTGTTATTGGTATTATTCTAGGATCTATAACTGTTTATACTGATTCAGATTTCCTTACATCTATAATCTATATTTTTACTCTGTCTTGGTTTTTATTTTTACCAGTTATCTTTATCTACATGATAATGCGGCATAATAGGATAAACCGAATAATATTAGCTGAATGGGTAATATTTAATCGCAACAAACCATTATTTGATAATTGAATAGCTCTAAAAGGAAATGTAGTTCTTATTACATCATTGATTAAATTAGTTGAAAAAATTATAATTTTCATAAAAAAAGATAGAATTAGGAAGTTTCCAATTTAATTTCTATATAATAGATGTGCAATAACCAACGCTTTCTGTCATATTATTTAATTAATTTTTAGGTTTAATCAACGCTCTCTAACATTTAACTAATTATCGGAGATTACTGAAGAATGAATGGATTAAATACAAAATTTCTGTCAAAAAATCTTTTTGTTCAAGCAACTGAATGTCCTACAAAAATATTCTATGCATCAAATCCTGCTTATGTTGACAAAACTGAAGAAAATGAATTTTATCTAGCCTTACAAGAGGGAGGGTTTCAAGTCGAAGAATTAGCGAGACTGTATCATCCAAATGGCCACAACCTACATATCCCAGATCGAACGCGAGCAATTGAAGAAACAGAAAGAATTTTACTACAAGCTTCTGATATTACTTTATATGAAGCTTCAGTTGTTTATAATAACTGTTTTGCACGAATTGACATCTTAATAAAGGAGGGAAATAAGCTAGATTTGATTGAAGTAAAATCAAAATCCATTGATTCCACAGATTATTCATTTCTTACAAAAAAAGGGTTTATCAGATCTAATTGGAAAAGATACCTTTATGATGTGGCTTTTCAAACATATGTTCTTTCTAGGGCTTATCCACAATTTACTGTTACTCCATATCTTATGTTAGCAGATACATCTAAACCAGCTACAATTGATGGTTTGAATCAACTTATCAAAATTAATCGTGATGAACATAATCGCATCTTAATTACCCATGCTATTCCTAATATTAAGAAGGAGGATCTAGGAGAAGCAATTCTCATGAAAATACCTGTTCAGAAATTTGTTGATTTGATCTGGAAAGGAAAAGATATTGATCAATCAAAGAAATCTGAAGAGGAATTAAAAGACTTTTTTCAAAGGATCCAAGAGTATTCGGCTTATTGTACAGAGAATAAGAGGTATCCAATTACTATTGGGGTAAAATGCAAGAATTGTGAATATAGAGTCCCAATAAGTAATTTACACTCTAATGAGAGGAGTGGATTTGTAGAATGTTGGAAGGATGTGTTAAATTGGAAGGAGGAACAATTTTCTAAACCACACTTATTTGATCTCTGGAACTTTCGTAAAACTCAGGCGCTAATTGATGAGGGTATCTATTTTCTTGAAGAAATAAATTTTGATAGTGTTAAGCTAAATCCACGTCAGAAGCTACAAATCCAACAAACTGTATTCAATCCTGAACAGAAAGAATATATTAATGCGAAAATATCTGAAAGATTGCAGAAATTTAACTACCCCCTGCATTTCATTGATTTCGAAACCACAAGAGTCGCTCTACCTTTTAATAAGGGAAGAAAACCGTATGAATTGATAGCATTTCAGTTTTCAATACATTCTCTAAAAAAGGATGGTGAGCTCAATCATTCTGCTGAATGGATTAATGAAGGTACAGGAGTTTTCCCAAACTACGAATTTGTTAGACAATTAAAGAAGAGCTTATCCCAAGATAATGGCACCATATTTCGCTATAGTCATTACGAAAACACAGTTCTTAACACAATTTATGATCAATTAGATAAAGATAAAGAAACTACTCCAGATGCTATTGAATTAATGGAATGGATACGATCGATAACTGAATGGAAAGAGGATAATGTAAAAAATTATGGAAATAGAAACATGGTCGATATGCTTGATTTAGTAAAATCTTATTACTATCATCCTTTAATGAAAGGATCAAACAGTATTAAAGAGGTTTTACGATCAGTTGTTAACGCAAGTGGATTTTTGAAGCAGAAGTACACACAACCATATTACGGTACTAATTTTCCAGAAGGTATAATATGGATCAAGGAAGATGAAACCTCTGATCATTACAAAAATCCATATACGCTATTACCACCCATCGGTGAAGATATCATTGAGATCAAGGAGGGTGGAGCAGCTATGACAGCCTACGGAAAACTCCAATTTACAGATATTTCAGAACAAGAAAGGAAAGAAATTGTAAATGGTCTACTAAGATATTGTGAATTAGATACACTGGCAATGGCAATGATTTATGAACATTGGATGAATAACTAAGCTATTTTAGAAAAAATTGCACATTGCACTTTTATCTATATTGAATATATTTCTAAAAAACTGTATTGCTTCCTTGCACCTAAGTTGTTTATGTCGTAAAAGTCTGGTTTATATTACAAAAGTATAATACAACAGAAATTAAATACCTTCAATCATTCCCTGCTTCACATTCTACAAAAAATGAAGACTTGTTATTAGTTCACGAGTATCAACAAAATG
>NJBF01000058.1 GCA_003144275.1 Candidatus Heimdallarchaeota archaeon B3_Heim
AGAATTATCTTAATTCTTCCTAAGATGTGTTCGTGTTCTGTCTGGCCTCAATTCCTAACCCCCACTCTTTAACTAAAAAAAAATTTCTAGTGCAGATGAGGCGCACGCCTTTTAATGTCTGTTATATTTATCTTAAGGATGCCCCGACCTTTGCTCAAAAGCATAAATTATTTCTCGTATAGAATTTGTCATTTTCTTCCCCGAAACATAACTGGTACCGCTATAGCGCTTAAACTGAACCCCACTAATAAAATACGAAAGCCAGAGGTTCCTCCACTATCAGAATCACCTGACCTTGTTTTGATCAAACAAATATCATCATCTTAGTGATGGGAAAAACTCTATTTCTTCTTTCCGATCATTTGAAGGTGTCCTGCGAAATTAATGAGTGATTTAGTAGTACAGTATTCCAGTTCAACCTTTAGAAGTTCTTTCCTCGCCTCAGGATCTTTTTCTAGTTCTTGCATCACTTTTTCATCTACTTGGTGCAGAAACACTGGTGCACCAACGACTTCAACTACTTCTAGGCCTGCATAATCAAAATATTCAGCCAGTTCCTCCCAAGTCAAATTATATTGTGGAAATCCAAATTCAACAGACACATTTGTACGAAGAAGTTTTCGAGCTGCTTCTATTTGTTTCGCTTCAATGAATTCAGGAACTCTTCTAAACTTAGTATCCAATGACACAACAACATAGGTCCCTCGCTTGGCTACTCTTCCTAATTCTAGTATCGCATTTCGTGGGGCCATGCACAATGAAACTGCGTCATACTGAGAAAAGACATAGTCAAAGGTGTTTTCTTGGAAAGAATCCTTCATGTCAGTAATATCTGCTTTAATGAATTGAGCATTATGTTTTAATGAAAGCTTCCCCAGCCGTTTTTTTGCTTCATCTAACATGCCTTGGGAGAGATCTGATATCACAATGTTCCTATAATCCAATTCAATGAATTTCTGAGCCCAATTTCCGTCACCACCACCCGCGTCAAGAATTAATGCGTTTGTATCTCTGGGAGCGTACTTTTGAAGATAATGCCAGGTGATATCATCTGCAAAACTCATTGCAGTCCTCGCTACCTCATCATAAATGGAGGGCTTAAATTCACCCGTAGAGTATCCCTCCGCATATTTATCAAAGATTTCTTCGACTTTTTTCTTAGGCATTATACTACCTTCAAATAACCAATGAGAGAATTCTTTTCCCTACTAAATTTATTTATTGTTTTTTATCCTGAAGTATATATCAAGTAATCTTACCTGGATTATCTAAAATGATGAAAAGGGATTAAAGGGAACGATTACTGATTGAGTCATTAAAGCATAATAAAAAGTATTGCGAGTATAGCTGGGATGATCAATGATACAATTGGCCCATATTTCACTAGATTGGCAAAAATATTTGTCTTTTTTGATTCAGAGAGTCTGTTTTTAGAATAATTAATATCTGTATAGGTTCCTTCTTTGCAGTATTTGAGGAAGACTTTTCTTACTTTTTCAAGGTGTTTTATTTCTTCTTTAGTTGTCATAACTTCAAATAAAATT
The DNA here is from genome assembly GCA_003144275.1 of Candidatus Heimdallarchaeota archaeon B3_Heim. Classification (GTDB taxonomy): domain Archaea; phylum Asgardarchaeota; class Heimdallarchaeia; order Hodarchaeales; family Hodarchaeaceae; genus Hodarchaeum. The sequence continues at coordinate 1,545 of NJBF01000058.1, forward strand.
CCTCTGGCCCTTCTAATTACTAAAAATAAGGATACAAAAGTAGAAACTATTAGTAAGATGAGGGTGGCAGATGAAAAATCCATGCTAAACTTCTTCTTAATGGATTCCATAAAATAACCAGTAGAGGTAGGAGTTCCATTCGTAGACGTGAATGGATCGTGAAAATCCTCCTCAGAAATCCAATCAAAGTTTTTGAATAGAATCATTAATCCTGAAAAAACAAGAAAGGGATTAATGATAGCAGAAAGATCCATAAAAAACCTAATTAAAGACTCTACCCAAGGAGGTAGTACAAAAAAAGATTGTATAGTATTAATTAATTCCTGAACAAAATAACCAACTTCTGGTGGAATTAGAGCTAACAAGTTGGGTAAAACAATATCAAAAAACCACGGAAAAACAATTGGAGCCGTAAAGGCAATAGATAAACTGACTGTTTGGAAAAAAGTCCTTAACAAGAAAAATAACACTCTTTTTGAAAAATGCTTTTCTTTCACATTAAGATTATTGCTTTCATTATTACTTTTAAGATCATCTTTTGATTGTTCTTGTACAATTTCTTTCTCCTTGATATGATTCCAGTCAAGTCCTCTTTTATAATTTGAAATGGGGTTAAGGTAAGCGAGTTTAGCTAAAAAAAGTTTGTTTCCTGTATATGGTTCTGTGAATCCCTTTTTTTTTCCCAATTTTCTCTTCCAAATTTCTGTATAAGATAACCACGGGGTAGGTACTCGAACAGTAAGATGATTAGGCTTAGTAATAAAGGTTTCAGGTAAATATCCCATGATTTCACCATCAACCTGATATAAACATTTCTTTTTTGGAGAATCCACATGAATGGACCCCCCCTCAAACGTTTCAACACTGCTATGGGTGAGATGATTACCCTCATAAATGGTAGAAAAAAATCTCACGAGGGTGAGTCGACGCATTTTTCGCACGGTAGTGGCAGAGAATTTACCATCGGTTACTTCTGCATCAGGACAGATATGCATTCCACCTCCATATCGTTTTCCATTACCTATGGCCAACAACATTCTTCGTCCCTCTATCGTCTGTTCTCCATCTATGCGAATTAATAGATCGTAAGGCTTGAATTTGGCCAGAGTTTTTCCAAGAGCTAATTGATAACTTCTTGACCTTAAAAATCTTAGCGATCCTTTATTTTCCCGATTTGCTACTTCTGCATCAAATCCCATGGAAGCTACTCCACAAAAGTAGCGCTCTGCTGTTTCACAGTACCCTACATCGAAAGTTTTATTTTGACCTTCAACTAGGCATTGTATGGCAGCTTCTAAATCTCCTTCTGGTATCCCGTAGGCAGTAGCTGCGTCTCCAGTCCCAACAGGAATTACAGAAAAAATTCCTGTCTTATCTGCTTTTAAAATACCATTTAGTACCTCATTTGCTGTTCCATCCCCTCCTACGGAGCAAATTATCTTGTAGCCCTCATTAACTCGGGTTCTTGCGATTTCAATTGCATGTTGAGGAGCCGAAGTAAATTCAAAATCATATTCCAAATTGTAATTGTCTATTAATGGCTTAATTTGATCCTCCCAAATCGTTTTCACGCGTCCTCCAGCAGCGACAGGATTAATTACTAGAAAAACCTCTTTCTTTTTTGATTTAACCCTGTCAATTTCTTGTGTTACTAGGTCAGAGGGAGTTGTATCAGGAGTCATGTTCCATCAATTCTGAAAAGTAAAAGAGTGTTTATTTAAAAATTCTATCTTTCTTCCGCAGTTTTGACTACACCGTAATAATTTCTTTTTAATAATAAAATTTATTGAATTAATTGCCCTTCCTAGATTTATTATTAGCTTAAAGTCCAATCCCATCGGAATATTAATTAACATCTTTTTACTTACTTTAGACAATTTCAAATATAAAAAAATCAGTAATAGAGTGTTTAAAATGTCAAGTGAAGAAAAATCTTCGGAAAGAAGTAGCAAAGTATTTTGGAGAGATCTGGCAGTTAGATATTGGGTTTATGTAGTGATATTTGGAGTGATCGGAATTGGGGCTATTATCGGATTCATTCTAACATTGGATTGGTACATCAACACTTCACCAGTTGGTGGTAAAGGGACATGGACATTCAATCAATTTTCAATGGGAACTGGATTAGAATTCGCTATCTTCCTCTTTCTATATATGTTGGTAATTGTTGGAGTGCCAACATTAGCCGCAGCGGGAATCGTGACAGGTTTACTTTGGTTTGTAATCTTTGATACAGAACTAAAAGAAGAAATTAAATTACGAAACAAGAAAGATGAAGAACGCAGGAAAAAGTTCGGAAAAACAAGCGAAGGTGGCGGAATTTTCGGTTTTTTAATGTTTGTAGGTGTGTGTATATATATCACCCTTGACGGACATTGGATGACTGAATTTGGTAGCCTGAACTTTAGGTATTTTGTCGATGCATGGATCGCTGTCTTCCTATGGGTCTTGGTCATTTTCTGCATCGGAGGAGGATTAGGAATTATCTGGTTTGTTAAAAAATATGAACCTAGTGCTAACCAGGCATCCTAAAATCCTTTTTCTCTTTTTTTTATCATGTCAAATAAGCAGTATCACCACCATTGAGGTGAAAGCTTACTCTCCAGTGGAAGTCACTTCCAGGTAGAGTTCCCGATATGTCAAGCGAGAGTTTGCTAATAGTTTTTGCTGAATTAGTAAGTCAATTTTATCCATAATCCTTACGTAAATCTCCTACTTTTAAAAAATTTATGTATAATTCAGACATTGCTTGTTGATTAACGATCACGTCGATTGCCATCTTTTTAGGGTCGGTAGGAGAGATCTTAGATAACTTCTTGCTTCATCTATGGTAATATTAAGATTTGCTACCGTAGTGGGTCTATTTTTCTCTATCATTTCCACGCTCATTTTTTCGATCATTTCTTTCATTGTAAATTCTTCAGTAAATTTACCTTCTTGATAACACACTTCGCAATAATCATCACTTATCGATCCATCTGCTTCTGATCCTTTATCAGTCGCATCCAGAGAACAAGCGCAACTCTGGCAAAGAGGTTCCTCCGAAATGATTTTTTTATCTAATCCATCCATTTAGCTGTACAACTCGTTGAATATCAAAAAACCTGTAAATCTGCCCTGGTTAAGTATTTCCTAATTTCCCAAAGAAATTCTTATTATTAGATCGTTTTTTTCTTATCTATTTTTGCCTTCTTATACAGATTTGGAAGCAATTGTAGACGAATTAAATCCTTTATGTATAAGCCATACTGCTAGAACTACTTCATTCACGATTATTGGGATAGCCAAAATGGCTGTCGATAGCGGATCAAAGACGAACATACTTAAAGGGACTCGTGTTAGCAACAATGTGGCTCCAATAAGACCCCAGACTGATAACCATCGAGGAAGGAGTTTTGATTGGTACAACAAATAATAAAACATCAGAGCAGCCAGGCAATAGGGAATGTTTTCCAGAACACTGACCCAATCAGATAATGCTATTAATAAAGTGCCTGAAGTTTGAAAATAGGAAGCGACTGGAGCTTCTGCGGTTACATATTCCCGACTCAATGTCAAAAGTAAGAGCGGACTGATTGCCATAATAGCATCGCTAAAGCCCTCAAAAATCCTGGCACCAACGTACCCAAGAGCTAAACTTTCATTATGCTTTTTAAAGATTGGAAACATCATGATTGGAATGCTAACAACTGAAGCGGTTAAAACTAACATCAGAAGCACTCCTATCAGCACATTGTTTTCATTTGTAGAAAAAGCAACAAGATAATCAGGTGCAATTGGAGAGCCTAAAAATACACCACTTAGCAGAGACGAACCCAATGCAGTTAGAAATAATACTCCCACAATTCGAGCTGTTCTTTTCTCTGAATTCGTTGATTATTCCTCCTGTGTCACGGTGATAACTACATGGCCCTTCTTACGACCTGTTTCAACATACCTGTGAGCTTCAACAATTTGTTCTAAGGGAAAATGTTTGTCAATGACTGCTTTTATTGATCCAGCCTCAATAAGTTCCTTCATCTCCTTGACTAAAGGTGGAATATGATCAGTACTCGACCCACCAGAATTCTTATCAGAGTTAAGATAGATTCCTGTCTTCTTTAGAGCCCTTTTAGCTTGAGACTTTTCAAGCCTGTCTACTGCATCAAAGATAACATCATAAGTCTCACTACCTTCCCAAAAATTCTCTTTCTTGTAATCGATGACCTTATCGGCTCCTAGAGATTTTACCATTTCTAAATTAGTCGTACTGCAAACTCCAGTGACTTCTGCACCAAAGGATTTGCAAAGTTGGACTGCATAAGTACCAATACTCCCAGAAGCGCCATTTATAAGAATTTTTTGTCCTGGTTTGATATTTGCTTGTTTAAGAATATATAATGCGGTAACGCCCCCAGTAGTAGCTCCAGCGGCAGCCTCTTCAAAGGTCATATTTGAAGGTTTGATTGCGATCGCCCCATCTTCAGGCATGCACACATACTCGGCATAGGATGAGGCAGTCCAAAAACTACCTGCCATAACTGGGTCTCCTTTCTTATATAGTGTTACATCTTTGCCTACAGCTTCAACTACTCCCGAGAGCTCCATCCCGAGTGCAACTTTTTTTGGTTTTCTAATACCTATTATCAGTCGTGCTAAGAGCCATTGTGCGCGAGGAACATCGAATTTTCGCATACGCACATCCCCTACATGGACTGTTGTGAAATAATTTTTGATGAGTACTTCATTGTCCTTAGGAACTGGTTTGTCTACCTCTTTGAGCTGGAGAACTTCTGGGCCTCCGTATTTTGTACAAATAACTGCTCGCATTTTCTTATTATCCATTTTTTTCACGTTATTAATCTGATAAGCTAGTACTTTTTCTCAATATTATTTGTTCATTAAAAAAGGTTTGCAACTTTAATAATTTGAAACTGATTAATTTTTGATTATTTCTTGTTTCATGAAATAGTTTACTCGACCTAAATAAGGTAGATTCTCAGTGTTTGGAGGAAAAGCTTATAGGGAAGGAGTGGCTTAAAATAGGAAGTTCTAGTCGCTCCAGTCTACTTTGGGATCTATGGGTACATCGATAGACACTTCCTCATCAACTGTTGGGAATGGGCCTTACAGCAGTGAAATTATCTTTAGACAAATCATTATGTGGAGTATAAATGATAGAAGTGGGTTTGTACTTTTTCACGAGTGCAGGAGAGTGAATAGAACTGATTGGTCCAGTTTAGTTGTAATAGGAGGATTTAAACTATGAAGTATATTGTATTTTGGGAATTTGAAGCAAAAGATTTTGAAAAAAGTGTGCAAAAATATGCAAATCTACCAGAAGGAATGGAGCTAAAATCGCTTAGTGAAAATTATGTTGTCCTGGGTGAAACGCGAGGCTTTCAATTACTTGAAACCGATAATCCAGTTGACATCGCAAAGCTGGCACTGTATTATGCCCCTGAGACGGATTTCACAGTTCAACCCATCATCGAAGCCAAACAGGTTATGGACACGTTTGAACAACTAAAGACCTGATCTAGTTGTAAAAAAGGCCACTAGAAGGTCCTTTTTCCTTTTTTTCTCCTCATGCGGGGTAGTTTTATTTTACCGAAATCTTCTCATTTGTTGAATAAATGAGGTATTGAGCTTTCCTCTTGAAAATATGTGACCCCATACAAACAGAGTCAGAGAAGTCTCCGGTTATTTGTCTTTAGATTCTCCATCCTCCCAGTAACGAGTTATTATTTCTATTGATCTGCGAATTCTTTCTCCTCACCAGAGGACGTTGGCTGTGTATTTTAGACAGGAACTTTCTGTACCACATCAAATTTTGAAAATCTTATACAGATTCTTTCAACGGGGATCCCGGGAATGATTATTTGGCCAGGAACTATTTCAACCGTATCTGTTTCTGAGGTGGATTCCTGATCTCCATTCCTATCATTATCATTATTTGTGGCAATTACTTCTATCATGTGTACGCCAACTATCGCGGGAACTGGGATCTCATAGGAGTAAGAGGAAACGCCATTTAAAACCTGATAAACAATTTCCCCCCCATCAACAAGTATTAGGACTTCACCAATTCCAGATCCCAGCTCTTCCACATTTACATGCCAATAACCAGGATCAACATCGGTACCTAACCCGAAATATTGAATAGCAATCGCGGGTGCTAGTGTATAATCGTCGATAATTGAGATGGAGCCTTGAGCGGAAGAAATAAATCCATTGTTGTCTTCGGCTGTGATTTCTAATTGATAATCGTCAGGAGTATTGGTGAGATGTAAACTATCAAAAATAATTTCATTGTCAGAATATGTCGCTATGACTTCACCATTTAGTGTAACCGTTGCATGTGAAATTCCACTTTCATCAGTGATCTGCCAGTCAAAGCTGACCCCTCCTAGCGCATCCTCGTCAGAGATCGTTATACTAGACGGAGAAATATAAATTACTGGAGGATCTACATCTGACTGACTAACCTCAACCGTAGCTATTTCTGAAGCGGATTGTTGGTCTCCATCCCAATCAGTATCATTATTTGTGACAAAAACCTCTATCGTATGAACCATCACTGATCCGGGGACTTCAATTTCGAGATATGAAATGGATTGTTGACCATTCAGATTCTGATCATGAATAACTATGTCTCCATTGATTAAAATTTGCACTTCATCTATGCCTGATTCTACATCTCCAATTAGAACATACCACCAACCAGGATCAACATCAGTTCCTGAACCAATATACTGAATTACGATTGATGGTGCCGTTGTATCATCATCAACAATTGAAATGGTGCTTTGAGCTGAAGAAACTAAACCAATATTGTCTACGGCGGTGATTTCTACTAGATAATCCCCAGGAGTATTTGCTAACAGATAGGAATCTGAAATACTTTCATCGATATTATATGATGCTATGACTTCCCCATTTACCTTGACTGTTGCTTGTAAAATTCCACTTTCATCGGTGATCTCCCAGTCAAGTAAGAGTCCTCCTATCGCATTCCCATCAGAGATTGTTACAGTAGGTATTGAAATAAAAATTACTGGAGGATCTACATCGGAATGACTAATTTCAACCGTATCTGCTTCTGAAGTGGATTCCTGATCGCCAACCCAATCATTATCATTATTTGTTGCAGTAACTTCTAAAGAATAAATTCCTGATGATACAGGAACATAAATTTCGAGATATAAGATAGATTGTTGACCACCTAAGTTTTCATGAAGGTATTCATATTCATTGATTAAAATAACAACTTCCTCGATGCCAGAATCGAGATCCTCTATGTAGATATCCCACCAACCAGGATCAAAATGAGTTCCTGAACCGACATAATAAATGTCAATTGTTGGTGCAGTTGTATCATCGTCGGTAATTGAAATAGTGCTTTGAGCGGAAGAAACTAAACCATTGTTGTCTACGGCGGTGATTTCTACTAAATAATCCCCAGGAGTATTCGCTAAAAGATAAGAATCTGAAATGCTATCAATGTCAGTATAAGAGGCTATGACTTCACAATTTAACTCGACTGTTGCGTCTGAAATTCCACTAGCATCGGTGATCTCCCAGTCAAGTACGAACCCTCCTATCGCATCCCCGTCAGTAATTATTTGGTCAGGCGTTAAAATTATAACTGGAGGATCTATATCTGGAGTAGTTAACGCTTCTATCTTAGCCAAGATGTTGTCACAATCAACACCAAATTCTGCTTGTAACTCCTCGTTGATTACCCAAGATGTAGTTAATTTAGGTTTAATATCTTGGACCATTTTATCGTAAGCGGCTTCAGAATTATTCTTTGCGACTTGTCTCTTTAGGACATTTAATTTAATAAGCATTACAAATTTACGTATTGAGGTGGGTCGTTTCCATGCACTACCTGGGCTATCCTGAATTTTCTCCTTTAATGCATTGATTACTTCAATTATACTTACCAATGCTGGATCATCAACACTATCTGAAGGTTTTCTTCTGCCTTCATGTCTAGGGTAGTTACTTAACGAAGAAATTGAGGGGACAAGTAACTGAAGGCCTAATATCACAATAATTGAGATCTTTCCAATTTTTACTCTCTTCAAATCATTCACTTCTCTCAAGAAATGTTTCATATACTCCAGTAACAGTTTTATTTAGCGAGAGGATTTAAAAAGTTTTACACGGATACGAACCTCGGTTATACGCTGTAAAGTCCTCTATTTTGTTGTTCCTGTGAACCGTAAATTAAATTCAGACCGAATTTGTTTTCAGCTTGTGTCAGTTGCTTCAATCTTCTTCTCAGACAAATTTATTCTCCCTAATAAGGCAAAAATCTTACCTTTCGATCCATTTTTTCGTTTCCAATTCCGGAAAAGAAGCTGATCTCTAACTTAGAGCAAGAAAATTCACTATTAACGAAATGGTGATCAGTAATAACATACCCATGGTAAGTTTTCTGGTTTTATGGACATACTCAATGTCATTATGCTGGTTTATTAGCTTAAAAATGGGAACTAACACTAGCAATATAATAACATCTACTCCCCAGAAGAGAAGTGGAAATGAAACCCCTGTGATGAATAAAATTCCATGATATAAGATGAAACTTAGTAAATAAAGACTAATCACTACCCAAGCGGCCTTTCTGGTGCCAAACACGACAGGGATGGTATTTTTCTCATTTTTTCCGTCCCCTTCCACGTCTGCTATGTCTTTATGCATTTCAAACGTGACTACCACGATGAATATTAACAGGAAGAATAATAGAATCTCAATTGATATCTTTTCTGGATTGGTCGCAAATACACCAACAAGTAGTGCGGATGAAATCCCGAATGAGGTCAGTATATTTTTCACTAAGAGTATATTTTTTAATTGCCACGAATACAGCACAGATAAAATAGCTACACTTGCGGAAAGGAGAAATGAATAAAGGCTTAAGTAGAAAGCTAGTATTAACCCAAATATTGTTTCTAAACTGAATAGGACTTTAGCTTCATTCACTGAAATTCCTTTTCTAGGAATGGGTCGATTAGGCTTTTCAAAAATATCAATCTCGCGATCCATAATATCATTTATTGTATTAGTACTGGCAGAGATGAAAAAACCTACCAAAAAACCAAAAATTAGACCCAACCTCAATGTTGGGCCTGTGGATGCGATAATCATCCCAAAAATGACGACTAGGCCCACTATTATGGAAGCTTTGAGGCGTGCTAAATCTGTTATTGCTCTTAATTCCATCCAAATTCACTGTACAGAAAAATATCCTTCAATTGTCGAGGAAAATTTGCTTTATTTTAATCAATTGATATCCATTTAACGTATATTTGATCGTAAGAACTATAAAAAGCGCGATTCGGATTGTTTTTTCACTCTCTTTTCTAACCTGGAGTAGATTTTCTTGACATTCACTAAACAGGACTGAAATTTTGTGGGATTAACGTAATTGCAATAGAGAGAAAAATAATGACGGAAAGAAATATCCACTCACTACATTTCTCGACCGAGGATTACAAACACAATAAATCGTAGTAAGAATATACCAAGACCCATGAGTATGATTATGAGGGTATAGTTTCTTTTAACCATTTGTCTCCTTTCCGACATTTCCAGTTGATTGCTTGATTCAAAGTCAAATCTCACAAAACCTGGTGATCTTACTCCCTGTAACAGCTGATAATAACTTATTATTATCAGTGCTAAGAGGATTATCCCCACTCCCGCTCCTAGAGGATTAAAGAGATCCGCAACAAAAGCTATTATTCCAATGAGGATATATTTTTGTGGGATTTCCTTTTCCTGTTGATTTTCAACACTTAAACCATGTATGTGCAATACTAATTTACTAAAACCTATGTACAATCCTAGGAAGATTCCACCATAGATGATTGCTTGAGTGATCCATGATAATGGGTCAAAAAATAAGGAGTCCATTTGTCGGGGTGGGGAAAAGAAGTATCCGATTCCCCCGACGGGTATATATTGCTCGGTGATTACATCCAACCTGAATTGACCTAGAAAAAAAGCTATCACAGATCTGGAATTTTCACGACCGCTAGCGTTCCATATGAGTAGACTGGTAAATCGGATCACCGCAAGGACGGTTGTTGTAAGCACAAGTGGAATTACTGGGTTACGTATTTTTCTAGCTGGCTCTAACGATTCTGGTTGGATCGTACTTGTTTTTATAATTTCCAAAAACACGACCAAGAAGAAAAATATTCCAGCAAGACAAACAGAGAGGATTGATAACGATGGTAAGTTCAATTTATGGGCTGGATTCGTACTATACCGAAAAAATAAGTTTCCAAATGCAGCAATTGGTCCTTCTTCTCCAACCCAGTAAAGAAAGGCCAAAACTATTCCTCGTCCCGAGGTAACACCATTAGGCCCTTCTAAAATATTGTTTGGAGCGAACAGTCCTTGAAAGATCCGTAATCCAACGCCTCCTGCAATAAACATCGATATTCCTGAACCTAATCCCCATCCCCTGTTAACAATTTCGTCTAAAAGAACAATCAGAACTCCCACAATTGTCAGTTGTATGATGATAAATGATTGAGTGGTAATATCCAGACCCGATCCAAATATTCCTGAAAATGTTATTAGTAGAGCCATGACTATCGTAATGAGGAAACTAAGAAGGATCCTCAGTATATTATATCGATTTCGCTCTTCTTGATTTGCTATATCCATTTTAATAATGTTCATTCGGATTAACGTATACATTGTTAATCCTGCTATTAGTACGGGCAAAATCCCCAGTTCGGCAAGTGATCCATGCAATGAGGCACTAATCATTCGGATGAATGCAAAGGGATCACCTTCTCCTAAGTTTACGCCGAGTAGGGGAACCGCAGTGAATAATTGATACAGAAAAAATATTGCTATAGTTACCACACATTTCGTAGTAAAATCTAATTTTTCCACTGGTCTTTTTATTTCTATTTTGTTTGAAAATCTAGATTTAATCCCCTCTTCATCTCTCGTCGTCATATCTTCTTCCTCATTTCCTCGTATTTTGTTGATAAATTCGTTTTGTTTCTGATCTGATGATCTGGGTTTAGAATTTTTGTTTGTTATTTTGTGATTTTTTCTAATCTACGATTCTAATCACACGGTTATCTGGTTTTTTATATATTTAATAATTATGGTGCAAATTTTTGACAATAAAAGAGGAGAAAAGAGGGCATCATCTTCAGGGGGGAATCCTGTTAATAACAACTGATGACTTAATTGAGATAATCTTTGTAACTAGTTGAAATTGATAAATCTCTCATTTGGTGTTCAATGACTTTGTGATTTTTTAAGATTTTAATATAATAAGAGATTAAGGCCTTGTGAATGCCTAAATTTGTGCACAAATCCTTTTGAGTGGTAATGGTTGGATTTTCATTTAGACATTGCAGTATTTCTAAGATGTGTTTATTTTGAATTAAGGAATATAGTAATTTTGCCTCGGTTGTCCATTGTTGCTTCAAATCAAAATGATGTTTTGATTTTCCTAATACGAGAGAATCTATCTCATCTTCTCGTTCTAATATCTGGATCCAATATTGTGCTGAACCCATAGCAATGTCGGCTGCTCGAGTGATCCCGCGTAAAGTAATTCCTGGAGTGTTCGTTATTGTCATCATAATTAATTCACGATTATTTCCCCCTTCTTTCCAATCTTGTGATGAACGAACTAGTTTGTATAATTCATATGCCAACGGCCCCAATGTCATTGCTGTGAGACTAGATATTTGCTCAAATCGACCTTGCAGGCGTTCAATTAAAATTCTTGATTTCACAGATTGAATTACAGGGGATACTGTCATTTGGGGATGATTCATATCGTGAAGAAATTCTCTCACCTCCAACTGTTGATAGAGTCCACTGGTTATGTCTATATTTGGAAACAATCCTGTCGCTGGGGAGTCCCTGTGTTGAGTAATGATATTGGTTGGACTTATTCCAAAGAAAGTAAAAATCGAGAGTGTAAGCAAAAGAATTGCAATTACTCCTCTACAATAACGCCAGTTTACCCTTTGCCGAATTATCAACGCCCTCATAAGTTAACGGGTTTTTCCCCTTTTTATGCCTTTCTTCCTGATCGTTGATTGTCAAAAAATTGTATTACAGGTCTGATAAAATTAGTTACTTGGCGGAGGCTTTGTGTTGATGATTATACGGTATTCCCCATCTGTAAAGTTGATTCTAGGATAGTGGAAAATCAAGAAAACGAATCATACGTTTGATCTTTCTCTCCTAACGGCCTCTTCCTCGCTTTCTCTTTATGTATAAATTATGCATCCCTTTTCTTTCAGGAGAGTAAACCAGGATGGGATGGTTTTCAGTTGATTCCATCTCAAATCAAGTTTTTCAAGTTGGGGCAGGGAACCCATACTCGCTGGGAGGGAATGGAATCGGTTACCCCGTAAATCTATGTGAATTAGCTGATTTAAGCCTGACCAATCCTCTGGTAGTTTTTGGACCTTATTTACCCGCAGATCAACCACTCTAAGTTCGTGAAGCTGATTGATAGTCTTTGGCAATTCTGTAATCTTATTCCCCTTCAGATACAGGTATTTTAATTTTCTAAGATTGCCTATACCACGGGGGAGTGTTTCAAGTTCATTATTTTGTGCGTGTAATTCTAATAAATTTTTGAGGTTCCCTAGTGTCTCTGGTAGAGTTTTTATTTGGTTACCATACAATCTAAACTCAATTAAATTCGTAAGCTTCCCTATGCTCTCTGGTAATCTAGTAATTTTATTCTCGCTTATATTCAAATAGCGTAGATTAGCTAATGTAGTAAGTGAGGGGGGAATCGATCGTAGATGACTATCGGCTACATACAAAAACTCCAAGGATTGTAACTGACTTATAGATTGAGGTATTTCTTCTAGTTTCCCATGGGCGATATCTAGGACTATTAGATCTTTTAAGTTACCTAACGATTTCGGTAACGTTGTATACGTATTTCCATCAAGATATAAATTGGTTAATCCCGTTAGGGTTCCAATCTTCTCACTTATTTCTTCTAATTGATTTCCTCCTCCTATATCTAATTCATTTAAATTTGTTAACCGCCATAACCCCTCAGGTAAGCTGGTTATTCGATTATTTCGCAATTTTAAATGTTTAAGGTTGGTTAGTCCACTTGTGCTCGCTGGGAGGCTTCTAAGTTGATTATCACTAGCAATTAGTTCTTCAAGTTCTTTCAGGTTCCCCAGAGTCTCGGGAAGCTCTGTAACCTTATTACTCGATATATTCAAATATTTCAAGTTACCTAACTTCATAATACTCTCAGGTAATTGTGTGAAGTTACAGTGTTTGAGTGTTAGGCCAGTTACCTTTCCGTTTTCCTCATAAAATCCTACATCAACGCCAATGAGATCCTGGGGGGAAGCAACGTTCTTAAAGGGCTGATTTATGTGATCTCTTAGTTTCTCAATTATTTGACTAGGATTCATAAGAGAGATTTTGGCTTCTTTAAATTTAACCTTTCCTCCAAATCATACAAATACATACCGTTCTGAAAGACTTACCTAAATAGGACAGCTAGGAATAATTGGGAAAAATTATTCTTAACTATCTTTGGCGCTGTTCTTCCTGATTCAGCGACGCGAGCCTGCATGAATGCAGGTCTTACCGCCTCTCCACAGGCGTTTAAGGTCTCCGCGGAACTCTCGGCGACAGAAAATACATATGACTTTCCTGATTGATT
>NJBF01000031.1 GCA_003144275.1 Candidatus Heimdallarchaeota archaeon B3_Heim
AAATGAAAAGGGCAAACCCTGTGAAATGGATTTGCCCTTATTGAAAAACAATATCCCAAAAATTATGAGGCCCTGATATTTGTGCCTTCATAGCAGCAAACTGTACCACCGACATCCTGAGAATGTTAATCCCATAAAAAAGACGGGGTCATTTCTGGCCCTACCCAGATTGTTCTTCGAGTATTATCTATCTTCGCTTCGTCTGTCGGAATCAGCTTCCTCACGTGAAAAGTATAATTTATGAAGCTCCGTGGCCGAGGAACTGATGATATTCATCATGTGAAAGTTTTCCGTCATCATTCAGATCGATTGCCTCAAACTTTACCTTATCGTCACCATAAATTTTCTTGAACTCTTGAAAGGTCACTTTTCCATCTTTGTCTGCATCAACAGTTCTGAAACAAATATGGCTTTTTTCTTCGTTACCAAAAACAAAGAATAGATTTCCAAATTCTTCTTTATGGATTTTTACCATTTCAGGTAATTTGGCAATAGGATGTGATCCCCATAGAGAAAATCCGTAAAAATGTTTCTTCTCATTCTCTTGTAGGATTTTAAAAAGAGATGGTACTATTCTATACGATACTTTCGAGATACCTTTGAAGAATGTACTTTGCACTTGTTCGACCACTTTTTTTACGATGTTGTTTTCATCAGTTAACAAGATTGTAGATTTAAACGTTAAAGCCAAACGAAAAAAGTCAGCAATTTCTTGAATAGTATAGGGAGAGTATAGTATCAATGTGGGTGAAGCATTTTGTCTCTCAATAGGAGAAATTGAAAGTGATTTTTCCCCTAAGCGTACTTTTATAGGTATTTTTCCGTTCTTTGTCTGATTTCCCCGTCTAACTTCTAAATATAAGTGAAAATTAGCTTTGGGATTATGAATAATATTTTTCTTCCTTAATCGGTCAATAATGGCTTTCTTATGAAATGGAACGCGTCCAAAGGCCTGATAATTGACATCTACGTTAACGTTTTCCGTATGCTCAGAAATAAAACTTTCCAAACTCGTTAATAATTGTGATAATGAATATGTTTCAAATTCAAATTGGTTTTGTAAAAAGACAACAAGGGTATTTACTCCTGGATTCTGGAGGATTATGTCACGTACGTCTGACGCAAGGTAGGTGCTATTAAATAATTTAATTAATAATCGATATCGACTACCCCAAGTGTCATTTATAATACTGATTGATTTTGAATATTTGCGTAGAGTACGAGTTAAATCCTTTGCAATGGTTTCTTGTTCTTCATGAGTTACAAATCTAGCGAGCTTCACTAAAAGGAAAATCATCAAGGAATCGTCCAAAATCGTTCTAAAATGATTACAATTACTGAGGAGAATATATGGAGGTTTGAAATAAATCTTCGTTACCGATCCTCCTCCTCATATTTTAACACTTCGGAGATAATTTAAGATGAAATTAAAAATCAATGGAGAAGAAGTTGATTTACCAGCGGTCTGGTGGAATTCTGAGCAAAAATTGGTTCAGCTGATTGATCAAACAAAGTTACCTTTTCAGATCTCAATTCATTCCTGTTCTACTTATCGCGACATAGTAGAGGCAATAAAGTCAATGAAGATTCGTGGGGCCCCCTCAATAGGTGCTACTGCCGCCTATGGATTGGCACAAGCAATAAACGAATTTTGGGGAGAGCCAGAATATTTGACAAAAGTTTCTTTAGCTTATGATCAGTTATTATTATCACGACCCACTGCTGTTGATTTGAAAAACGGTTTAGATCATGTAAAAAAAACTTGGGTGGTCTCTCCAGACGAAGCTATTGTACAAGCCCAAAAGTTTGCACACAATATATCTATGCAAGGAAAAAAAATAGGGGAAGTAGGAAAAAGTTTAATCAGAGAAAGTATGAACATTCTCACTCATTGTCATACAGGCGCGTTAGCATTAGTCGATCACGGATCCGCTATAGCTCCATTAATAGCTTCTTGGGAGGATGGTATGCGTTTTCATGTTTATGTTGATGAAACACGGCCCCGGATGCAAGGAAGGCTTACTTCATGGGAATTGACTCAATATGGAATCGATCATACTGTTATCTGTGATTCAGCAAGTGGTCATCTTATGTCATCAGGCAAAGTAGATCTGATTATTTTAGGAGCAGATCGGGTAGCAAAAAATGGTGATATAGCAAATAAAATAGGAACTCATAATCTAGCTGTAATTGCCAATCACTATTCTATTCCATTTTATTCTGCTTTTCCCGATACCACATTTGATATCAACACCTCTACAGGCGCAGAAATAACGATTGAAGAACGTAATCCTCAGGAAATTTACGAAGTACGAGGATTATCTAAAACAAAGAGAACACGGATTTCTGTCTCAGTTTATAAGGAGAATACACATTTTTATAATCCTGCTTTTGATGTCACGCCAGCTGAATTATTAAGTGGCTATATCACTCCTCATGGGATACTATCAAAGGAAGATCTTGGTCAAGTTTATTCAAACTAGAGGAAATCGGAATAATGTTTATAGAACCTTTTTTATAAGATGAATCATAAATTCAACATAAGTAGCTCTGAAATCCAGCATAAAACAGCTGTGAGGTAGCATAATTATGAAACAACTCATCAATCAAATTCGATCGACCGTTACTTTCTGTGGTTTTGAACTCGAAGCTATTACATCACATCAGAAATACATATCAATAGAATTACGCTCAAAGAAGAGATTTCGCAAAAAGAACTACACCCTAGGTGTTAGTAAGACCCTTACTGGGCTCTTAGCAGCAGAAAGAGAGCTATCTCGTGATTCTAAAAAGCAGATATTACTTTTGGACCCGATTAACAATCTATTGGAACCAACATTATCAAAAAAAATAAAACTATTTCATGATTTTGATCAACTCCAAGTGTTTTTAAACCAATAACTCTTGTATTAATTTAGTAAACCAGCTGGTCGAATTATAACGAGAATTTGAGAGTTATAATATGGGCACATTTAGAAATATACTACCAGATGAATTTTCAAATTTTACAATTACAGATAAGAGTTATTCATTGCTGATTAAAGGACTGCCTGGAACTGGAAAATCAAGTTTGGCACTCGAGTTAATAGCTAGATCCCCTAATGCCTTTTTCATAAGTACTCGTATTGATCCAGAAGCGATTATTGAGGATGCTAGCTGGTTAGATGAAATTTTTCCTGAAGATCGTAAATACCCTTTTTTTATGGATGCTACACGGTCAGGTAAGGTTTCCAAAAATAAATCAATTCAGAAAATGAATTTTGAGACGATCCCCGAATTCGTTCAACAGCTTTTTACATTGGGATCAGATCTTCCTCATCGGATTTTTGTTATTGATAGTTGGAATGCAGTTATTGGGAATTTATCTGAAACTCAAATACACCATTGGGAGTCAGCAATAGTTCAAAGAGTTCAGGGAAAAAATGACAAAATAATATTCGTTGTAGAAGGTATTAAAGATTCTACACTTGACTGGATGGTCGATGGACATGCAATTTTAAGTAAAAGAAGTATTGTTTCTTCCCACGGTATTTCACGGCGAATTCGTGAGTTGTCTTTTCCTAAAATGAGAGGAATTGAGATTTATAACGAAACTTATCTCACGACATTAGCTAAAGGACGAATGAAGACATTTCCACCTTTTAAATATCGATTTCCAGCCATATTATTAAAATCTAAGACAATCCCCGACTCAGATGAACAGCATATCTCGTCTGGATCGGTCGATTTTGACAACCTCCTAGGTGGAGGATTTCAGAAAGGATCCTATAATTTATTCGAAGTATCAACAATAGTCGGTGATGGATTAGATATTATTCTATTTCCCCTCATTACAAACCATCTGAATAATAAACGCGCATTAATAAGCATACTGCGTGAGGGAATCACGTTTGATACTAAGAAACCATATTTTGATGTCTTTACTGGAAATAAGAATTGGGTCAAACAATCGATGAATTTTGAAAGATTTGTTCCTGGAGAAGAATCTCATAGAATCACTTTACCAGAGACCATTGAAGGATTACTAAATCGGATCGAAAATATCAAGGACGATTTTCGTAAGGATAACGGACAGACAATACTTATCAATATTGGACTGGATGTCCTTGAAAATATGTACGGAATCCCAGCGTTAAATGAATTTATGGCAATTCTCGTTTCTAAAGCAAGGTTAGAGGGTGATGTTGTAGTGGGTTGGTTGAAGGAAAATCAAGAGTATCGTGGTGGAACAACAGCGGCCACATCGCATTGGAAAATTGATTTAATTAATCGTGCATTAGTTTTAGAAGGCATAATTCCTGCAACTGAATATTTTGCAATTGAATCAGTCCTAGTAAAAGGTTATATTGATTATACAATTACTCCTGTGCTTTAAGAACAAACTATTAATTTAAGTTAAGGTGAGGAACTTGAACACTCCATCCCCACATATTAAAGAACTATCTGTAACCCTAAAAGGATGTATTGATTTATCAATCGAAAAAAAAACACAGGAAGCAATTCATAATCTTTCTATTGATGAGAAATATCAGCTTTACTGGTTAATATCAAAGACAAAATTAGTCGATCATGACCTATTTGAAGTGGAAAATACCCTTTGGAATTCTATTAAAGGTATTTTTAATAGTGAATATTTACAAACCGTTCAGTTATTAGACCAACAGGATCGTGTATTAACCTTCGTTGAAATTGGGATATTTCTTGACTATCTGGATATTGAAGACTTCAGAAGCGTTGTTAGATACCTTTATACCCATAGTTTGGAACCAGAAATTACTATAACGAAGATTAATGGAAAAATAGTTAATTTACTCATTTTTTTTGCATCCTCTGATGAAAATCCAATTGAAAAAACAATTTCCATGATTCGATTCATTGGAATTCCTCCTGCGGGGTTCGATGAACTCAATCAAAAATTGTTAGCTACATTCCCGAAGCAGAAAAAGGCGCTGGAAGCCATTAATGAACTCCCGATCAGTGTATGTCAAAAATATCCAGAGTATATTCCAGAAATAGTCGAAAAGCTAGAATATGATTCAAATATTCCTATTCTAAAGCAATGGATTGATCACAACGCTTTAAATAACATCACTAAACAGAAAATAGCTCAGTTCACCAATAAATGGAATCCCCCAGATTATGAATCCAATGAAGAATTTTTTAAGAATCTATTAGTCCAACGGAAAGAAAATCAGATAGTATCGATACCCCTTAGCCATGAAGCGTTTGTTAAGCCATTTATCAAAAAACTAAAGGCTAGTACGGTTCGTACCTCAGAATTACCTATCACGATCCCCACAGAACTTCTCCCTGGATATCTTGAAAAACTAGCTTATCCCATACTAAGCAAAGAAAAGATTATTGAGATTTTCTTTTTAGGGGGAGCACAAATTGGAACGATGGGAATTTTAATTTCGACATCTCAGTCAAATATTTTGATAGATTATGGATTATCAGTAGCAAATTATCAAATTCCATTTTGGCATGAAGCTTTACCTAATATTGATGCAATCTTCCTAACACATGCACATTTAGATCATTCGGGGGCTGTTCCTTTCCTGTTTAGTCAAGGTTATTCAGGGTACGTCTTTGGAAGTTCAATGACCAAGCAATTGTCCAGTATTTTGTTATCAGATAGCCAAAAGCTTATGCAACAGAATTTCTCAACACCTGTTAATAGTTCAGATTATCGGTTCAAGATTTTGTCACAGGAATCTAATGTTTATCAAATGTTAGAACGGTTCATTCCAATTAAATCAGGTGAAGAATATCAAATTACACCAGATATTACGATTAAACCATTTAATGCACATCACATTCAAGGTTCATATTCGTACCAAGTTGAAAGTGGGAATAAGAAGGTTTTATTTACTGGTGATGTAAATTTTGATCCTTGTGCATTGTTTCGTGGAAAAATGCCTAAAATACCCAAAGATTCTGATCTTTCAATTGTTGATAGTACTTATTACGGACAACCTGCGTTTGATCCCAGTGCACGAGATAACCTTCTATTTCAAACAATAAGTGAATCAAAGAGAGTAATTATTCCTGCTTTTAGCGTAGGAAGAGCTCAAGAAATATTACTGAAACTTGAAAATGAAGGAATTACTAAAAATCATAAAGTCACCTTACTAGGAATGGCTTCAAAGGTTGCACGTTTATCTGGTCTCGTTACAAAAGCTCATTTCAGCGATCGACTTATCCAACCCTTCGATAATGAGATAATTATTGCTGGAGGAGGTATGTTAAATGGTGGTCATGCTCGTAAGCTCGTTGAAGAAACAAAGGCTGATCCTGAAACTTCTATTATTCTCTGTGGTTATCTTGCAAAGAATACCTTAGCATATCGCTTGCTTCACGGATTAGAGCCAAGTTACAAACAACAAATAGTTTATACACGATTTAGTGCTCATTCGAGTAGTAACACATTGAAAAAATTTCTTTCTTCAGTGAAAGGAATGAAAGCCCTTGTCCATTTGGGTGAACTAACAAAAGATCCCTTTACACTTGCCAAGGAGAATAAACGTGGGCAACTTGGGGTGGGACCAATGCAAATTCCCCATCTTGGATCAAAAATAATAATTTAAAGATAATTTTCTAGTATTGATTTGGTTGACGAAGGTCTATCGTTGGGATAAATGACTTAGCGTCAGAAAGACAGGTCGGATCAAGAGTAGTGAATAATATTTCTTCTTGATCTGTACCTCTTAACAAAGTGTTGCCAAAGGGATCAATTACCATTGAATTCCCAAAAAATGAAGCTTCCTCATTTCCCCCAACACAATTGACTCCTGCTACGAAAATTTGATTTTCAATGGCCCTTGCTTTCAGCAATACTCTCCAAACATCATCCCTAGGTCGGGGAAACTCAGCCAAATAAATGAGACAGTCAGCACCTTTTAGTACTAAACGACGGCTAATTTCTGGATAGCGAATATCAAAACAAATAAGAACGCCAATGTTCATCCCATCGATATTAACAACTGCTTGTGTATTTGAAAGGCCAATCCTTTCACCGCTCATAAAGAAATTTGCCTCCTCCATCGGCTTCAGAGGAAATAGGTGGACCTTTCGATATTTTTTGAGTAATTTCCCAGAAGAATTAATAATTATGGCACAGTTATAGTAGAAACCTTCAAATTCCTCAATGATACTTGATATTAAATAAACTGAGTGTTTCTCTGCTAATTTTTGAAATATTTGAGTTGATCTTCCTTCAGGGATTATTTCAGCAAGTTGCTTATAATTTTTTAAATCAAAACCAGTGGTACAGAGTTCTGGAAGGCAAATGATATGAGGATTATCCCGTGAAACAGAGGTGATACTTTTTGCGATAAGAGAGTCAATTTTAGCTAAATTAACATCTTTTTGGCCAATTTTTATATCCATCTGCAATAAAGAAATACTAATTCTCTTTTTCATAAAGAAACTTCTTCTGAGCTTTGATTTGGTTTCTTTTGGTAATTTTCAGCATAATAACGAACTATTAGAAAAATTACAAGCGCACCAATAGTCGAAGCACAAATTTCTATTATAGCTTGTAGCCATGTATCATAGATAAATTCAGCTTGAAAGATGAATAGAAAGAAGTCCCAGAACCCGTGAATGGCAACAGGGAAGATCAAATTGTAGCCTGTAATCTTGAAGGTATACGACAAAGTTAATCCAATAACAAAGGCACTAAATAGTATCGTAACCATATACCTTATTCCTCCATTACTCGCCGCTACTAGCCAGAAATGTAATAATCCGAATAGAAAAGCTGATATCAGGGCTGAATTCTGAAAAGAATATCGTGATTCCAAAATCCTTTGTAAATACCCCCGAAAGAGAATTTCTTCACCGACTCCAATAAAGAAAATAGCTACAAATAGTGTTAGAAGTATCCCGAGTACATCAAGAAGCTCATTGATTATAATAATTTCAAAAAGCCACTCAATTATGACAGTAGGTATTAAACCTGCAAGAGCGATTGGAATACTTAGAAGGATCCATTCATTCGCCCTAGATTTATCCCATAGAAAACCAGTGCTTGTCATTTTAAGTCGATCCATCCTTAGAAAAACATACACAAGCCCGATACCCACGATCCCATTCATAGCTCGTTGAATATTCAACCTTATATTAAGGGGATAATCCTCTCCATTATTAAAGACCGTAGTTACTAAGGGGAGTACGAAGCTTTGAAAACTGAATATTAAAATGACACAGATCGAAAAGAAAAGAATGACACGAAGCCATAGGTCAAAAATTGAGTATTTCTTCATCATTGATACCTCTGAACGACAAAAATGAGTCTTGTAGTCTTCTACAAGTAGTATGTTGAGTTATATTTTAAAGAGCTTGGGAATTAATAATTAATTGTGAACAATAGTAGTGGATAATTGTGGTCGCCCCTTTTATTGGTTTTGCAGGATTAACGGTTGCAGCGTTAATTAAAGCGGTTGTAGCGGAGTATACAGCTAATATTTCCCGTAAAAAAATAGCTCAGTCGTATTTGGTGGAGAGAGTAGATTCAAAATTAGAAACAAAGTTTGGAAAAGACTTTTTAAAGAATAAATTGACTCCTGATAGAATTAAAAACGTACGCGAGGTAATTCATGAAGAATTAGGTGCATACTCTTCACGTCGTGACCTTGATCAGCTTATTACTAATTCTCTTTCACAATTAACAAACGAGCATCAACAAATATTAGATAAACTTGAACGCGTAGAATCTTTACTTGAAAAAATATCCATTCCTTTATCTTACAGTATTGCGAAAGAAACAAATGAAGAAGTTCCTCAAGAATTGTTACAAGGATTACTAGAAGGAAGTATGCAAGGAAAACAGAAATCAGAAAAAGTACTTAATGAATTGGTTAAGGAATATAGAGTTCCTGAAGAGACACTCTCCTATATTGATAATTACTCGTTTGTGAAACAAATCACTTCTGAGGGAGAGAAAGAGATGAAACGGATCGTAGAGAAGTTTTCAACCTCTCCACAAGAAATAAACAATCTTAGTACATTGATGGATATTTCTTCTTTAATTATTGGCCCGAAAGAACATCTGAATGATGTTGTGTCTGAATTTGTTTTTAGATTAATTGAACAGGGCCTAGATACATCATTAGTAGAAGATTCCATTGTTGGATTCACATTTCTAATTCATCGTCTTGGAAAACTCGAACATCTCACTGAGAGTGATCGTTTACTATTGTCCTCTTTTTTGAAAAAGCGATTAACAGATATCGATAATCCTACTCGAATCCTAGAATCTTATTTCTTGTTAACCGAATTGGGGTATTCACCGGAAATTGAGCCTCAATTTGTACTCGAAATAATGGATAGGCATTATAAACAAGGATTAAGCTCAACACGTGAAATGTCAAATCAATTGAAGCTCAGTGGTAGATTAGCACGCTTTCTAAGACGTTTGGGAACCAAGACATACAAACCTCAGGCTTCCATGCGTACATTACGATTATTAGTCAAAAGATTGGACAAAAGGAAGTTTGTACGTAATACCCAGCTACTAACTTACCAATTAGAACGACTTACTACTGAAATAAATTTATTAGTCGCATATTTTGAGAAGAAAGATCCAGCTGAAGAGGACTTAAATGAACTCGTAGAAATTCTACAACTCCTTTTAGAAATATTGAATCGTCCAAATATTCTGAATCTTGATTTGAAGACTAAAAAACAGATCGTTGAATGTATGGATTCAGCTTACTACTTGTATGATCTGTTAGCGGTTCGTAATTCATGGAATTTACTGAATAATTATCAATTAGATATTAAATCTTTATATACTCCCACCTTAGGAAGTTATAAACGAATATCAGCAGACGAAGTCGCTCTCACGAATTCTCTTGCAAATTATTCAAAACGGAGATTGGAATTAACTGAACGAGAGTTACCCAGTCCTCCAACTAAACGACAGAAGAAGAAAATAACTGAATAGTTTGAAAAGTTTGTGTGAATTGCTCCTTACAACACAGATAGAATACGAAATTACCAAAGTTTATAAAAAATTAATAGACAATGGTTTAAATCGAAAAGAAAATAAAACATATATTAGCAAGTTCAATTAGAAATAAAATCGTTAATAACACATGAACCTACCCAAATATCCTGTAGAATAGTAGAAATGCCCTTGATAAAGGTAAGAGTTAATTAAGCAAGTGATTTCCCAATGTTATTTGAAGGCGTGCTTTTGTCCGTCATGGCTGATACAGGTCCAATCACAGAGATAAATCTCTCGAAATTAGATGATACCAGCTCAATGAAACTTAGCATAAGTCTTATGACAGCACTTGGCTTGGGAGAAAGTCAAAATCAGCTAAATCAGTTACATGGCCCTTTTCCTGTTCCCAGTCGGAAGGAGCTAGCAATTGCCTATCCTTTTACAGTACAATCTTCAAATTCCACGGATCCAAGAATACAGGAATACGGTCGCTATTGTACCTTATTTTTACTTTTTCTTCTTGATACAAAAAGCAGGGTGCTAGCGAATTATAATCTAATTGAAAGAATTCTGATTCGAGATATAACCGCTATTAGCTCTCAGGATAATCTAACCCTAGATTTAATCAAAACAATTTACAAAAACATAGAGAGTATAATATCCTCCGCTGAGGGAAAAAGTACTCCCGCAGCCATTAAACAATCAACAACAGATTTAGAGCGTATTCAAATTGATCATGAGCGTCATCAAGTACTTTCGAGTATTATTCGAGACGTGACACAGATCCAAGCGTCATTAACAGCATTATTGGATGAATCTATGGTATTTACGGATACGCCTATCTTGGAAGGCGCATTTTACATGCGACCAACCGTAAAACCAGAGGATTTTATCAAAATTCTTCCTCAAATTTCTCGTTACGAAAAAATTCTAGCTCGTTTAGATGGGGAAGAGAAAGAGACCATGAAGGAAATAGTCGAAGTATCAGTTCTCGTACGAATCGGAAATTTATTCTATTGGAAAGCGATAAAATCTCAACAGGTTCTGGAGTACGAAAAAGCAGTTGAATTTTATATACGAGCCAACCAATTAAAGGATGACTCGGTGTTGTACCTAACTATCGGCTCGATATATCGTAAATTAGGTAGAGATCAAGAAGCAAAGAATTGGGTTGAAGGCGGCTTTTCACGGATGAGGGAACGAAAAGAATCTATTCGAATTTCACGAAATATGCTCTTTGGCGATATTTAGAAAAAGAAGATTTCGTCCTATGGTGGACGAATTCTCAATGACGTTTTAACCTGACGGCCGACTTCGAACCTGTTTCTTTTCAGAAGCTTCTGAAGACTTCCCTTCTTTAGGAAAACCTAATTCTTTTGCAACTTCAAGAAACGGGATAACCATCTGTGCAATAGATTTATATGCATCTTGTCCTTCCCCAAGTAAGATCATTTTGTCTACAGCAATATTCTTGAAAATTTCGGGAAGCATTTCAATGGCTTTCATTTGAATATACTTATCGTCTGCTTGGCTTAATGCTTTTGCCTGTTCTAAGATACCTTGGGCATAAGCGATCTGTTTTTGACTAATTTTAGCAGCTTCACCTTCTGCTTCCGCTAATAGTTGATCTTTATAAGCTAAAGCCCTTTGGCGTATTCGTTCGACTTCAACTCCTACTTCCTGAGTAATTTTCATATATTTTTGTGCTTCTGATTCGATCTGTTTCTGTTTTCGATCAGTTTCAGCTGCAATTACCGCTCTTTGTTGTTCTAGCTGTACAATTTGTATCTCGCGATCTTTGGCTTTTCTTTCAATAGAGAGTTTTACCGACTGATCTTGTTCACCAGTACGTTGGCGGACAGTTAAGTTTCTCAGCTGAACACTCTCTTCCATTTCTGCTTGCCTTAACTGCGCTGTTTGAGCTTCCTCTATCTTTTTTACAGCCTCAAGGTTATTTTTTAAGGTTTCATCTAAAACTTCAACATCTCGTATTTCTACTGATTCAACTGTTATTCCCCAATCACCTGCGAGATGATGTAATTCACTTGTAACATTCTTGATGATCTCTGCACGATTACGGATAATTTGTTCAATTTTCATATTTGCACAAGTTGTACGTATGATTGCTTCGGTTGCATTCTTAATTGCTTTTTCCACATAATCTGATCGTGCAGGATTCCAACTCACTTTTGAATAAGATACTTCTGGATTAGTAACACGCCAATAAACGAACGCAGTTAATGCGACATCTTGATATTCGTAACTAACTACTTTTTCTCTTGCTTCTAGCAATGTTTGTTGTACTGTAGTGGGAATAACAATTACTTCATCAAATACTGGCCATAAGACAACCGTTCCACCTGTACCCGCCCTCTTAATCTTTCCACGACGAAAATGAATTACATATTCATTCGTTTTATATTTGCGATAGCGGGATACGAAAAATATTATAAATAAGAAGAAGATTACAAACGCTAAGACAATTACCAACCAGAGATTGTCTATTAATGCGTTTCCTGTAGTTTGTAAAAAAAGTAAGTTTATCATTTTATTATTTCACCCAATTTCAAATTTGTTTTGTGTTATTCCCAAGTAATCGATCCCTCTGGAGTAGTTTTTTTTGTTTTTTCCGTTGAAGGCCATTCATCTATTAGTAGTGAATTTTCTTTCACTTTTACAACGTAAGCAATCATACCTTTAGCAATAGCTCCTGATTCTGTTTTTGCTGACATTTTAACAGGTCCATGAATCGAACTAGTATGGATAAGTACCAATCCACCTTCAGTATCGACAGTTGTTAGAGTTTTTACTTCATCGTCAACTTTCATTGTTTGCAAAGGTGTTTCATAAATTTCTGAGACTGCAATTCTAGCCCATACCTTGGAAATGAAGTAAGTTGTCCCAATAGGAACCAGAAATAACACAGCTAATAGAACAATTATGTTAATAGTGTTATCGATCATAATAACCCCTGTCCCTCCGAAGGAAATCATAAAAGTTCCTAATAAGAGCATTAAAGGGGCAGGAGTATCGGCGTCAAAGCCATGATCATGTAAATCTAAGTTCTTATCCATACCTAAATGAATATCCTTATCTATGCCAACTGTCAGATCCGAATCGATATCTACATCAACGTCAAGATCAACACCCCCGAGATCATGGTCTATTCCTACACCATGGTCGAAATCATGGTCAATATCATGATCTAAATCAGTATCATGATCAAATAGCTGACTTCCTTGTAGAATCAATGTTAAAAAGAAGATCAATAGTCCTGAAATTAAACTTCCGAAGCAGATTTGCTTTAAAATGAGGAGAAGTAAGGGGACATCAAATTCAGTCATGATACTCGAGTACCTCAGGTTTAGCCTGCCTTTTATAATTTTAGTACTCGGAACAACGGTTGAAATAAACTTAAGATTTCATCTCAGTATTTTTAAAGGTTAATAGAAAGATAATAATTACTTCACTATACTTGTGTGTATGGCTAAAAGCGAAACATTCCTATGGCAAAATAGGGATATAATAAGTTAATACTGTCAAGAAGCCCTTTCAGGCCCCCATTCCTTGCTTCTACACAGTGATTAAGTGATTAGTATGTTTAACCGTATTCTTATCGCGAATCGTGGAGAGATCGCGAGTCGGATAATAGCATGTGCGCAAGAGATGGGGATTGAAACAGTCGCAATTTATTCTGAAGTAGATGAAGAATCTGTTCATGTTCATGCAGCTGATTTTTCTTATCCATTAGGGAATCCTGTTCCCGCTGAAAGTTACTTAAATATGGATAAAATTATCAAAATTGCATTAGAAAGCAAATCAGAAGCTATTCATCCAGGATATGGTTTTTTATCCGAAAATGCGGTATTTGCTCGAAAGGTGCAAGAAGCAGGATTAATTTGGATTGGTCCTAGTCCCAAGGCAATTCATGCAGTGGGAGATAAGATACAAGCTAAAAAAAGTATGAAAGCGGCAAGTATTCCTGTTATTCCTGGCTATCATGGTGGATCGACGAATAAGAAATTTTTGAAACAAAAAGCGAGAGAAATTGGGTATCCTGTACTTATTAAGGCGACAGCTGGTGGAGGAGGTCGTGGGATGCGGATTGTAAACTCTGAACATGAATTTACGGCTGCGTATGAAAGTGCTCGTCGTGAAGCTAAAAATGCTTTTGGAAATGGTGATGTTTTTCTTGAAAAATACTTCACACATATTCGACACATTGAATTTCAAATTCTTGGGGATCATTTTGGTAATATCGTACATTTAAACGAAAGAGAATGTTCTATTCAGCGTCGCCATCAGAAAATTATAGAAGAAACTCCTTCTACAGCTTTAGATGAGGATTTAAGAAAAAAAATGGGAGATGTCGCTATTGCTGCAGCTAGAGCCGTTAATTATACAAATGCAGGATCGGTGGAGTTTGTTCTAGACGAAAAAGATAACTCGTTCTATTTTTTAGAGATTAATGCACGGTTGCAGGTAGAACATGCGATTACAGAAGCGGTTACAGG
Organism: Candidatus Heimdallarchaeota archaeon B3_Heim; assembly: GCA_003144275.1. GTDB lineage: Archaea > Asgardarchaeota > Heimdallarchaeia > Hodarchaeales > Hodarchaeaceae > Hodarchaeum. Next base: position 14,467 of record NJBF01000031.1, read on the forward strand.
AATCGACCTAGTACGATGGCAACTGAAAATAGCCGCTGGACAAGAATTACAGTTAAAACAAGAAGAAATTGTTAGTCGTGGCCACTCATTTGAATTCAGAATTTATGCTGAAAATCCAGAAAAGCAATTTCTCCCATCTTCTGGCAAGATAAGGACAGTTCAAGTACCTGTGGGCGTTAATATTAGAAATGATTTAGGGATTTCTACAACTGGTGGAGAAATATCAACGTTCTATGACCCCATGATTGCTAAGCTAATAGTACACGCCGAGACCCGAGAGGATGCGATTCAAAAAATGACATGGGCATTGAGAAATTATGCCGCTCTGGGAATCCCTACAAATATCACTTTTCTACGAGAGGTCTTAACTCACCCTGATTTCCTCTCTGGTAATACTCATACAGATTTTGTAACGGAACACTATCACAAATGGAAAAATGGGAAAAAAGAAACTCCATTTCAAGTGTTATTAGCAGCTGCTCTTTTTGAAGTGATGGAACCGTTTATGGGGAGTAATAGTAATGGTGAAACGCTTACCATATTAGATGGAATTGATCCCCATTCCCCTTGGCAAAAGATCGGAACTTGGGGACGTGAAAGTCTTGATGTGCTCACTGACCGTGTTTCAGACACTTTAGGAAAAGGAAAAGCGGTTATTAAAAAGATCATCCCAGTAAAAAGTGATAACATAAAATCTTCTTTTATTAGAGATTTAGATCCTCATTCCCCATGGAAAAAAATTGGCCCATGGGAACATGATAAAAAGAGCAGTCGAAAATTTTAATCTCGTACAGTGACTCCTCATGAGTGAAGTTTTCAATTTTGACGATGGAAATCAACGATTTGAAGTCCGGCTTCGTCGTGACGACAATGATGGGTATTACGTAGTCATCAAAGATCATGAGGATAATGAGAAAGAAATAACTGTAACAGCAAAAGTTCTTGGTACAGGTCAATTTCAATTTACTCTTGAAAATATTATCTATAAATGCTCAGTTGCAAAGGATGGAGATTTGAGGTTTATACATCTTGATGGAGCAGATTACGAAATTCGTCGTGTAGATGAACTCGAGGAGGAAGATTTTGAAGAAACTGTGGATGAGGGTAGCTTGTCTAGCCCGATGCCTGGACGAATAGTCAAACTAATAGTAAAAGTTGGGGATGTAGTTAAGAAAAGTGAAGATTTACTGGTAGTGGAGGCAATGAAGATGGAAAATAAGCTAATTTCTCCATTTGAGGGAACTGTGACCGAAATTTTCTACTCAGAGGGGGATCAGGTTGAAGCAAACGTTCCTTTAATGGAGATTCAACAATCTGAAACATCTGAAGAGAGCTGAATATTCTCAAAGGACACTATTGGAGTGAGTACTTTTGTCCAAGAAATTCTTTAAGTAAATAGTATAGAACATTTATCCTCCCTAGAGATGTTTCTTTCGAGGTTAAAGTAATGGCTATAATTAAATCTAAAGTAGATGTGAAATCGTCGGATTTTCAAGAAAATTATAATCATTTTCAAATAATTCTTGAAAATCATCAAGAGATTCTTGAATCAGTAAGATCAGGTAACCCCAAAGCAATGGAAAAGCATCTTGGAAGAGGGAAAATTCCTGCACGTCAACGAATAAAACTAATCCTTGATCCTGATACTCCCTTTATGGAATTGAGTTCATTAGCTGCATACAACTTATATGATAATGCTGCTCCGTATGCAGGAATTGTAACTGGTATTGGTTTAGTCGCAGGGAGAGAAATTATGTTTATTGCTAATGATGCGACCATCAAAGGAGGTACCTATTTTCCAATGACTGTGAAGAAACATCTACGTGCCCAAGAAATTGCAGAACAAAACAATCTTCCCTGTGTGTATTTAGTTGATTCTGGTGGGGCATTTCTACCTCTTCAAGCTGAAGTATTCCCCGATAAAGAGCACTTTGGAAGAATATTTTATAACCAAGCCCAGATGTCATCAAAAGCTATACCACAAATAAGTGTGGTTATGGGATCGTGTACAGCTGGGGGAGCATATGTTCCCGCAATGTCAGATGAAACAGTTATTGTGAAAGGAACAGGTACTATCTTTCTAGGTGGACCTCCACTTGTTAAAGCAGCTACAGGTGAAGAAGTTACTGCAGAAGACTTAGGTGGAGCTGATGTTCATTGTCGTACCTCTGGGGTTGCTGATCATTATGCAACTAATGATGAACATGCATTACGGATAACACGTAATATCATTGAACATCTCAATTTACCTCCGAAAACAACTCTTGATTTTAAGTCTCCAGAACCTCCATTATACGAAATAGACGAAATATATGGTATTCTACCCAAAGATGCCCGACAAGCTTACGATGTTCATGAGATCATTGCTCGATTAGTCGATGGATCTCGCTTTCACGAATTTAAAGCATTGTATGGATCTACCCTTATATGTGGATTTGCTCGTATTATGGGATATCCCGTTGGGATACTAGCAAATAATGGTGTATTATTCTCAGAAAGTGCATTAAAGGGTACTCATTTCATTAATTTATGTACGCAGCGGAACCTGCCTTTGATTTTCTTACAAAACATTACTGGATTTATAGTTGGGAGTGAAGCAGAATCTGGAGGAATTGCGAAAGACGGTGCTAAGCTTGTTATGGCGGTAAGCAATGCTCAAGTACCAAAATTTACGATCATAATTGGTGGATCCTACGGTGCAGGAAATTATGGTATGGCGGGTAGGGCATATTCACCACGATTTTTATTCATGTGGCCAAACGCTAGGATCTCTGTCATGGGAGGAGAACAGGCAGCTAATGTATTAGCTACTGTTAAAGAAACCCAATTTGCTGCGCAAGGAAAAACTTTGTCTCCTGAACAACGGGAGGAAATTATAAAACCCATTCTTGCTAAATACGATAAGGAATCAAGTGCTTACTATAGTACAGGTCGTTTATGGGATGATGGTATAATCGACCCCGCAGACACCCGCATCATACTGGCATTATGTATATCGGCTACTTTGAATGCAGATAGTCCCGATACGAAATATGGTGTCTTTCGTATGTAGTTCGAGGATTGGAAGGAATTCTGATGACACAATATGAAACCATTATTTCAGAAGAGTTAGATCATGTCTGTATCATTACACTGAATCGTGCAAAAGTTCATAATGCATTCAATCCTCAAATGATCTCCGAACTTACTTCTGAATTCGCTAAACAAAACAATAACTCTACAATAAGGGCTATAATTCTAACTGGAGATGGAAAATCCTTTTCTGCAGGCGCTGACCTAGTTTATATGGAGGCTAGCAAGGATTTCACATTGGAAGAAAATCAACAAGATGCAGTAAAGCTAGAGAAACTCTTTCACACAATTTACAATTTTTCCAAACCTGTTGTTGGTAGAATTAATGGTGCGGCCTTCGGCGGAGGTGTTGGACTCGTAGCACTCTGTGATATAGCCGTTGCGATAGAACGAGCGGTCTTTGCGTTTCCCGAAGTAAATTTAGGTATAATGCCTGCTGTGATTAGTCCATATGTAATACCTAAAATTGGGTATTCACATGCTACAAGATATTTCTTAACTGGTGAGCGTATGGATGCATTAACTGCCATGAGGATTGGACTGATACATGAGGTTGCAGTGGATCAGAATGAGTTGAATCAAAAAGTTATAGCCATTATTAGTCATCTTCTCACTAGTGGGCCATTAGCTATGTCTCAAATAAAGGAAATTCTTGATAAAAATAAAACAGAAAGTTTTGAAAGTGTTAGACCTTATTTAATAGAGAAAATTGCTCAAATAAGGACCTCACCTGAAGGAAAAGAAGGTTTAAAGGCATTTTTAGAAAAACGAGCCCCTAAATGGAAAAAAGATGAATGGGAAGGACTTGAAACTTAAAAATCTCGTAGAACTAAATTAGTTGGTAGTAAAAGTGGTCGATAATCTCGATTACGATCTAATAAAGCCCAAGAAAGGCTCTCTTCCACATTTAGTGTTTATACATGGTGCTGGTGGTGATAAAAGCCAGTGGGATTCACAAATTGATTTTTTATCAGGAAAGGGATATGGAGTTCTCACGATAAGTTTACCAAATCATGGAAAAAGCATATCAGAACCTAATGTTTCTCTTACTCAAGATTCTGATGGTAGGAAATCGCTAATTAATGACTATACAAATGATATTGTTGGATTGATATCATTCTTAGAGTTACAAAATTACAGTCTTGTAGGACACTCAATGGGAGGAGCCATTGTCTTAAACTTCGTCCTCCTAGCTGATAGAGGAGTAGTTAACGATTCTCAACCTTTACCTAAAACAATATTTCTGATTGGTACTGGAGCTAAACTGAATATTGCACCAGTTTTTTTCGATTTACTAAAGGATGATTTCAATGAGGCCCTAAAATTGATGAGTAAATTCAGCTACGGATCAAAGGCAGATCGATCTATAAAGCTCAAAAATCAGAATATACTCACAAATAATGGTAAGAGCATATTATATGATGATCTTGAGGCTTGTCGACATTTTGATGTGAGAGAGGATCTAAAGAAGATTAAAATTCCAACAGTCATTATATGCGGTGACCAAGATCAAATGACTCCCCCTAAGTTCTCACAATATCTCAATGAAAATATCTCTAAGTCCCAGCTTTTCCTCATACCCGATGCGGGACATTTTGTTTTTCAAGAGGCACCAACTCAAGTAAATACCGTTATTCACCAAACGATTTTATCTGGAATGGATAATTACTCTTTCATCCAGTAAAAATGAGTCCTGAATTAATCTCAATAACTCCTGATTCCGCAGAGTGGCGTAATCAAGATTATGAAGCCTTTACGGATGCTTATCTTCGTGATCGTGTTGAAGAGCTTGATATAGCGGTTATTGATTATCGTGAAATTCGCGATACTATACGAAAACAAAAATAGCTTAGGTTTAATAGGGCGGATTTCCTGCTTAAAACTAAGGTATTGTAAATGTTTAGTGTTTTAGAAATTCGTTTTGTAGATATTCATGGTAAGCTTAAAGCAATGAATGTTCCAGTCAACATTCATGACCTTCAAACGGCTCAATCAGATCCAATTTTTGCAGAAGGAGCAAATATTGATGGTAGTTCCATTGCTGGATTTACTCCTCTTGAAAATTCTGACCTACATTTAATTCCAGAGGCGGATAGTATAATTGAGCTTTCCTATACAGAGGAACCAAAAATTGCAGCGATGTGTGAGGTTCGTCAGCACAATAAAATTTTCGTTGGGGATACTCGTTCCCGCTTAAAAGCCATTATTGATGAAAAGTTAACTTCTCGTGGATGGACGCTAAAAGTTGGCCCAGAACCTGAATTTTTTCTATTAAAAGATAACAAACCAGTCGATACTGGAGAATATGCAGATATTTTTCCTAATGCCATCGCAGAGGGGGTCATTAAACGTTTTCCCTCTCATTTAGAAAAAGCAGGAATCACCTGCAAGGTGCATCATCATGAAGTAGGGTCAGGACAATATGAGATCGAGATAAAGCATTCTGAGGTATTACATGCAGCAGATTCAATTGTCACCTACAAAGCTATCGTGAGAGCGTTAGCAGCTAAAATAGGTTATTCTGCTACTTTTATGCCTAAGCCATTTGGAGACGCAAATGGGAATGGTATGCATTTTCACCTCTCTCTTTGGGAGGGTGAAGACAATCTCTTTGCGACGGAGAATCCAAGCGAAGTATCAACGATGGGACAACAATTTATGGCTGGAATACTTGATCATGCGGAAGCTTTAACTGTAATAGTAGCACCCACAGTGAATTCGTTCAAACGGTTGGTTCCTGGGTTTGAAGCTCCTGTTTATGTTGCATGGGCTCCCTTAAATAGATCTGCATTATGTCGGGTTCCAATGTTCCAAGATCCATATACTGCTCGGTTTGAATATCGTTGTCCCGATCCAAGCACCAATCCGTACTTAGCATTAACAGCTGTGATCGCCGCAGGTGTAGATGGTATAGATCGTAAGCTAGATCTTCCTCCTCTCGTCAAATCAAATATCTTTAAATTGACCTCTGAAGAGCGAGATAAGTTGGGAATAAAAACTCTTCCAGGAAATCTCTTCCAAGCCCTCACTTGTTTGGAAAATGATCGTGTAATTCAAGAAGCTATGGGGATACATATTTTCAATCATTTCCTGAAGATTAAGAAAAATGAATGGCTTCAATATTCAACACAAGTTACCGATTGGGATTGGAAGGAATATATTGACATTTAATAAATAGTAGTGATTATATTGAAATTTCGAATAGCCTTAGCTCAGACTCAGTCGCATCAAGCAGATCCCACATCTAATCTACAAGTCATTTCTGAAATATGTTCAAAAGTTGAATTAGACGAAGAAATCCCTACTATCGTAGTCTTTCCCGAATTATCAGTAACAGGCTATTTGATGCATGATGATGTATATCAACTGGCTGAGCCAATTCCGTCTGGACCATTTAGTCAGGAATTAGCCCGTATATCACAAAAAAATAGTTGTTATTTAATTGCAGGTATGCCAGAGTCCTCTATCCCGGGATTATTATACAACACTGCAGTAATGTTTGGTCCAGAGGGCTTTATTGGAAAAAGTCGCAAAATATTTCTACCTAATCACTCTGTCTTTAACGAAAGACGATATTTCAGAAGTTCTCCAACAATAAACGTAATTAACACTCCGATGGGAAAGATCGGAATGCAAATTTGTTATGATATTTTTTGTCCAGAAATTACCCGCGCTCATGCTCTCTTAGGAGCGCACACGAGCATTTGTATCTCTGCATCTCCAGGTGTACGAAGACAATATTTCGAAACATTTATCCCCGCAAGAGCAATGGAAAATACTATTAATTTTGTTTATGTAAACCAATCTGGAATTCAAGACGATTTGATATTCTGGGGAGGATCAGAGGTTCGTTCTGCTACAGGAAAACAAATCGCAAAACTTGAATATAATAAACCTGATTTTGAGGTTTGTACACTATCAACAGATAGCTCACAGAGTGCTAAAAATTTTGTACCTACCTTGAAGGATTTACCCTCTTGGATATTTAAAACGATAGAAGAGAGTTACTATGACATCTAAATCAAGAATTCGCAGTATACCATCTCTTGATGTTACTGTGACTAGCGAGCTCATTCAAGATTTTGTAAAGATACGAGTGACTGAAGCCGGAGCAGAAGGAGTGGTAATTGGATTAAGTGGAGGAATAGATTCAGCAGTAGTTGTTACTCTTGCTGCTAAGGCTTTAGGGTCAAAAAATGTCATTCCAATCTTTCTACAGAATATTAATTCTTCTGAAGCTGATATTACAGATATTAAAGCCCTGTGTAAAAAATTAAAGCTTGAACTAATCCAATATAACATTCAAGGAGTTATCGACCAATTTTCAGAAAGCATAAGCGAAACAGAAGATTCTTCAGAATTAGCATGGATGAATATTAAGCCTAGGCTTTTGCAAACATACCTTTATTTTCATGCTAATAAGAAAAATTATTTAGTTTGTGGAGCTGGTAATAAAAGCGAAATAATGATTGGATATTTTACTAAGTATGGTGATGGTGGCGTCGATATCCTCCCCATTGGAGATGTTTACAAAACTCAAGTTTATCAACTTGCAGAGTATCTTAAACTACCTAAATCAATTCTAAAAAAGGTTCCGAGTGCAGGATTAACTAAAGGGCAAACAGATGAGGCTGAAATTGGTATGAGCTATACAGAACTTGATTCAGTCTTATATGGCCTAGAAGTATTTCAAACTGATGAACAAATTACCGAACTTACCCAGATTCCACTTTCAACGATTAAAAAAGTCAGATCTATGATTTATAAAAGTGAACATAAACGACGAGGCCCCATTTTATTCAAATTAGGGGTAAGAACACCCAGTATAGATTGGCGTATACCTTTAATAAAACCCAAGCATATCTAAATTACATAAAAACAATTATCCACTACTTGGTGTAAATATGTGTCGTCTTCTTGGGATTTATGGCCCAGTGAAATCGTGGCGGGAAATTCTGAGTGATTTTCAAGAATTATCAGAGAAGGGAAAAATCCCAAATATTCCTAACGTGCTACCAGGCCACAAGGATGGATGGGGAATGGCATGTTCTAAACACGATGGGTCAGGAATGGATCTAGTAGGTAAATATCTCGGTTCTGCACGAGAAGCTCCAGAGTATAGAGAAAAAGTTCACAATTTTCAAAGTCAACCACATACCTTTCTGTGCCATTTGAGGAAAGCAAGCCCGAGCATTCCGATTTCTTTACCAAATTGTCATCCTTTTCTTTCTGCAGGCTGGGCATTTATCCATAATGGCACAGTTTACAAGGCAGAAAATTTGGAAAATGCCTCTAGGTTCCAAATGACATCTGATAATTCTGATTCAGAGTTTTTATTCCATTATCTACTGAGACATATACTCGAAGAAGAAAGTATAGAACATAGAATAGAGAGATTGATTGAAAGTCTTTTGAAGATGAATTTGAAGTTCTCATCACTAAACTCGATATTAAGTAATGGATCAGAAATGTATGTTATTCGGTATGCCGCTGAACACCATGATTATTTTACACTGTTTTATAATGAAACTGGATCAGGAGTAATTGTTAGTTCTGAATTAATAGGTGTGCAAGAAGTACGAGAAGGTATCTGGACTGAGATGCAAAACCGAAGCGTTTTATCTATCTCCAGTGATTCTCCTAAAGCAAAATTGACCAGATTCTAAGTTATATTATGGTTCAATCTTTGCTCGAATTCTCATCAAGCCTGTACCAATATTCTTCTGTTTTTGAATGGTAAATGTGCCAATTTCTTTGGTGTTTTTTACATGAGGACCAGTACAAATCTCTTTGGAAAAACTTCCAATTGAATATACAGAAACGTTAGTTTGGTATTTATCTTCAAAGAATCCTAGTGCCCCACTTGCCTTTGCTTCTTTAGGGGTGAGGATTTCGCTTTTAACGGCTAGTCCCTCTTTGATCTTTTTGTTTACAAGTTGTTCTACTTTCTCGATTTCTGCTGGCAAAAGTTTTTCAGAATGAGTGAAATCGAATCTTGTTCTTTCTGGGGTAATGTTACTACCTTTTTGTTCAACATGATCCCCTAACACCTCTCTTAGTGCTTGTTGTAACAGATGAGTAGCTGTATGCAGTCGAGTTGTTTTTTCTGTATGGTCTGAAAGGCCACTCTTGAAAGTTCCTGAAGTTGCTTTCCGTGATAGATCTTTATGATGGGTAAATTCTTTTTGAAATGCTTGGGTGTCAATTGTAATATTCTTTTCATTCGCAATTTCCAACGTCATTTCTAGTGGGAAACCGAAAGATGTGAATAGAAGAAATGCATCTTGACCTGTTAATGTCCCTGTTTCATCTAATATTTTACCCAAACGTTTAAGTCCACGTTTTAATGTGGTAGAAAACTTATTTTCTTCTTGGGTTAAATTAATCATAATAAAATTCTTATTTCTTTCTAGCTCGGGATAGATATCTGAATATAAACTCATGACAATTTCTGCCAGTGTAGGGAGAAAGCGTTGTTTGATATTTAATAAATTCCCTTGACGAATAATCCCTCGAATAAATCTTCTAAGGACGTAACCCTGCCCTAAATTGGAGGGGGAGACACCTTTGTCATCTCCTAATATAAAGGTTGCAGATCTTATGTGATCTGCAATAATGTTTATCGATTTACGTTGTTCTTCGGTAGGCTCAGTATTAATTTTTGCAAATCGCTTTATACGCTCATTAATGGGTTGAATTGTATCTATCTCGTGAATTGTTGTTGCACCATTAAGTACAGCAATTGTGCGTTCAATACCCATTCCTGTATCAACATTGTGTTGAGCTAATTTCCCAAACGAACCATCTGCTAACTTATTATAGCTCATAAAAACATCGTTCCAGATTTCAAAGTATTTTCCACAATGACAGCCAGGACGACATGTCTTTGAGCAGGGGACTTTTCCCGTATCAAAAAACATCTCCGTATCAGGACCACAAGGGCCCGTAGCTAACCCCCACCAATTATCTTCTCTTGGTAATAAATAGATTCGGGCTTCTGGTATGCCCAATGACTTCCAAATTTCATAAGATTCAGTATCTTGAGGTACTTCATCATCTCCAGCGAATACAGTGACTGAAAGACGATCAACATCTATACCTAACCACTTTGGATCCGTAAGGAATTCCAAACTCCATTTAATTGCATCTTCTTTAAAATAATCACCCAAAGACCAATTTCCAAGCATTTCAAAGAAAGTAAGATGAGTTGGATCACCCACTTCTTCGATATCACCAGTTCGGATACATTTTTGGCTATTCGTAAGCCTTTTCCCAGAGGGGTGAGGTTGACCTTTGAAGTAGGGTTGCAAAGGGTGCATCCCTGCAGTGGTAAAAAGAACGGTAGGATCATTTTCCGGAAAAATAGATGCAGATTGAAGGATTGTATGCCCTTTCTGTCTGAAAAATTCAAGATATTTTTCTCGCAGTTCATTAGATTTCATATACATACTACCTCGGGAAATTTAGCTTACAGGATTCTATTTGACTTGATTCAAAGGTGTTAATTATGTTAAATTCTAGAACCAATTTTGCAATTCTGTTAACACTGTTGCAGAGGGTATTAGAAACGTCTAAGCCACCATTTTTTATGAATAATGATGACAAAAGATTATTCTTTGGGGAAGATTGGATAATAATCTGAAAACAGTTTATCACCATAGTAACTTAGAAGCTTTATTACTGAGTTTTTCAAGAAAGTCCCTTCCCCTTTAGCTCTTATTGCTTCAGGTAGGAATTGATCAATGATACGCGTTGTCGGAGAGTCTGTTTGCGAAATTTTCATTCCTGAATGAGTCCTCTTCTCAAGGTTCTGAATAACTAGCTCTTTAAGCTCTTCTTCAGAGAAATTTTGCTTTTTCTGTCGTTTGAAGTTAATAACGTGTATTGCTGAAATAACCTCCATAAATCGTCCAATTTCTTCGACAGTATTCCCCCAATATGAAATAATTATTGCATTGTGATCTTTTGCAATATTTGTGAGTCCATTTAAAGACACTCCACTGGGGATAAATTCCAGTTGTAGATTATTGATTGAATAATTTATCGGATCGTAATTTCCTGCTGTTTTCAACCAATCAAGTAAATAAATTTCTGCATTAATTTCGTTTTTATTTTTCCCAATTGGTCGTAATAATTTATTCTGAAATACGTCTGAACCTATGTGACCTATTTTTGTAATTCCATCAGGGAGTGGTATTAGATGTTCTGGTGAGACAGTATCATGACCTGTCATTTCAGTAAAGACAGCTTTGCTTAGATTTAATGGACTCAAGTCTGTATCTTTGTTTGTGAAATTTACTAATAATTCCCTTACCTCTTGATTTTCCATGAGTGCAGCTGCTAATCCAGAAAAACCATTGTTATATGTTTCACTCCAAAATCGAACAGGGTCTATTGTTAATGGGCCAAATCTTGAAGTCGTAGCCTCAGAAAACTGGTAGCAAATAGCAGTCTTTTTAATAGGTGCGATATAAGTAGCTTTAAGTAAAGATTTAGCTAATTCTTTGACAGTAATTTTACTTCCTATTAATTCCCACCATTGTTCTAAGTTCTTGCATTCTGCTTTATAATAGTCTGCAATTTCTTGTAGCTCTGAAAAAAGATGTTTGAAAAGAGAGCTTGATTTATCGAATAGGAATACATCAAAATTTTCTTTGATATCAATGGTAACTACCGAATCATCAACTTTCCTCTCCATATAATATTCTTTCAAGCGTAATAATATAGGACGTGTCTTATCAATCTGTTTAATGGTCTTACGCTCTTCATTCCATAATTTTTCAAAGAAATTATCAATTGTTTCTGGACTTATCCTTAATTTATACGCTTGCTGGAATACAGCACCATTAGGTATCGAAGTTTCTGAAAATAGAGCATTAAGTATTGATTTCTTGATAGAATAAGGCATATATCCCTCAATTTCACCCAATTTGATAATAGATGATTTTTCCCTGGAGAATTGCCACTTCTCAAAAAATTCAGATGATACAAATCTTTTCTCGGCAGAGTTGTTTTTGAATGGAAGTCCTTCTGGATTCCATACAGAATTTTTATTTCTGATCAACCACAGTTCTTCTTCAAGAGTCAATGGGTTCTTAATTCTAACTTCAATTAGAGGGTTTTTACCATCAATTTTCTGACTGAATTTTAACCACTCCGCTATCAAAGTGGTATTTTTGAGATTTGGGAATGCTGCAATTGTCTTATCGTGTAGAATTTCCGCTTCCTTGATGTCTTTTTTTAACCTGAGTCTTGGGTGATCATCCTTACGATGGATATAGAGTAATGGGGAATCGCATTGCCTTTGTATCTTATTATATATTCTCCACATATCAATAGAAGGTTTATTTTTTGAATCTACAAATTTATTCCATGCTTTCACGAAGTTCCTTTGTGAATTATCATCATAATTGAAAATTTTACTATTCAAGTGAAGTCTCTCAAGAATGGTATCCAAATTAACTTTCACACTATTTGAGTCTTCTTTCCTGAAGAATCTTTTATTTCTCCTCTCATTACTCCCTTGTTCATTAACGACCTTGTTTCCTTTAGCTCTTACTTGTTTTTTTGCGACATCCGGCTTGTTTATTTGATGGTATCTATCTGTAGTTAAGGGAATTATCTTTGGAGCATAATTTTGCAGGAACTTGACAAGTGATTTGTATCCTCCCTTCTCCAGATCATTTTTCCCCTTTCTGCTTAGATTGTTGTAATAATGCCAAAATGAACCTATCAATGAATATTCAATAGCTTTTTTAGAATAATTTGGTTTTAACGCTTTAATAGCCGGTCTGTTCTTAGCCTTTAATCTTATTTCTGAAGCAAAAACAGATTGGAATTCGTTCCATATTTGTCTCATTGCTTTTTCATATGAATGTCGAGTAACCCCTGTGAAAACTGAAAATTTATTTCTTTTTCCAAACAGAATATTCATCAAATCGTTGAGTGAATTTCCATGTAATTCTCTCTTTGTGGGTGAGAAGTAGTTCCATTTTGGTTCATTCTTAATAACCCATACCCGCTTCATATCTGAAGGAAGCTCAGCTACTTGATTTTTTGTTAAATCCAATAAGAAGAGCCTACGTTGATTTTTTGCGTTAGTTTTTTTTTCAAATCCAGTAAACCAGTCACGATGCCACTCTAATCTGAAACCTGGCTTGTTCTGGTTTTTTATTAGCTGGTTGAACACCTTTTCATCTAATAATTGTAATGATCTTTGATTATCTTTCTTGTAGACAAATGATAAATTAGGATAGGTTCCAGTAGCACTAAATTCAGCTAATTTGTTATATATTTGCGAATCTATGGGTATTTTTGACTGTAATTGCGTATTTACTTCACTAATTAACTGGTTAACGTGTTTCTGCTTATTAAATGCCTTTTCTTTCTCCTGTACATCTGTAGAACTTCTCTTTTGATTTTTTTCCAGTGATGTTTCTTGTTTACTGCAATTTTCCCCCTCGTCTTCAATATTTTGTTTTTTGACCTGTATATCTTTTTGACCTGTTCTTAAAGATTTTTTTTCAGAAAGAGGTAATAATCTTTTTTCATTACCTTCTTGAGAGGTTAAGGGCGCATATTTATCATTATTATGTGAGTTTCCAATTTGTAGACTCTCATCTATTTTCTCTCCTTCCTGTACTCTCTCCTCAATTTGATCAAGATATTTATCCTCACTATGTAGAATTTCTTTCTCTTTTCTGAATTTTTCAGAATGATCATTAATCTGTTCCTCTAAATGTTCCTCTTCCTGCTTCCACTTCATTTCCTCCTCGGTATGCTCCCTTGACAGCCCCTCCTGCAAACTAACTAGCTTACTTTCTGTTACCTCATCGTGAAGTACTTGTTGATCGTTAAATCCCTCCTTAGCCATCGTTACTAAGCTAGCTTCTCTCTCTTTGATTTCTTCCTTTTGATTCCCTCGCTGTGCGTACTCCTCAATACTCTGCTCCTCCTTGTCATCAATAGGTCTCTCAGTTATCTCTTCTCGAGGGGATAATAATAGATTGTCTTTTGTCTCTTCGTCAATTACGATTTGATCCTCATATGGTCCTTCAGCAAGTAATTTTTCCTCTATTTCGTCAATTTTTTCTCTCTGCTCTTCTGACTGCTTTTCTCTTTGCTTCCATTGCATATTCTCTTCTGATGACACCTTTTGATCCCTTATAGAGAAATTTTTTTTGATATGAATAAGCTCACTAATATAGATTGATTATTTCCTTTAAATAATTGCAAAATTGTGAAAAAACAAACTATCAGAAAGCTTTGATTCAGTTATGGGATTTTTCAGGTAGGAGATTAGTAAGATAAAATTTGCTTGAAGGACTTATATTTCATTTAGAACTTAGCTATACACTCATAAGTTCGTGGTGTTGATACTATTTTAATCGATTTTTCCGACGGAGGATTATAAGGGTTATAGAAATCAGGAGGAATATTCCTCCTGAAAACCATCTAAAATTCGTTGTGGTAACAGGTGCAGGGGAATATGATAATCGAATGAGATCGTATTGATAGTATAGATACGTGTTTTTGTAATGGGTAAAGTTTTCTTGCTCAATCCAACCAGAAATATAATTGAATTTTCGAAATTCTCTATTGTACATAAGTTCAGCAGGCGTATAAATGTAAATACGACTGGCATTTTCTCCCAAGATTTTGTATCCCATTTTTGTCCAATAAGTCGTATCATTTGTTGTTGGTATAACAAAGGTGAGAGGAGGGATTGATAACCAGACATTAAAATAAGATTCATTATTAATCAGAATAGTCCCAGAAGGAGGGTTGTCTATCTCTACGGAAGTAATTGTGATTGTGATTGTTGACCCATTACTGAAAGAAACAGGGATTTGTGTACCATTAGTCAATGTGATATTGCTCTGGAGTTGGTTGACCTTTGAAACCTCTCTATTATTAAATTTAGTTAGTCGATATGTGCTACTGGAACCTGGTTGAACTTGCCAAGAAGGAGAAGTAGTAGCAGTAACCAATCTTGTCCCAGGTTGAGAGTAGATTATTGATACAGATAAAAACAATATGATATAGAACATTATTTTGGACAAAGAGTTCCTCTCGTGATACTTATGAATCACGTTTTTTATAATATTTACTGATATTTTTCGTTAAGTGGAGTCAAATTTCAAAGAGAAAAAAGGGAGAAGAGGGTAAATGGATTGAATGTCTATTTAATCATGATTCAATGGTGATAGAAACGTTCCGTGTTTTTCCTTGAGGATCTTGGATCGACCATTCCTTTTCAAATCCTTTTTTACCTGCTGAAAAATCCAGATTGGTTGCTAAGACTTCTTCTTGTATTAAAGAAGAGTATTCTTTAACAATTTTCTTTGTAGTCGCATCTAATTTAGTGAGATGCACTGATATGTTTGCATCATATACTAACTCTAAATCTTTACGCATAGATTGTATCCTGCGGATTAGATCTCGAACAAACCCCTCATGGATTAGGTCTTCAGTCTGGGAAAGATTGAGAAAAAGATCTCCTTCTTTGAAGCTAGCTCCACCAAAGCCTTCTTTCTCTGTGATTCTGACTTCAAGGTCATCTTTACTTATGGTGAGTTCTGCTCCATCTATAGTTATTTGATACTCACCGTCATTACTTAAAATCTGAGCAATTTCTTTTGCTATTGAACCTTTTTGGGCTTTCATCCATGCAGCAACCTCATTTGCATTTTTCTTGAATTTTGGCCCAAGCTGTTTGAAATTTGGTGCAAATTCAATGTCTTGGAATTCCAAGGGATCATCAGAAAATTCTAATGATTTTACATTAAGCTCCTGCATAATTAAGTCTTTACATGAAGTAATTGCCTTCTTTCCAGTCTCATTACTAACTAATATTACCTCTTGAAGAGGCCAACGTGCTTTTAGATCTTTTTTTGCTCTGATAAATCTTCCGTTAGTGATGACTTCACGTGATATTGCTACACTTTCTTCGATTTTTAGTTTTATTTTCTTTAAATCTGAAACGGGATAGCTCTCTAAATGAACACTGTCTAAGCCATTTCCTTGACTTCGCACTAAAATCCTATACATCTCTTCAGATAGGAATGGTATAAGAGGGGCCAAAACCTTAGACAAGGACTCCAATATTTCATACAGTGTTGAATATGCTGATTTTTTTGATATGGTTAAGGATTTCTCCCAAAATCGACGTCGTGACTGACGTATCCACAGATTCGATAAGTCACTCGTTAAGAACGTCTTCAATGCTTTCGTGGCCTGGTGGATTGATAGATTATCAAATGCTGCATGAACCTCTGTTAGAGTATTGTGATATCTCGACAAGATCCAGCGATCTAAGAGTGGTCTTTTAGAATATACAACCTTATATTTCTTAAGGTTGGGAGAATATTCATCAAGATTTGCGTAAGTGATGAAAAATGATAATACATTCCACAAGGGGAGAATAAATTCCTTTATTTCATCCTCTAATAAACCAAAACCAAATCGTACATCATTCCAAGTCGGTCCGCTAAAGAAGAGCCATCGTACTGGATCCGCTCCATACTTCTCGAATGCTTCCTCAGAATAAATAGCACTCCCTCTTGACTTGGACATCTTCTTTCCTTCCGCGGTAAGCACATGTCCCATCGTCAAACATGATTTATAGACTAACTGATCAAAAACTACAGTCGAAATTGCTAGAAGGGAGTAAAACCATCCACGTGTTTGATCAATAGCCTCGGTTATAAAATCTATAGGAAAATGCTTATCAAACTCGTCTTTATTTTCAAAAGGATAATGCCATTGGGCAAAGAATGCTGACCCTGAATCATACCAAGCATCGATTACATACGGTTCACGTATTGCTTTGGCCTGACACGTGGGACAGTGAACTTCTATACTGTCAACATCAGGTTTATGAAGTGAAAAGCCTGTCGGTAAACCTCCCTTTGTAAGCTTGTTTAATTCCTCTCTACTTCCAACTACGAATTCATGCCCTTTTTCACATGTCCATATTGGTAATGGTGTGCCCCAATATCGAGAGCGAGAGAGAGACCAATCCTTAAGTTCATCAAGAAAGTTTCCAAATCGACCATCTTTCAAGTGTTTAGGAACCCAACGAATTTGTTGGTTCAATTCTCGTATTCGCTCACGTACTTGGCTCATACCAATAAACCAAGATTCCATGGCATAATAGAGTAGGGGTGAATCACATCTCCAGCAAAATGGATAAGTATGAGTAATCGTCTCTACTCTCAGAAGTTTATTTTCTGTTTTCAATTGTTCCATGATATGCGGATCTGCAGTTTTAACATGCATTCCTCCAAAATTTGGCATATCGTCGAAAAAATTTCCATTTTCTAAAACAGGATTAAACATATCTACTCCAATTTCTTGACAGAGTTCGTAATCTTCAACACCAAATGCAGGAGCACAGTGAACTATCCCAGTACCATCCTCCATAGAGACAAAATCTGCCGCTACTACAAAATGAGCTTTACCTGTTTTATTTTCTGCGGTGTAGGAAAAGAGAGCTTCATATTCCATACCAAGGAGATCTTTACCAACATATTCTTTGATGACAGTCTTTTCTGTTGAAAAGATTCGTGGGAGTAGATCTTTTGCAAATATCAGACTTTCACCCTCATGTTCTATCTCTATATAAGACTCTTTTTCGTTAACAGCAAGAACAAGATTAGACAGAAGGGTCCACGGAGTGGTTGTCCATGCTAGGAAATGTTGTTTAGGATTTCCTTTAACTTGAAATTTTATGTATATACTGGGATCTGTCGTCTCTGCGTATCCTTGAGCAACCTCGTGAGATGATATCGAAGTTCCGCAACGGGTACAATATGGAACTACTTTATGGCCTTTAAACAGGAGTTTCTTGTTATATATCTGCTGCAGTGACCACCAAACGGATTCAATGTAGTCTTCAGACATTGTAACATATGAACGTGGTAAATCTAGGTGAAATCCTATCCTTTCAGACATGGTTTCCCATTCATTTACATAACGCATCACAGAAATTGGACATTTTTTAATGAAACGATCAACCCCATAGGCTTCAATATCTTCTTTGTTTTTCAGTCCAAGATCTTTTTCTACTTCAATTTCCACTGGCAATCCATGGCAATCCCATCCACCGATCCGTGGAGTGATATAATGGCCTGTCATTGTTTTGTAGCGGAGGATTACATCTTTTATTGCGCGTGTTTCTGCGTGACCAATATGTGGATGACCATTTGCCGTTGGAGGGCCTTCAAGAAAAACGAAAAAAGGTTTATTGCTTGACTCTTCTTGTACTCGTTTTTCTAGGTTTATTTGCTTCCAGTACTCCAACACGGCATTTTCACGAGTTGGAAGATCAGGTTTAGCTGGTAATGTCGGAAATTTCACCTTTATAACCTTTGCTTGTTCTGTTGGGGTTGAAATATTGTACAATCGCCAAAAAAAATAATGAGTAAAAAACTTTTATCGCCAGTTTTCCAAAAAATAGATCTAATTGTTTCTCTCCCACGAATGGTAATAATGGTTTAACATTCAATCCAATTACATCGAATAGATATAGGTTAAAAAGAAAATGTCCCCTTTTTCATCCTCCATCCATTCTATAGAGAAACCGAATCCGTTGGTTCTTTGGGTGGGAGACTGTTCAGATTATTACACTGTTCGAAGAAATAACAGGTCTCAATGATTCAGTTACTGAAAAACTTTGACTATAAATCCTGCCATCCCAGAACTTGTTTGAAATCAAGTTGGATCAAGTTACTAATGGTATATTGCTTTTCTTGTGTTCCTGGGGAAGTCCATAATCCTATCCTTCCGTCAGGTGATAAACGATTGTCGGAAATAAAGGATGAAAAGATATCAATGAGTTGAATTTTGATTACTCCTGTACTGTAAACAAAGGTCACATTACGTTGACTAGATTCTTCAATTTCATATCTAAAAGAATTTTCATTACCAATCAAAAAGGATAATACATATCGACCATACGTTTTTGGTAGATAACTTTCAGGAAAAGCTTTTTGCAGCAATATCAAGAATAAATCAAAATTTTTTTCAAAACAAGCCAGGATTAATAATCCTGAGGCACGTAGCTCTTCAGATGTAATTTTTTCAAAAAAATTTCGTCCTTCTTGAGGATTATGAAAATTAAGGTAAAGTTCACCAAGAAGATAGTTTCTGCGATCAGAATCATCTACGTACAGATTCTCATTAATCATATGATCAATATTTATCTGAGGATCCGTATCAAGCGTAAAACCAAAACGTTTATTTCGCATTTCCTGGATTAGTCTCTCTACTCTCGTATTTTTTTTTGATTCAGGAGATTTTTTATTGGAAAGTTGTTTGAATAAGATTCTAGCTAGTTCTATGAATTCCTTTTCTTTTAAAGCCTTCGGAGCTATTTTCTCTTTTGCTGTTAAATCATAAATCTTCTTACGACCTATCTTTTCTACTTCAAAGAGGTCTGCCTCTGTTAATGAAGTTTTTGCTATCAAAAATGAAGAAATTCGGTTTATTTGCACAAAATATTGAGATACTGATATTTTTTCAGCTTTAAATAATGTACTCTGCTTTTGAAACCAAGATATCCATTTTTCAAGTTCAGCGTCATTCTCAGAGGAGAAAGCTCTATTTGACAGTAATTTTTCCACGAGATTTGTCGCTTTATCTAAAGAGTCCCTTTCTTTCACGATTTCCATATGAACCACACTGACCTAGAATTAATTCGTAGCATTAAAGGTATCTTGTTGCTCTGATTGGAAGAATGTTTCGCTTTTATTAATTTCTTTCATGATTGAAATTTGAAAACTTAAGAGATGAAGATCGGAGAAAAAGAGAATACAAAGCCTTATCAACCTCGAGGACGATTTGTGTAATATTAAATCCCTTTCACCATCTCATATCCTTACAAATCAAGTCGAGTTGTTATTAGTGTCGGAATCTGCTCAAAAAACTATTGATGTTGTAGCAAATGTCTTCAAAAGCGAATATGCAGAGATACCATTATGTATATCTGTAGTTCAAGCTTCTGAAGGATTTGAACTTTATTCCACGAAAACTTGTGATCCTTCTGAAATGGAAGCAATAACAGTATTAGGGTTAATTGCGTTTGAAGAGTTAAAAACTTCTATTACGTCTAGAACAAATGAAAAAATCAACATATTAATTTTTAGAACAGCAGAGCGCGAATGTTATGTTGCCCCAGTTTCAGATGATATCTTTTTAGTGGCAGCCGCCGCTCCAGGAACAGTAGGAAATGTAATGCCTTTATTAGACGGTTTAAGTGCCCAAGTGCAATATGAATTATCAAAATTATAAATAAAAGTGATTCCAATGAACTACAAATGTTTTCAATCTGTAGCAGAAGAAGCTGCGAAAATGGCCGGATCTTTTCTTCGCTTAATGTCTTTTAAAGATCTCCAAATGTTTAGGAAGGGTGTAGGAGATGTTACTACGAATTTCGATCTTGAGAGTGAACGTCTTATTAAAAATCATATTTTGATGCATTTTCCAGATCATACGTTACAGGCAGAAGAATCTGCCTCCGATGAAAAATTACAATCAGATACAGTAACTTGGTTTATTGATCCTTTAGATGGAACAAAAGCTTTTCTGAGGGGAAATTTGGCATTTGTTTGTATGTCAATTGCTGCTTGGGATGAGACTGGATTATTAGCAGGAGTTGTCTATAATCCATTTACTGATATGTTATATTCGACTGCAAAAGAAAACTCAGTATTTCTAAATGGATCTATCCTCCCACCTCCAAGAGTACATCATTTATCAGAGGCCCGTTTACTTGTTGATTTTTCAAATCAAATTTCTGATGATATAAAAAGACAGTTAGCTCTAGCAGATTTGGATGGAATTATTGGACGATCATATCGATTAGGTGGGGGTATCTCTCAACATCTAATGCTAATTGCTCAAGGTACTCTTCATGGTGGTATATTTTGGGGAGTAGGAAGAAAAGGGAAATTTTGGGATATTGCTGCAGCAACGTTGATACTTGAACAATTAGGAATCAAAATAACAACGCTTGAGGGAAAATCCATCCATCCAACAGATACGATTTTTGATCAGCTTGTTATCGCTGCTCCTGCTCTGCACAAAGAATTGCTCGAATGGGCTGATAATTTAAAAGCTGAATATCTTTAGCAGGCTAATCGTCTGGATCGTCAAGAAATTCAGGTCGAAGTTTGAGTCTTTGAACAGGTCGTCCATCTTCCGTGTAACCAATTGCACTGAATTTATTAGATTGTATGAAATATTCATACAGAGTTTGCTGGAGCTTTCGGCCAAGAACAAAGCGATCTCCTAACTCAAAAAAATCTAATTGTAATGAGGCTGCAGAGTCTTTAAATGCTTTAAGAATCCATTTACGTAAATATTTTTCAAGTCCAGACTTTTTAGTAAGGCGAGAATGTATTTCTTGTACATCAAGTAATTCAACGTTCTGAGTACTCGCTGGCTTTGTTTCATTAATATAATTAAGCAATTTTTCTTTAATATCTTCAGGGGAATTTTCACTGGTATAATTAGTTTTTATTCTCCCATTGCTCCTTTTTTCTTCCTCGAATAAGAATAATATTAGTTCATCAACAACAACTTTCGCATCAGTAAAAGCATTCAAATTGATTTCTAATAAGAAATTGGCGTTGGTTACGCGCCAATGCTTGATTTTTCTACCCGCTTCATTTTGTTCCATTTCGTATCCTGCCAATCCTAATTCCCGTAATTTTTCCAGATGATGAAGGATGGTAGGAATCTTTTTCCCCAATTTATCTGCTAATTGGGATGCAGTAAGCCCTTTAGGAGAAGAAGTATTCATAGACAGAAGCATTCCTAGTCGAGTAGGATCAGCTAGGGCTTTAATAATCGGTATAACTTCTCCAGGGTTTGTAAAAGTAGGATCCAAAAAGATCTGCTCCTAACATACTATTCCTTTAACCTCTTAAAAACTGACATCTAATGGCACAAACTAACTCATAAGACGGTTTTTTTTTCCCCGAACTCAACAAAATAGTTGGTTTGTTCATAATGAATCCGATTGCATATCAGGAAAGGGCGGAGGAGACCAATTTTTCATTATAATTACTCCTAAAAGTAAAATAAATCCACCAGCTACTAGGAGCAAACCGACTAAAAAGCCATCAATATAAATTAATTGGTTAGTTCGAATTGTGTCAATAACCACCCCAGTAATGCTGAATAATCCAAGTATAATTGTCAGTAAACTTCCAAAAATCAGAATCCAATAAATGTATGGATTTAAAATTGTGCTTGGGGTAGAAAGATTCATTTTTTCTTGGGATGAAGAATCATCAGAGCTACTCATCAATACACTTTCCACTTATGATGATATTTTTATAATATTAAATCTTTTCTTTCACATCATTAGGGCGTAGCAATATTCTAATCTTTGATTGGCAGGAGAAAAAACCTTACTTAATCAAAAATGAAAATAATACCTTAGTTAAATTTTACTCTCAAGTATAGCAAGAAGTAACCTTGAAATTCCAGTTAATGAGAGGTTGAAGAATTTATTTCACTTATAAGTTGAAAGACTTTGAAATAAGGATCTCTAACAAGACCTATCTTAATTATTTAAGCTCCAAATCGTTTTCAGAGATTTAAGGAGGACAATTGTAATATGCTCATAATATCCCTTCTTTAGAATTACTGAAGATGTTGAAGTATTTATGCAACAGACTACTCAACCAATCTCAGATGTAAGGATCCATGATTATCGTGTACGAAATTATACACACGAAGCGATCGATAAAGGCGAATTATCTTGTTTAGTGCAATTTATAGCATCATTAGACGTATGTAAAGTTTGTGTTAGAGAGATTCCCAAGATTCAGTCATCTTTTGGATCAGAATTAGATTTTTCCATTGATTTCGACACAAAAACTTTAGATATACGGTACGGCCGAAGATCTCCCGTCTCTGGCTGGTAGTAGCTAATCGTAAGTTCTTCTCCTTAACTTAGAGCTCTTTTAAACATCAGAAATGCTTGAAAATTCTGAATCAAAAGAACATCTTTTTTGAAGGATTAGTTTAAAACATCAATACTGATGTATCAAGCTGAAATGCCTCGTGAAAAAATAGCTAGAAATATTAGTAAAGATTTCCACAAACATACAGAAGAAGAAAAACAAATTTTAACCCAATTAAGAATAACATCGGTGTATTATCTCAATTTACTTGAAGAAAATGGCGTAAAGGCATTTATTCACGGATCAGTTGCGCGTGGAGATGTTAGTCAATCTTCAGACATTGATATTCACATCCCCTACATTATCCCCTCATTTCGGTTGGATATGATTGATGAATTTATCAATACTGAACGTCGAATTATCATGGGAACACCAAACTCAACTATCAAAGGTTTATTCAAGATTGACCAAGAAATTTCATTAACTTTTCCTTTAACACCTCCAACCGAGCGTGAAATAGATTTTTATCGTTTTTCTGGATTAATGTATCTGGAGGAGTTATTGGAGAAGGCTGGATCACCCGGGGTCACAAAAAAATTACTATTTATTGAGCCGACAAACACAGGATACTGGTATTCGTCGCTTTTAAGTCATAAAAAGACGGTAATGAAAAGTTTAAATGTTTCTCAGCGAATAATTGATGAACGAATTCGAGTATTAACACGTCGGGACAAAATAGGGAGAACAGGGTTACTTCTCGATTACTCGCTCTCCCCGAATACAAATTTTGAACAAGTCCTTCATCATTTACGTTCTCAAAATCCGATTGTACGCAATCAGATAAGTAGATCTAATAAATAAATCAAATTTCACATTTGAATAGATGTTTATCATTAGTTTACACTGAATAAAATTCATCCCTTTGAGAAAATGCTTTCCGATCAATCTGTTGACCGACGTTGGCTTGTTCGCAATTTTAATGAGAAGAAGGTACTTTTAGTAGCTGATTTACATCTTGGTTTCGATGTTGAATGGTTTGGTAGAGGCCTATGGACATCAAAACCAAGCTGGTCACTTGAAATTATTAAAAATCTTCGAGACGATATTCTGAAGATTCACCCCTCTCATTTGGTAGTCTGTGGAGACTTAGAACATCATTTTAGACTTAAAAAAAAGAAAGAAATGGAAGATTCACACATAATTCTCCCAGAAGAAGTACGTGAAACAATCCTCAATTCATTTAGAAATGAAATTCTTAGGATACCGAACTTGGAAGTAATCCTAGTCCAGGGTGAAAATGATGTATCATTTTATCAGGAACTGGAAGACTCCTGCCAAGTATTACCTTCTGAAGGGAAATCACTATTTGATAACCATCTGGGTATTTTTCATGGCCAAATTCCCCCCTTCAAGGAAATAGTCTTCACTTCAGAAATAATTCTCGGTCATCTCCATCCTGAAATCGTTTTGAAAGATGATTTACAAATTCGTCACAAATTTCCAGTATATTTCAAATTACAAGTACCAAGGGAAGATTTATTTCAATTATTTCACTTTCCTTTTGAATTAGAGGAAATAGGAATGGTTGATATGGCTCCTATTACAATTCTTCCTGCTTATAATCACTTCTTATCTGGCTATGTAATGAATATAGTTGGTGGAGGTAGAAAACGACATAAATCTTATCCAATCCTTCGACCATTACTCCACCATCCAAATGCAGAAATTAAAATGACTGATGGTATTGATTTAGGACTATTGTCGAATATCTAGTACAACTAACTGCTTATGCCCAATATTCACGAGTTCGGGCAAAATTTGCTTCATGATGGTAAATTGAAGTCAAAAGATCTTCAGTTGTTTTATGGGGTTCCCGTAAAATACGGATAGCAATTGTAGGGCCAATACCCCGTCCAGCAAGGACAAAAGCTGCTTTTTTTCCAAAAGAGAGAATAATGTCCGCAGATTTTTTTGCTGTTTTGAGCTCTTTTTTTTCATCCTGTGTAAGCCTAATTGTTTTATTAGTGGATCTTTTTAACAAAGCTTTTATGCCAGTTTTGTGTTGATGCACTACTGCAATATAACGCGAGTGACAAAGAGGACATTGAATATCTTCAAGGCTTTCAATTCGTTGAAGTTTTTCATACTTACATGTTAAACGCATACAAACTAAACGAACCCAAGTATTCCGGATCCTCTTTTCAATCTTTTCGAGAATGATAGAAGAGGGTTTTAACTTCAGTACATTTGAGGAAATTGGTTCAGTAGCCGCTAGAGAGAGGGGGGAGTCAAAGGAAGATACGGGTACTTCTTCAATCGTGAGTTTATTTCCCTGAATCCTCTCTAAAAATTGAATAACAAGATCTTGATTCATATTTTCGCTAAGAATTTCATTAACTGCTTCCTGTCCGACGATAGTTTCTTTATATCGTGATACAATGAAACGGGTCATCATGATAGAATTTTCAGCAGATTCTGAAAGAACTCCGAAACGTTTCGCAACTTGTCGAAGACGCCACGCAAATAAATCTGTACCTTTAATTCGATGTTCTAAAAGAGGTTGTACGTGTTCAGGCTCTAAGGTTTCAAATATATTCTTAAGACTTATAGGACGGCCAAGTGATAAGAAGATACTATAAGGATCAGTACGATATTGTATTGAATGTCCTTGACGAGCTCCAATGACTGCCGATAGAAGTAACCCGAGGGTTTCGTTTCCTCTAGACCCTAAAAAACTATGGATAACGATTTGCCTCCCAGTTGTTTCAATTAACAATTTCCCTTTTTTTGGAATGAGATCCCTTTCTCGTTGATTCCGCAGAAAAGATTTTAATTCATTTTGAATTTCTTTGGTGGTTGTCTGTAAATTTGAATCATCTTCAAACAAATCCATAACCGTTGAAGATACAAGTTGTGATACAGGAATGAGTTCTCCTTCCCATGTAGGAATAGTTGCCTCAGTTATCCCTCTTACCTGGCGAACTTCAACTTTTTCATCTTTAATGGCTAAGAGCTCCCAAGGTGTTCCATTTAAGATGAAAATTGCTCCTTTATCTCCACGTGTAACAATAAATCCTTCATCTAAATGCCCGACGCGGGCTTGAGAACCAACATCAATTACACTATACGTTCGTTTAGTGGGGATACTGCTTAAATTCGAGTAGTAGAATTTATAGGCCTTTCTCTTAATTCTGATAGTAATTTTTTCTGTATGAGGATCTTTGTTTATAGAAAAAAAGTAATTTTCATTACCAAATTTCAGGAGGGGTACTAAATCTTTTGGAGTGAAATGTTGATAAGGTGAGGCTCCTGAAATTATCTTGTGAATGGTTTTAACCGATGTTTCTCCAAAGTCGAGAAGAATACCTATAATGCTCTGAAATAAGATGTCATAAGCATATGTATGAATCCTAGTTGGTTCCACTCTTCCTTCTAGAACCCTATTATTTATCAAAAATGCCTCTAAGAGCTCTCGGGGAGTTTCTGTTATAATTATACCTTTACTCTCCCTATCTAGACCGTGTCCGGCTCGTCCCACTCGTTGAATCAAAGTCTCGATCCGTCTGGGGCTCATATATTGGATGACCAAACTGATTGATCCAATGTCTATTCCCAGTTCTAATGAAGAAGTAGCAATAATCAAATCTAGAGACCCTTCACGAACATCATTTTCTGCACGTAAGCGAGTCTGGGTAGATAAGCTGGAATGATGAACCTCAAATGATACTTGGTTTTCAGTCGGAGTGAATTCATTGTACATCTTGAAACGATAACCAAGAATTTCAGCCTGTTGGCGAGTATTGGTGAATAATAGAACTGTTCCGTCCTCCTGTTCAATTATTTCCAATAGACGTTGAAATCGGGATGCCGCATCTTCCGTAGTATGGATGGCTGTGGGAAGATCTTTGTAATTTGCAGACAATTTGGTTGGATAATCAAGTTGTAAATTTAATTCCTTAAGACGAGGGATTTTCACAATACGCGCATTTTCATTCTTTGGAGAAAGAAAATTCAGGACTTCAGAAGGAGAACCTACAGTCGCTGATAATCCGATACGCTGAATTGGGCCCTTCACTCGATGGGATAATCGCTCCAAAGCTAATGAAAGTTGGATCCCTCTCTTAGATTCAACAAGCTCATGTATTTCATCTATTATTACCGTATGCACATTTGTTAAATGAACACGACCGAAAATTTTTGCTGGGAGAAGGGCTTGAAGTAATTCAGGGGTAGTAATTAATATTTGAGGTGGATTCTTAGTCTGCTTTTGCCTTTCATATGGAGTTGTATCCCCATGTCTTACAGCAATCGTGATACCGAGTTTAGAAGCTAATTGAGGAAGAACTCGTCTAAAAATATCTCGATTTAGAGACTTTAAAGGGGTAACTACCAACACTCTTATGGGCGTAGGATCAGTATGAGTGATTATCTGGTGTAAACATGCAATAATTGTTCCAAAAGTCTTACCTGAACCAGTGGAAGCCACAACCAGTACATCTTCATTTGAAATTATAGCCTTAAGATATTCAAGTTGACCAGGAGTTGGAGTTATCTCTAAATCTCGTAAAATGGCCTGAATTCTTTTATCTAGAAATTCAAATGACATTGAGATATATTCTCCTTACATACTAGAACTTACAGTTTTTTAACGACAGATGGGTCGTTTATCTCTAAGAATGAAGAAGATGATACGGGGTTTTCAATCGTTTCTTTACGGGTAATTTACTAGGAACAAATCTATACAAATTAAAAATAAAAATATCGAATTTTCGATTACTTAGGATCAAATTAACCATAAATTAATAACATTAAATATTTCAATTTTCTCTGAGAATTATGAGTTCTTGAATAGGTGATATTAGCATTTTTTTAGAAAAAGAACTATCTTCAAGCAATAACTCATGAAATTGACAAGTTAAACAATCTCAATTTAAGATTATTATTGGTGATTTATTTTTGGAAAATCTAGATATTAGTGATCAAGTTAGTAATATTGTCGAAAAAATTAAAAATTTCATTGAAACTTCAAAAGAGGAGCGTGGAGTAAGCGGTGTTGTAATATTATTCTCAGGATTCATTGATTCGACAATTATTGCTAAACTCGCAATGGACACACTTGGAAAGGAAAAAGTTAGACTTTTCAATAGATCTGAAAGTAAATTCGATAAACACACTGAAATGTTCAAGAATTCTATTGATTATCTAGGAATTTCTGCGTCTCAAATTGTTCATTGTGATATCGCTCCTATTGTAAAGCAGTTTAATTCTGATGAACTAATTCCAGGACGATCTCGAGAGGTTCCTTTGCTCTATCAACCTTTAAGCTATTCTTTACTTAAATCATCATTGATCAAAGAAATTGAAGGTAATACATATGGTATGGTCGGAAAAGCAGAATCAGAACGTGAGCGATTACTCCATAAGATCATTGCACATAATAAACTACGTTCTCGAATTCAAATGGCGGTAGCTTATCTAACTGCAGAAACAGAAAACGCATTTCTTATAGGAACGATCAATAAAACTGAATTATTGACTGGTCTCTTTACAAAATGGGGACATGGACACTGTGCTGATATCATGCCTCTTGGTAATCTATACCGCACCCAAATATTACAACTTGCAGACTATTTAGATATCCCCTCCGAAATAGCAAATAAGGCGAAAGCTGACTTTTTACCTGGTATACAAAATAAATATCAATATTTTTTCGAGCTTACCGCATTAGATGTTGATAGGATTCTAGTTCGATTGGAACATGGACTTTCAACAGAGGAAACGAGCAAACAAACCGATATTGATCTCGATTTAATAGAAAAAGTTAATCATTACTTCACTTCTTCAGTATATACACGTAGTGCTCCTCTTATCCCTAAAATTTAGGCACATTCTTTTATTCAGCATTTGAAGATTAAATTATCTTAAGAACGAATCCAAGGAACGTAAGGTACAGTCCACTAAATAATAAAAGAAGAAGGGATATTGGAACTAATTTCTTCATGAAATAAATGAAGTTGAGAGGCCGTCCTTCCTTGCTGAGAATTGATATGGCTAAAATTGACGCTGCACTCCCGAATGGAGTCAATCCTCCCCCAAATGCCCCTCCAAAGAGTAGCATAAACCATAAATATTGTGGATTGGATCCAGTTGCCGGAAAACTTTCAACAATTGGAGCTAAGGCCGCTCTATTACCAATTTAATTTCAGCTGGGATTGTTGTCATATCAAATATACGACCAACAGGACACATTTCACGAGCTTTCTCAAGAGCTTTCTGCATTTTTTCTTGAGGCTCATTTGTTACGACAGTAAAAATAGATACCATTTTAGTAACTGTCTCCATTTCCCCAGGTTTTTCAGCTTCAACTTTCATGTTGACAGAATCAACTTGTAATCTCATTTTGTCAACCACTATTCTAAACATAGTGACTGTACAACCTGCATAGCCCATTACAATATATTCAAGAGCAGTAGCAGCTGTATCTTCACCGTTTTGATATTGTGGCAAATCCATAGTGACGGAATGGCCTCTACCATCATCAACTTCTGTTAGATAACCACGAACCCAACGAGCATTAGATTTTAACATAATAATCTCTTCCAATACGATTCTAGTTAGACTAGTTAAAAATTCTAATTGAAGTAAAATCGTAGTGTGATTAAGAAAAACAAAATCACCCTATTATCAAGTAAGGAAAAATGGGAAGGAAAACCTTCCAAAATGACCAAAAAGAATATGATATCTTTAAATGAGCATAGAAACATATAGAAATAATAATGCAAACAGCCCGACAAATATACTAAGGTGACCCATCCCATCAATCCCTAGTTTTACACTTAAAGTCTTTTTGCCAGTTTTTTTGTCTGATTCTATGTCAGCAATATCTTGATAAGGCACCAATGCAAAAACAAGAAGAAAAATGAAGACAGAATAGAAAATTACGGATGGATTAACAGTCCAATTCTGAGAAAGATATACCCAGTAAAAAGTTGCGAGATAAGATCCAGTAGTAAAGATTTCGTGTCCTAATGGTACTTCCTCTGTAAGAAAATTAACAAAAGTTATTACAATAAGTATTGGGATCCCAATTATGAACAAAATGACCTGGTCAAAATCAAAAAACAAAAGAGCTGCTTGTAGTATCCCTGCAACAATGGCTACGGTCGTTATAATACGTCCAGCGTTGCGTACAGTGTTTTCTAGTAAAATACCATCACGAATGACACCCATACCTCCAATTTCATTGTCATACCCTGAAGCCCAATCACCCGCCTCGTCTCGAAAATGAACTCCAATTGCGGATAAAAGTGCAGCAGAAATTGCAAATAAAGCATGGAATGAATTGATCGTTAATTCTTGTACTAACCCCTGCACTAAAGCACCTAACGCAATAATTAGATATGCAATTAAAAATTGAGGCCGTGTGAGCTTAATGAATCCAATTATCTTTGTGAATGATAAGGTATCTTGTTCGTTTATTTTACTCATCGTACTTTCTGTCATAATTAAACCCTATTTTCTAATAACTTTTGTCAATTATATGATAAACATGAATAAAATCAACTGACAACATCTAATGAGTAAGAATGAAGAATATTTACAAAGTTTTGTTAGAGATATCGTAGAAAAAGAATTAATTGAGTCAAAGGGTAGAGGTCAAGCGCAACTTATTAATTGGAGAATGATACTTCGTGGATCTTCCGCATTCTATTCCTTCACATTCTGAAAAACGAATTGGACTACGATTTGATCTCCACCATTTAGAAGAAAAATTAATGATTAGCCCATTGAAAAAACTCATGTTTAAGTATTTTGAATTTAGAATTTTTAAAAGGCTCCTCTATTCGCTTAACATGAATTTACATGGAAAACAAATACTTGAAGGAGGGTGTGGCGCTGGATATGGAATTGAAGTGATGTCAGAGCACTTCCAACCAAGTGAGTACATTGCTTTTGATCTCAATAAGGGAATGGTTGCTCGATCACAAGCCAAAGTGAAGAGTAAGGGGCTCCCAGTAAATGTCTTTCAAGGAGATATTACAGCCATTCATCTCCCTGCGGAAAAATTTGATGCTGTGTTTATTTTCACAGTCTTACATCACGAAAAGAATTGGCGAGTAGCGTTAAGTGAGATAAATCGTGTCTTGAAACCCAATGGATTATTACTGATTAATGAAATAAATAATCGCTCATTGAATTGGTTTGAACAGTATGCCAAAGTCTACCACCCGAAATCAGCTCGTTTTACATGGAAAACGTTCAGGAATGAGCTTGCAAAGGCTGGATTTTCCATTTTAAGAGAATATTTATTTCTTCAAGATCTTGGGTTTTTTGTGGGGTGCAAAATTTCCACTAAGAACATTTCAGATGAAAGTTAGCTCACTCCTCTTTTTTACTCCAATCAGAATTTTCAGGCCATTGATGGTCTTTATCTAATGTTTCAATTTCAAAAACAATACCTAATTTGGAAGGACAATGAATTTTCCATAACCCATCTATCTCCCATGAGTGAGCACCGCCGGCAGCCATCCCTAAATAAGGAATTAGAACATAATGTGCATCATCACATAACAAAGTCTTTCCAGTAGGTTTCATGAGTGCGTAAGGAGTTTCCCACGACTCCCCTACCTCATGAGGACATTTTCCATGTTTTTGGACAACACGTACTCTTAGTTGTTTCATAATCAATCTAAATGCAAGCTAATTATTTTGATCTTTCGGTTATTGAAACACATTTTGTTTATTTTTAATCCATTGATTAAGTTTGAATCTTGACAAATGCTCCCTCTTTCAAAAAACGTGAAGCCATCTCAACATATTTCTCTTTAAATTTCAAAAGTTCTTCTTTAACAGCTGTTTTAGAGCTATCATGAATGTTTCCAATGATTTTTGCCGAGACACCAACACAAATGGCCCCTGATTCAAATGTCTGTCGTTGTCGCGCTAACCCCGCCTCTCCTAGTACAGCCCATTCTTTCATAACAACATAGTCCGAAACAACAGCACCCATACCTACTACTACATATTTTTCAAGAGTTGCATTATGAATAATACATCCATGACCAAGGGTTGTTAACAATCAATTAATTAATGACAAATATAGACAAATATGGGCAATTAAACCAAGAGAAAGGAAGAAGAAAGAAAGATGGATATAAACAGAATTAGAGCCATAACTTGGCAGTAAACCGTTCTCATGGGATTTTGGAGAAGGCGAAGGGTTTTTTTACTTCCTAACAGTAAATTATCATAAAAAGACTCCGTTTGAGATGGAGAATAGGGTCTTCTAGTTTTTATTGATGAAAAATCTATAGTAAATTGTCAAAGGCCAGTAAAGGTAGGAAGTTCTATTAGGTTTTATTCAGGATGATCAGGGATGCTCGTAACACGAGGGTACAAATACGAATTAAAGGTAAATAACAAGGAACGGACGCTACTGGGTAAATGTGCTGGTATATCGCGATTTGCGTGGAACTGGGGATTAGCTGCGCAGAAATCGCGATATCAAACCCAAACAGGTGTAACACGATTTACAAATGCGATGAAACAACATAAAGAATTAAACCGCTTGAAACACACTGATTTTCCTTGGATGTATGAGGTTTCGAAATGTATCCCGCAAGAGGCACTCCGCGACTTAGACCGTGCCTATCAGAATTTCTTCACCAATCATCAACAAAGGAAAAGGAAGCAAACCATCCGTTATGTCGGATTGCCGAGATTCAAGAAAAAAGGCAAGTGTAAGGACAGTTTTCGATTGACTGGAGTGATTCATCTTTTTCCTGAGGTAAAACAGGTTCAGTTTCCTCGTCTGGGGAAATTACGTATAAAAGAAAGATCAAATTTTCCTTTATCAGCACGTATACTGAGTGTTACGATTTCTCGGACTGCTGATCGCTGGTATGTCGCTCTCACTGTGAAAGAGGAACAGTCTGATTGTAAACCAAACGGTGGACCAATTATTGCCTTAGATAAAGGATTATCTGTCTTTGCAGCCTTATCTTCTGGAATACCAATCGCACGCCCTAGATTTCTCCTCCAGCAAGCTCGAAAACAGCGTCGGTTATCGAAAGCTCATTCGCGGAAACAAAAAGGCTCAAATAATAAACGGAAGTCTGCCCTCCGCTTAGCGCAATTCTATCGTCGAATTACGAACCAACGGCATAATTTTTTACATCAAACCTCAACTTATCTGGCTAAAAACCACAGCGTGATAGTTACCGAGGATTTACATGTCAAAGGATTAATGCAAAATAAGAAACTGAGCAAATATTGGGGTGATCTTTCACATGGTCTGTTTCAGCGTTTACTCGCATATAAGGCGCCTTTATATGGTTCTACGTTGATTGAGATCGATCGCTGGTTTCCTTCCTCGAAATTATGCTCTAACTGCATGTATTACCATCGTAATCTAACGTTAGCTGATCGGGTTTTTCATTGCCCGTTATGCGGGTTGGTATTAGATCGTGATCAGAATGCTGCGTTCAATGTAGCCAATTATTATACTATCTATCAGTTCTTACTCTTTCCGGTCGCCGAGAGTTCTGCGGAGACCCTAAATGCCTGTGGAGAGGTGGTAAGACCTGCATTTAAGCAGGCTCGCGTCGTTGAATCAGGAAGAACAGCTCCAAAGACTGTTGGCAATGATTATCCTTAATTATTCCTAGCTGTCTTATTTGGCTAAGTCTTTCAGAACGGTTGTGTGTGTTAGTATTCTTCACACGCACGATAAAAATATTTTTTGGGATGACTGCAAGCTGGACAGATCTCTGGTGGTTCGGTTCCCTCATGCATATATCCACATTCGGCACAGTACCAGTAAATCTTTTTTTCTTTTTTGTAAAGTGTTTTACCTTTGAGCTGGTCAAGTAATTTTACATACCTCTCTTCATGATGTGCTTCAGCAATTGCTATTGCTCTAATACGTTTAGCAATATCTGGTAATCCTTCCTCTTCAGCAATATCAGCAAAGCCAGGGTACATTGTGGTGGTTTCATAGTGTTCACCTGCAGCTGCTGCTTTTAAATTTTCTATAGTATCACCAAACACAGTTGGAACCACTACTTCATCAAGTTTTGATTCATCAAGAGATTTATCACCAATTTCCTTTTTCAACATTTGAGCCATTTTAAAGAACCATGATGCATGCTGTCTCTCTTGGTCAGCTGTTTCAAGGAATATTCTTTGTATTTGGGGGTAACCTTCTTTTTGTGCAATTTTTGCATAGAATGTATACCTATTTCGTGCTTGGCTTTCGCCAACAAATCCTTGTAGTAAATTATAATACGTTTTTTTCATGAATTATCACGATTAAGAATTGGAACAAAGTAGAATTTTAAAAGTTTGGAAGGACGAATACCTTTTTGTTTCGTATCTAAAAATAATTAAACCTTCATTCCTTACGGTATATGAAGTAAAATAATCACTATCAGGTAAATAATTATGATTTCACCCAAAGTAAGAGATCTATTCAGTTTTTTAGGTAGTGTTGTTCTTATTATCATAGGAATCATCTTAATTCAACTAGAAACTCCATTCGAAACGATTTCTGCGATTGAGATAAGCGGACTCTTGTTTTTGTTTATTGGATTTACAGGGATAGGGGGATTTATTTACAGAATCATAAAACAAAATTGGGCAAGATACTCTGCTAACCCGCCAACCGTTAAACCTCATCAGCAAATAGATTCTGCAGGAACTATTAATGGTCCGACCGATATACCGCCCAAGATTTGCCCTGTTTGTGATGAAAAATACCCAGAATCGACAATTCATACTGTTTGTATTATGTGTGGAACTCCATTAAACTCTAAGGCCTAGTAAATGTTGGTATCTTTTATCTGTCATCTTTAACAAGAATTTAAATAAATTACTATTTAATCAGAAATTTCTAACCAATTTTAACACATAAGCCGACTTAAAAACTTAATAGAATATTATCACCTGTGTTTGACGACGGGGGTCGTATTACCCTTAGTAGTACGAAGATAAAGGCTTTTAAAGACTAAATTTCTCTCTAAATTTACAACGGATTGTTGAAGGGTTTGAGATAATTATGGTTCAAGAATTAGACGGACTAGTTCAGGCTTTTTTGGGATTTCGGAAATTTCAATTTCATGAAAATGTCAGTGTTAGAGGAAAGAATGACAAGAATGTATCGTTTTCATATCTTGTTCATGGAAGTACCGACCCACACGTGAACTTGGGAGGAAATATAGGGGTAGTTGTCAAAGATTGGTCAAGAAGTTGTGGTTATAATTGCAT
The DNA here is from genome assembly GCA_003144275.1 of Candidatus Heimdallarchaeota archaeon B3_Heim. Classification (GTDB taxonomy): domain Archaea; phylum Asgardarchaeota; class Heimdallarchaeia; order Hodarchaeales; family Hodarchaeaceae; genus Hodarchaeum. The sequence goes on from NJBF01000031.1 coordinate 49,719, forward strand.
TTTGGAAGCAGAACGATTACAAACAAATACTCCTGATTTAAATCGTGTAATGGTTGTGGCCAACCAATTCTCAAGCACTGCGCGTGAATTGGCAGAAAAATTGGGAATTCTTACTCTTACTAAAGGAGAACTTGTTAGCATCCAAAGTATGTACCGACAGCAATTCTCTACGACAGTATTTGATCCGTAATCTCTTTTCTTTTTTTAAAAGCAAATCCCGCAAGAATTATTAACAACTCATTATTTGCGATAAAACTGGGAGGTATTCCGTACAGAAATTGTATGGACGAAAATATTTTAAAGCTTTGAAATAGGTTCAATTACACAATAAAAATTAAAAGGAGACTCTTTCTTGGAATTTAAACGTGACTCTACGCTCGTAAGACTACTTTTCAATTATCTTATTGCAGAGATTCTTTTCTTCATTGGTTCAGGAATCCTCGTCATCTACAAAATGTCTTTTGAACTCGATATGGAAGATCTACTGACAGGTACCTTTCTCGGCAGTTCAAGTCTTGGATTATTTACTGAAGGTTTAGGATCTACTCAAATTGACTGGTTAACAACAAATCTATTTCTGTGGCCAGTAAACGTATTTTTCGCCTTATTTAGCTCCTTGTTGTTACTCGCTGGCTTCTTTGCCTTAGCAATTTTAATTCCATTACAGGTTGATGTCTTTACTGGAGGTAATGCCATTGATGCTCGTGCTGTTCCCGTTGGAATCATGTTCCTAATATGCTGGGGATTATTTCCATGTTTATACATGATACGATCCACATTCCTTGATTGGGGCAGTAAAATAAAGGGTGTCTTTGTTAGATCCCCTAGCTAGAATAAAGACCCTCATTTAAAGAGGGTAAATTTTCATTCTTCTTCAAGGGAGATAATTGCTCCTCTTTCGGTAGAAGGGACAATAACAATAAATGGATTATACTTTTCTGTATTAAGAGCTAGAATATCTCCAATTTCAGAAAAAGCAAGCTCAGCACTATTATTACTTTCTGATATATGTGTGACAATTACTACCTTTGGTTTTGTCTTAATAATGAACTCAGCAGTATGCCAATTAGATAAGTGGCCCTTAGAACTTAAAATTCGTGTTTTCAGTACATCAGAATAAGTACTACTGAGTAATTGATCAAATGAGTGATTTGCTTCAATAATCAGCACATCTAGATTATGAAATCCATCGAATAGATATGTAGAAGTCTTTCCGCAATCTAGTAAGATACCAATTCTTAACTTGTCTTTTGTAATTACATAAGCAACAGGATCTACAGCATCATGGGGAATTTCGTACGGTACAAAGTTAACACTGCCAATAGAAAATGATTCTGCTATTTCAATAAATTCTGTGTCAATAGGTCCTGTTTTGGGACGTATCTTCAGGTAGGTATCATACGTTAACCAGCTTTTGATGTGGTATTTCTTAGCAAGAGTTTTCAAACCTTTGATGTGATCTGAATGTTCATGTGTTATTATAATCCCAGTAAGGTGAGATGGATTGGGTTCATTGATATCCTTTAATGCCTTCTCAATTTTGCGATTGGATATTCCGACATCAATTAAGAATCGTTCATCATCTATTTTAAGAAAAATCGAATTGCCTTTGCTTGATCCCGCAAGTACGCATAATTTAAATCGCACTGAGTATCTCCTCGACTATAGATGATGAGTTAACTTGGGAAAAGCTTTTGGGCGTTTTCAAACAGAATTATTCTTTTTTCCTCTTCTGTGAGAATTGGGCTTTTCAAAATTATGTTCTTTGAGTGCTCCATTGATGTACCGTGAACCACGGGATGATCTGATCCAAATAAAATATGATCAAATCCAATATCACGAAGTTTAGCGACAGTATTAGGATCTTCAAGAGCATAGGTCACTGCACTTGTATCTAAGAAGACATTTGAGTTATATCTAGCAATATCTAACGCAGAATTTATCCATGATTCATCATCGGTTACACCATATCCTCCCAGATGTGCGAATATGACTTTAACTGTGGTTTTCTTAACTAATTTTTCCCAAAAACGTGGGTGTGAGTATTGAACGTGTCTTAGGGTAGGAATTTCAAAAGGGCCTGGATCTTTTCCGGTATGAATTAAAATTGGCCAATTCTGTTTAGCAGCAAATTTGAAGATACGCTTAACATTCTTATTCTTTTGAGGATGAAAGAATTGAAGAGTTGGGATTAATTTTATTCCATGTAAACCTAACGATAAAATTTCGTCTAATTTCGAAGATACATAGCTTTTTGACTTAGAGGGATTAACTGATCCAAAGCCAATAAAGCGATCAGGATAGGAATTGCGGATTTCTGCAACCTGATCATTAGATGTTACCCCTGTCTGTAGAATCCTAGTCATTGAATCCAAAAGTTGCTCAGGATTAATAAAGTATGAATAAGCCCACAAATCATCAATTATTTCTTCTCTAAGCTTTAGATCTGTAGTTAAAATGTTAGGTTCTAAATCAAGTGCAAGGATAACTGCTTTACTTACTCCAGACCTGTCCATTTCATCTATTAAAGATTTTGCGGATATTATTGATCTGATAGGATGTACATGGACGTCAAAAACTGAAGAAAGGGAGGAATCAAGCGGGTTATTCATAGACGGATCAGATAACCGGAAATTTTACCTTCATTATTAGTTCTTTTCATTTAATGGGAAAGGATTTATTTTTCTATAGAAAGGGATTTTTGGATTCGATTCTGTATGGTAACAACTTCATCTGATCGTCCGTCTGTTAAATTAAGACGAATTTTATTTCGAAAGGATTCTAGAGAAGATGAAACACCATCGGAGGAAAAAAAGCACAAATTTTATGTTTTGAAGATGACTTGGGATCAAGCATGGTCAAAGGTCGATGAGATTCAAGAAATTATCGACACCAGTGACGATTTAAGAAATGTTACCATTAGAAACTTGGATCCAGAAACCGACGTAGAAAAGTTCGTACGTGTCTATAATCGAAGTTTTATTTCAGCTCCGGATCCTTACCGGAGCTTAACTCACGATGATTTCAAGCATTTTGATCCAGAATCTACGTTTGTAGCCATTCTTTACGGACAGATTGTTGGATTTATATTTCTCACCGTTGAACCGCTTTTTAAAAACTCGCTAGAGGTTGGAAAACAAGGAGTAATAGCTGGGTTAGGGGTTGAACCCAGATACCGGAGAAGAAAGATTGCTTTCCTTCTTGCCGCTCGTGCTGCTGAATTTTTTTCAGACCAATCGGTTGATGAGCTCATCTGTGAGGTCTATTATAAAAATAAAGTCTCGTATTCATTTATCCAGAACTTTGGTATGACTAAGACAGGGATTATCTACCTTTAGAATAAGAATTTCATAATTGATTTTTAGTCTGTTTATGGTGTACCTTCTTGGAGTTAGTTCACTAATATATAAAAAGAATTGGCGTGTCCACTTATTCAAATTCGTCTTTGACTTATTGGGGAGATATCATCTAATGAAGTAATTCGCACATTTATCCTCCTCAAGTGATTAGAATGAATCAATCGAATAGTTTAGGAAAATCAGGAGATATCACAGCCAAAAAACCACATATCCTGATAATTGATGATGAAAGAGATGCAGTCGAATTATTATCCCTAATTCTAACAAAAAACGGATTTACAGCTGACAAATCGTATAAAGCTGACGATGCAAGATCACTTCTTGATACCGCAGACACGTTACCTGATATAATCATTCTTGATGTGAAATTACCTGGAACGGACGGGGTAAATTTTTGTAAAGAATTGCAAAAAAACCCTCGTTATCAGCATATTCCAGTCATCTTGGTGTCAGCAATGTGTTTTGAAAGCGACATTGAACGTGGACTCGCAGCAGGGGCCAAAGATTATATCTTAAAGCCTTGGAGTAATATAGACTTAGTAGAACGAATAAAACATCATTTAATAATAAATAAGTCCTAATCTGTACTATGCACTTTGATCAATGTATTTTGATCAGAGGTAATATTTCTGCTATGGCGTTAATCTTTTTCATAAGTTTAGATGATATATTAACTTCATCTGTATAACAAAGGGAGACATATTCCTTTAACAGCGTGAGAAGTAACCGAGAAAAAGCGAAGGTCTCTTCGTTAAGAGAAGAAAATGTCATTAGTTCTTTTGGGATAAATGGTGCATTCTCCTCGTTAATAAAAATCATAGATTGATTCAAATTCGAATGTAAGGCATTAAACTCACTAGAACATAGAACACCCATGTAATCGGTGTCTACATAAAACAATAGCCCTTCTTCCGCTCTTAAAAAGTGGTTATGATTGTAATCTAATAATATCAGCGCTTTAGATGCCAAAAAAAGTAATTCGATCAAATTGTAGATATCTGTCTCCTTTGAATAATCACAAACTGGATGAAATAGAAAAGGTTGAAGGACAATTAAAGTTTCATTAGATTCAAGAAAATACGTTTCCGGATAGTGATCAGGCCCTAAAGCATCAATCAGCTGTTCAATTCGTGTTTTATGGTGGTCTGCGAGATTAAACGCCATATGCAGGTCAGTTGAGGGTTTTTGATAAATTCTAATTGTGAAGTAATCCGAGCGTTTCCCCCCGTTTGTTTGGAATAAAGGAGAAACTGTAATCACTGGATGGACAAGTCCGAAATCTGGTCGAGTAACTTCATGAAATATATACTGAGACTTATTTCTTACTCTATCTTCGTGTAAATGAGAAAAATACGTTTCTAATAAGGAAAAAACCTTTTCTGGAGTGGCTTTATTAGTCCATGGCCATTCAACTTCCCTGATTTCGACGGGAAAATTAAATAAGGAGGCCTTCATCGTTATGAATATATTTATCTCCTAAATCTTAAGATTTTTTATTCAATTTTTTTTTGAAAATTGTCTCTACAACTCTAAAAGGAAAAACTATTCATAATTGAAAATAATCCCAATTTTAACGATGGTAATATACCGCAATGACCTAAGTATTCCAAATGATCTCAAGAAAGTTTTTTCTGACATTCGTAATCATCTAGCTGGAAATTTCAAGGGTATTACACAAGATAATACTCTGGTAGAGCAAGTATTATTCCTATTATTTTGTAAAATTCAGGATGAGCTTGAAACTCCTTCTACTGAACCAGTTCTCTTCCAAATTGACCATCCTGAGAAGCAAACACTTGCAGTACGGATTAATAAATTGTTTAATGACCTTAAATCCCAATTCAATGGAATTATAGATACCACAAATGACCAATTGATTATTGATGAGGCAAACCTTCGAGTGATTGTGACAGAGTTACAAACTTTTGCAATTAGCGAAGCTCCTCGAGATGCAATTGGAGATGCAATAGAGCAAATTTTATTACCAGCATTACGGGGATCTCAAGGTCAATTTTTTACTCCTAAAAATATTTCGTTAACAATGGCGCAAATCCTAAATCCTAAAGTTGATGAATTAGTCATTGATCCTGCTTGTGGGGCAGGAGGTTTTCTAACAAGTACATTGTCACTTCATAAGGATATTAATAACTGTAAATTGTTTGGAATCGACAAAGACGAGTTTTTCGTCAAAATATCCAGATTACATCTAGCAATTCTGAATTATCGAAAACCCAGTATTTTCTGTGAAAACTCATTAGAAACACCTGAGAAGTGGACAAACACCACTCAATCTAATATCAGACTGAGTATGTTTGATGTTGTTTTAAGCAATCCCCCTTTTGGTGCGAAAATTCCTATCACAGATCCAAGGATCTTAGAAAAGTATGAACTGGGACATAAGTGGCAGGATAAGGGCAAAACTTGGAAGAAAATATCAAAAATACGAGAACGACAACCACCACAAATATTATTCATCGAAAGATGTCTTCAATTGCTAAAACCTGGGGGAAGAATGGCTATTGTATTACCTGAAGGAATATTTGGGAATAGTTCAGACCGCTATATTATCGATTTTTTACTCCAGAATTATACCATTTTGGCGGTTATTAGCTGCAGCCACCTTGCATTTGCGCCCCACACACACATCAAAACTTCTTTATTGTTCATCGAAAAAACAAAACAACAAGGTAATTACCCGATTTTTTTTGCGATAGCGAAGAAAGTGGGACATGATAAAAATGGGAAGGAAATGTACCGATTCGATGACTTCGGTGAACCTACATTAGATAAAAACGGTAATAAGATCATTGCTGATGATCTACCTGCTATTACGGAGAATTTTCGTATTTTTAAAACAGGGAAAAGAATAGATTATTCATCATTAGGATTTATCCTCGATCGAGAAAACATCGTTAATAACATCCTTATTCCTGCATATTACAACCCCAGTATAAATAATCGCTTAGAAGTTTATAGAAATAGACCAGGTTACACACTAATTTCTCTAGGTGATTTAGTCTCGAGAAACTATGTTTCTATTACGAGAGGACATGAAATTGGTGCAAAGGCGTATGGAACGGGCACGGTACCATTTGTTAGAACAAGTGACATTATAAATTTAGAAATCAATGTGGATCCTCTAAAACAAGTCAGTAAAGATATATATAATAGATATAAAGACAAGCAAGATATTAGAGCAGGAGATATTTTAATTGTTAATGATGGAACGTTTCTCATTGGCAGAAATGCAATGATTACTGAACATGATGAGCAAATCATAATTCAAAGTCACTTAAATAAACTTCGTATTACCTGTGAAAATCCATTTTTAGACGAATACCTATTACTTTGGAGTTTGAATACAGACATTGTTCAGGAGCAAGTTAAAGCGAAAACCTTCATCCAAGCTACGATATCTACGTTGGGGGACAGATTAAAGGAAATAGTTCTTGTATTACCCTCTGATTCGGCCGTGAAAAATAAAAGATCATCAGAATTTAGAGAGATTATTTCTCAGAAAAAAGCATTGAAAAACCGTTTTAAAAAGCTTATCAAGGAGATATAAGCTATAACATTTTATCTAATTGCCATCTTTTATTTTCAAGGACATCGAACTCTTTAGAGGTTATGCTGGGAAAAATTTGACAAGTATAGCTAATATGATTATCACGGATGGATTTTATGCATATGGCTCTTACCCATGTTTCCAAACGTTTTATTCGTGTTACTCGGTCCATTGCAGCAAATAATTGGCCATATTTTAACGCTCGGTGTTTTATATCGAAAATTTCCTCCTCTGAATAGCCTTCATAATTAATTTCAGTATTCATAATTCTTATCAGGGTTGAAAGAAGAACTCTGGCTGGAGTTTCAGACCGAATTTTTCTCCATTTATTTCGCATTTTTGGATAGATCTTTAAAAGTCTTAATCGCCATGTTCTCAATTTCTGTTTGTTTAAATCAACACCTAAAGCATTATTAATCTCTTGTAGGGTAGAATCTAATAATGATAGACCCCGAAAAATTAACAATAGATCAATGTAAGCTAAATACGCATACAAACGATCCCCTTGTAATCTCAAACCCAATTCTTTTGGTTTTGTATTTTTGAATGAATTTGTAATCATATCTAGCCATTTCAAAGGAAAAAATTCTGCAAGGCGGGATGCAATATCAGTATTGATTTGAAACCGATTGTCGCAACCAGTTTCCTCATGAGTAATGCAATTATATGTATTTTTAAGCCTATAGAAATGTGAAGGAACCTTTCTATCCAATCGGATCAGTGTACCTAGCATGGTTTTTACAATGAAAATCCACTAAAAGGGTTTTTAACAGCGACCCATAAGCATTAAAGGGCAGAAACTCGACCGAAATTCGAGTAAAAATGACAGTCAAATTCCTACCCGTTAGACAAG
>NJBF01000059.1 GCA_003144275.1 Candidatus Heimdallarchaeota archaeon B3_Heim
TTGGCTGATCTACGAGTTTATCATTTAATACTGGTTGCTTCTGTAGTTCCTCAAATGGGTACAATCGGACTTTCCCCTCTATCTCAAGAACTAAAGTAAGAGCTTTTACATCGTATAGATTGTAAGGAGCTTCATTAGGTTTAAAGGAAGTTCGAAACCAAATAGATGATCTCTCTCGATATCCTGGATAGGTATTCGAGTTGTAAGTTTCATCTGCATATTTTCCTGAGGCTCTGTCTAAAATGACTGTGTCAGGATATAATGTCTTCCACGCTTGCCATGTAGTTTCTGTGATTGCCTGGATTGGGAGTTGTTGACCAATTTTTTCTCCTTTCAGGCTAACACCTAACATCTGTCTCCACAAACTATCAGAAATTCGATCATAAAATACAAGGTTATTTTCATAGAGTTTGCCTGATGTTCCAAGGGGTCAATACTGTTGTCGGATAGATTGACAGATATGGACATTTATAGACAACTAGGACAAGATGACATTACGGAATGAAGAGAAATAGAAGGCAGGATATCTTAGGAGAAGGGAGTCGAGATTAAAATACATGGTTAACAGCGTGTTCAACCGATCTCATGGGATTATACCTAAAATGACGCGCTAAATAACTTCTTGATATTAGAATAACGGGAAACAAGCAAATTTGTTTTAGATTACAGGGTTAGTAGGTTTATTAGAAGAAAAGCTACTAATCAATCAGGAAAGTCATGTGTCTTTCCTGTCGCCGAGAGTTCTGCGGAGACCTTAAACGCCTGTGGAGAGGTGGTAAGACCGGCATTAATGCCGGCTCGCGTCGTTGAATCAGGAAGAACAGCGCCAAATAGTTAAGAATAATTTGGAAAAATTATTCCTCGCTGTCCTATTTGGGTAAGTCTTTCAGAACGGTAGCACCTCCAATACTTGAGGTATCATAAAGAATATCTGTACCAGTTAAGGGACAGAAAGTAATACATACATGCTCATCATTGAATTCATCGTTTACAGTCTCATGCCAATTAAGTATATCACGAGGATACGCTCTAGCTTCGCCATCAATGACGATTCCCAGAATATAAAGACTATCTAGATCACCTGTATATTCTGATTCAAATTCTGTTATTTCTAAAAATGTTGGGTTGTCGATTGAAGGGATGCTATCTGGGGGAGGGCCACCACCTATGATGTCATCACAAGGAACAAAACAATCGTCTGCTTTTGCAATAGCTGTAAAAGTGACTGTTAAGAGTAGTAGAGAAGTTATGAGAAGAAATTCTCCATAAAAATTAGAATTTTTGCGATTTTTCATATCTATTACGTCTTTTCAGGGTTTACTCCAATACATCACTACCTACAAGAATTTATATTCCTCCCTGAAAGATTTTCGTAATTGATTGACTTTCTATGCCCATGTCACTAGTATGTATTCATTAATCGTAATTTCGAAAGCAGTAGAATCTCCGAAAAACGAAATTAATCTGAATAAAGAACTCGTGATACTATCTTACCAAATGAGTTTATGATGCTGATGGTTAATCAAATTGTGGTAGATACTTCTTATGCACTTCAATGTAATCATCGAGCATTTGCTCCGCAATCGATAAGTCTGGAAGCATTAAAGCGAATGCTTGGAGAGCTGGTTCTCTATCTCCCTTGATAGATGCGATTGTGAGTAGCTTTGCAATTGAGATTTCTCTCTGACACAGAGCTGCAATAGCTTCGGGCAACCTACCGACTTTCATCCCCGAGACTCCAAAAGAATTTACTAGAGCTGGAACTTCTACAATGGCATCATCAGGAAGATTCGTGATTGCACCTTGATTCGGAATATTGACTGCTTGTTCATAAGCATTTGAATTTGTGAGTAATTCCCCAATAATTGCATCTGCTCTTTCAGAAGGATTGGGTTGAATATCTAATTCTCTTTTACCTGAAACAATATCCTTTATTCGTACCCACATTTTCTCTCGTTGAATTTTCCCCCGATTGAAGTCATATAATTGAATGCGATATTTCTCCCAATTTTCCTTTGAAAATGTATAAGGAAGGTACTCTGCGAGATGACAGTCCCCAGGAACTGGCAGTAATCCATAGATATCGTACATGTGTTTTGTTAGGGGTTCAAAGTTAGGATGAACATATTCTGCCTCTTGTCGTATTAAGGGATACAAATCTTCCTTTGTATCCAATCTACGCACATCAAGCATCCATGTAAAGTGATTAAGTCCAGCTGCTTTTATGTCATACTCACCAGCTGCTTCGACTGCAAACTCAGACATTATTTCTTGACTTTTATCAGTCCATTTTACCTCAAAATCAAGATTTTCAGTGATACCTAGATCCTTTGCCAGATAACGTCCCAATATACCGTAACCATGCCAGATTTGATGACACAATCCAATCGACTTTACTCCTACGTGTTCTGCGGCATAACCGATTCTAGGTACTGGGTTAGTAAAGTTGATTAACCAGCTATTCGGGGCAAGATCATGAATATCATATAAGATAGGCATAATGAATGCTAATCCTCTCGCAGTATGGCCGAATGAACCCATTAAGCCATTCTCGGCATAGTGGTAAATATCATATTTTCTTGCTATCTGAAAATCCTTCAGCCATGTTTCCTCTCGGTCAATAGCCACCGATAAAATAACATAATCAGCGTCAATCAACGCTTGTTTTCGATCAAGAAAGGATTCGATTGTTATGTTGGAGTTCCATTCTAGCTTCATGAGCTCCCCTAGCGTATTTATTGTCTTCAAATTCTGCTCATGAGTGTCTACTAGTTTTAATGTAGAATTTGTTAAATCCTCATGAGCAATGATGCCACTTAAATTGTCTAAACCAAAGCTTGCACTACCTGCGCCAATTATTACAATGTTTGCAGCGGAATCCAATAGAGAACCTCCAGTTAAGAATACCTATAGTTAATGATTTTCGAAATAATTTCTTCCAGAGTTTAATCTTTCTTTAGCATAATATATTTTTCTAGATATACAAAGAGGCCGATACCAAGAATGAAAAAGCGAAGAGAAAAAACCCAGAATATTGCTACTTGTCTTTGAGAGCTCTTTTAAGGACTTTTCCAACAGTTGTAAGGGGTAATTCTTCTCTAAATTCATAAACACGGGGTTTTTCATACTTGGAGAGATTTTCTGCAGCAAATTGTTGAATACTTTCTTTTACTGTTTCCGTGGCTTCAACATCTTTCTTCAATTTAATGTAGGCTTGCACGATTTCGCTTCCAGGACGATCTGGATCATCCATGCCTATTATGGCCACCATTTCAATATCTGGATGCTTTGTCAGCACATCTTCTACGTGTACGGAGTAGACTTTATAGCCAGAAACAATCAACATATCTTTTACTCTATCAACAATTTGTATATAACCTTCCTCATCCATCACACCCACATCCCCTGTATGAAGCCATCCATCAGGTTCAATAGTTTCGGCAGTCGCTTCTGGTTTGTTGTAGTATCCTCTAGTTACGATAGGACCGCGAACTAAAATTTCACCAGGCTCTCCTGTTTCAACTGCTTCCCCTGTTTCGATATTGATAAGTTTCAATTCAGTATCGGGTAAAGGTAATCCCACCTTACCTACTTTCTTTTTGCCAAGTATTGGATTTGATACACAGACAGGAGAAGTTTCAGTCATACCATAAAGTTCCATTACTTTATTGGTTGCTTTCATTTTTGTTTCGAATTCTCGAATCATTTCAGCTGGGAAAGGAGCAGCACCAGATATGTATAGTCTGATATTATCTAAAACTTCGTTAGGTATTTCCTTTGCTTTTGGATGATTCATAATCATCCCATAAAGTGTAGGTACATTTGCTACAATCGTTGGTTTATGGTCAATCATCTCCTGAATGACTTGACCTATGTCTCGCGGATTAGCAATTAATACTTGAGATCCTGCTACCCAGATTGACTCTGACATGACTGTGAGTCCAGCTGCATGAAACATCGGGAAAGCGGACAAAGTTAACGTTGTTCCTGGTTCCAAATTCATCCAATTAGCAAATATTGTATAATCAGCAATTAAATTTGTATGGGTAAGTTCAGTTCCCTTTGGAAAGCCAGTCGTACCTCCTGTATACTGAAGACAGGCTAAATCCTGATCTACATCTATCGTTACGGGTTTTACATTCGGATTTACTGACACCACATTTGAAAATTTGATTACTTTTTTCCCCGGCCAATCAAAAATTTTCCCGTTTGGGATTTTACCTAGTTTTTTCCCCAGAAAGACCTTGATTTTACTCAGTCCCATATATTCAGAAATATTAGTAGCAATTACTATTTCTAGGGCAGGAATCTCATCTAGCTTTTTTGATAATACTTTTTCGTAAACAGCATCCAATGTCACTACAACTTTTGCCTTACTGTCATTTAGCTGATACGCGATTTCTTTGGCACTTAATAGTGGATTGAGACCTGAAGCTACACATCCAGCAAGTAGAGTTCCGACATGAGCAATTATATACTGTGGACAATTGGCTAAACTAATAGCTACTACATCCCCTTTTTCTACAGCGTTTTCTTGTAAAAATGTGGCAAATCGTTTCACGTTTTCTAATAATTCTCCATACGTGATTTCCCTTTCCATCATCCAACAGGCAATATTCTGTGGAAATTTTGCCATTTCACGCGTAAAAAGTACACCAAGGCTTTCTTTCGGATAACTTTCAGTTTTTACGTGACTATCCCACGATTTCATCCATAATTCAGGGGTAATTTTTGTCATATTCAGCAATCCTCTTATTATTTGTAGAGCTACAAGGATCCAAGTATAATGTAATTAGATTATAAGAATTTGCTACAATAACAGTTGATGGAATATCGGGATTTTTTCCTACCAAGCAAGCTCATTACCTTGCCAGTCATAGAATCTTCCAGTTTCTTCTAACGTTAATGAGTCGATAATTTGAATCATCCCTGAAATCGAATCTTTTTGTTCAATAGGAGCACTCTGTGTTCCCATCCTCGTCTTAACCCAACCAGGATGTATAGGTATTACAATAATTCCTTTGTCACGAAGGGAATTCGATAGTAATTTCGTAAACATATTCAAAGCTGCTTTACTTGCACAATAACTGAAGTTTGTGGTGTTCTCTCGCGCTGAAATGCTACCCATCCAGCTTGAAATATTGATAATCTTACTATTCTCTTTGAATAGCTGGGAAAATTGTTCTGCAACCAAAACCGCTGAGATAGCGTTCACATTGAAAACTTCAAGCATATGATCAGCATGTAGATCACCAAATTTCAGTTCTCGTTTTCCAGTCATTCCTGCATTATTGATGAGTATATCCAATCCTGAAATCTTCGATTTTACCTCGGTAAACGCTTTGGTTCTCGAATCACTTGATGTTATGTTCATTGGAACTAGAGTAAGAAAATCTGGATATTTTCTCTGCAGTTCTTCTAAGTCTGATATGTCATTATTTTCTCTAAAAGTAGCAACAACCTTTTCTCCCCTATCCAAATATTGTCTGACAAATTCCAATCCTAGCCCGCGATTAGCTCCTGTTATTAAGATTTGTACCATTTTATTTCATTTCCGAGAATTCTATTTAGGTATTTTTAAGAATCTTATTTTAATTTATCAACCTCAGTTTCGTAAATAATTTCATACACTCTAATTATTTTCTTCAAAGGAATTTGAGTTCGATGTCTTTAACTGATAATTTGAAAATTCTTTTAGAACGGAAGGATATTCCGAAAGATGTGAAAGAATTAATCAGAAATGGTTTCATCGTACATCAAGAGTCCCTTGCAAAGCTGGAGAAATCGGAAAAGCTTTATCGTAGTTTAGTTGAAAACTCTCGTGATATCATCTTTACAGCCGATATGGAGGGAATTATTACTTCCATCAATCCTGCAGCAGAAAAATTAACGGGTTGGTCAGCCGATGAATGGATAGGTAAACCTTTTCGTCCTAAGATACACCCAGAAGATTTAGATGCGGTATTAAGGGGATTTAGTACAATTACAGAGGGAGAAACCTTTCCCACTCCAGAAATACGCGTTTTAACTAAGTCAGGCATCTATAAACCATTTGAGATCAAAGGATCACCCAAGATGAAGAATGGGCGCATTGTAGGATTGTTAGGATTTGCCCATAGTAAGCATGAATTGCGAGTTAGCGAGAATAGATATCAAACTCTAATCGAAACCGCTTTAGAAGGCGTTTGGATCACAGATTTGGATGACAAAACACTTTATGTGAATCCGGCGTTAGAAAAAATGTTAGGATGGTCGCTCAATGAAATGCTTGGAAGAGGTGTTGAGGAATTCCTCTCAATTGACTCTTTGCGGACATTTGAAGAAAAAGTAAAAGAAAGATTTGTTTCCAAGGTCCCCTCTTCTGTGTATGAACTCTCCTTGATTCGAAGAGATGGATCCTTCATCAAGGTAAGAGTCGCAGGAACAGTTTTACTTGACGATGAGGAAGAATTGGTTGGTTCTTTCGGGTTATTTACCGATATTACAACTGAAAAAGAAGCTCAAGATAGATATCGAAATTTAATAGAATTTAATCCTGATGCTATAATATTAACAGATCTAGATTTCAATATTATTACGGTTAATCAACAAGCTCTCAACCTTTACGGAGTAGCTGGTCTTGAAGAATTAATTGAGAAGAATGCTCTCGAATTGGTAGTTCCTGAAGACCGCCAATATGCCATAGCAATTGTTGAGAAAACTCTGGCTGAAGGAAAGATCTTTCGTTTTGAGTACACACTGCTTCGATTGGATGGGAGCACATTTCCTGCAGAGTTGATTGTCACTGCCATTGAAGATTTAAAAGGAGACCCGACCTCTTTTATAGCAATCACACGCGATATTACAGATAGAAAACAGTCCGAAGCTCGTTTAATAGAAAGTGAAGAGAAATATCGAACTCTTGTAGAAAATATTAACACAGGGATTTTTCGAGTAAGTCGGCAAGGACGTCTTTTACAGGCAAATTTCGCTTTTATTTCGATGTTTGGGTACACTTCTTTTGAAGAACTTGCCTCAACTGCTCTATCTGGTCTATATGTCGATTCAGAAGATCGAAAAACGTTTGTAGAAGAATTGTACTGTGAAGGACAATTAAATATCAAAGATGTTTTGATGAAGAACAGGGATGGTATTCAATTTTGGGCTTCTATCTCTGCCCGAGTCTCACCAAATGGTCAATACCATGATGGTATAATAGAAGATATTTCCGAGAGAAAAGACGCGGAAGAGACAATTAAGCAAATTAAACTCGAGGAAGAACGATACCATGCGATGATGAGCCATTTTTTACGAAATGATTTGCAGAAAATTGTCAGCCAAATAGAGCTCTTATCGTATGAAAATGGAATAGAGAAAATTCTGGAAAAGGAAGAAGTTAAAGAAATTGTTAATATTGCTAATCGTTCATCCAAGACAATTGATCTAGTTACCATGATTTTCGAAGTGCTTCAAAGGTCTCCCTTCTCTTCTGAATCCACATTTGCAGAAGAATATGCAATTAAGAATTTAGTAGAAACATTACCAATTAATCTGAAGAATACTAACAGATCTATTGATTTACAATTTCCTGAGCTAAGAATCGCTCATAGTGGATACCTACCTCATGCTATCAACGAATTGGTATTGTTTTTAATCCATTCAACTGAAAAGGCAGCTCCTACTTCACCAATAATAATAGATGGTCATTCTTATGACCAGCATTTCTGTTTAACGATAAGAGATTATATCTCTACTTCTATTCCCAAAGAAATTTGTGACCGTTTGACATCTAAGATAACAGATGACTGGGAATCCCACGGATTCTATATTGGTATTACTCTAGCGTCTGTTGTCATGCAATACCTCAATGGGCAGTTAAAAATTGTACCCTACTTCCCCTATGGTAATGAATTTCAGATGTGGATTCCTAATACAATGATTAACAGAGAATGATTATGGTGCCCTCTCACATTTTCCGTGAAGAATGACCCACCATAATTTTACTTTTGGCAAAAAGAGATAAAGAGAGAAGTAAATACATTTCTGTCTTTTTACAAGTGGTTCATTGGGGTAATTTTTTTGAATAAGGAAAAGGAAATGACCTATACTGCTCCTAGCTGGAATCATATACAAAATTTAAGCTTCGAGCTATATATGATGATCAAAAAGAGTAGCTTCAAGCCAGATATAATGGCTGGAGTGTCACGAGGAGGATTAGTACCTGCTAGAATTCTCTCAGATTTATATCTGTCAGATGAAAAGAAAGTAACGCTAGCAATAATGCAAATAGGATTTTATTCGGGAATTGATAAAACAAAAAAAGAACCTATAATTTATCAGGATCTTCCCGGGCATATCTATGGGAAACGGATCCTTTTAATTGATGATGTAGCAGATAGTGGCGTATCATTACAATTTGCACTTCAATATTTACAAATGAAGAAACCATTAGAGATTGTTGTTGGAACTCTTTACCATAAGCCATGGAGCCTTCTTAAACCTCAGTTTTATGTTGAGGAAACGTCGGCATGGATAGTTTTTCCTCATGAACGTTTTGAATTCATGAATGATGTACTCAAAGATCAGAATATGAATGCTCATGCGTGTAAGGAGTTTTTTGTCAATAAAGTTGGTATAAATGAACAGGCTGTTAGGAATTTCTTAAAACTTAAGGAGATTAAAGAATGAGTGTTGATGTGGTTGTAGGTGGCTTCTGGGGAGATGAAGGAAAAGGAAAAATTATCAGTCACCTCGTGAACAAGCGAAAAGCAACTATTGTGGCTAGAGGGGGAGTAGGCCCCAATGCAGGTCACACAATTGTTGTTGATGGAGTTGAATACAAATTACGAATGATTCCATCAGGAATCGGGGGAAAATTCGTGAGGAAATTATTAATCGGGCCAGGTGTACTGGTTAACCCAGAGGTATTTCTTGAAGAAATTGAGAAAACAAATATGCGTGGGAAAGCCTTTCTTGATCATCAGTGTGGAGTTATTAATGCCTCTCACAGAGAAATTGACAGATGTGATCCCCATCTCTCAAAGAAGGTTGGAACCACAGGTTCTGGATCTGGACCTGCAAATGAAGAAAGAGTTCGAAGAAAATTAAAATTAGCCAAGGAAATCGCGGAGCTCAAACCATTTTTAACTGATGTGCCTGGAGAAATACACGGAGGAATAGCTAATGGAGAACCTATTCTACTGGAAGGCACACAGGCTACCTACTTATCGCTATTTCATGGAACTTATCCATATGTCACTACAAAGGATGTAACCGCTTCATCCATCTGTGCAGATGTTGGTATAGGTCCAACTGTGGTAACAGATGTAACGCTTGTATTCAAAGCGTACGTTACAAGGGTTGGTGAAGGTTTTTTACCAGAAGAGCTCACTGAAGAAGAAACTATAAAACGAGGATGGACTGAGTATGGTACTGTGACCAAACGTCTTCGTAGAGCTGCTCCTTTCAATGTGGAGCTAGCAAAAAGAAGTATTCAGTTGAATTCCGCAACAAAAATAGCCTTAACAAAAATAGATATTTTATTTCCAGCGGATCAAGGTAACACTGAATTTGATAAACTATCTGAAGGTGCAAAAGAATGGCTGACTAGTAAAGAAAAGGAAATAGGAATGCCCTTTACCTTTATTGGCACAGGCCCCGCAGATGTAGAAATTATTGATAGAGAGGGATAAGATGATACATCCTCTTGAAAATCGTTATAGAACGGAAATTGCTGATATATTTGAAGAATCATCTAGAATTAATAGAATGCTACAAGTAGAACTTGCCTTAGCACAGGCCCATGTAGAACAAGGTACGTTGACGAAAAATGAATATGATCTTTTATTTAAATCCAAGAGTAAGGTTACAGTTGAGCTCGTAAAGGAAATCGAAAAAGAAACACATCATGATACTATGGCTCTAGTAGAAGCATTTACACGGGTTTCAGGTTGTGATAAAGTACATCTTGGAGCTACAAGCTCAGATATCGTTGATTCCGCATTGGCATTACAGCTAAGGGAAGCTAATCAAGTGGTTCTTGCTGACCTGTTGATTTTAAAGAATTTATTATTGAGTAAAGCAGAGGAAACGAAAAATCTTGTGTGTATCGGAAGAACCCATGGTCAGCATGCCATCCCCATGACTTATGGAATGAAGTTCGCATTATGGGCTTATGAAATTACAGATTGCTTGGAAGAACTAAGAAGAGCGAAATTTTATGGAAAAATGAGTGGAGCAGTGGGCACTTTTGCAAGTTTCGGAGAAAAAGGTGTCCAAATTCAGACCAAAGTTTTACATGATTTAGGCCTATCGGTCCCTCTAATTACCAATCAAGTGGTTAGTCGAGTTTTTGTTGCTAAGTACATTTTCAACCTAATAACAATCGTATCGATAATCGAGAAGATGGCAAAAGAAATCAGAAATTTACAGAGGTCTGAAATCCAAGAACTGGCGGAACCCTTCGCTGAAAAACAAACAGGTTCCTCCACAATGCCTCACAAAAGAAATCCTATTTTGAGTGAAAATTTATGTTCATTGGCCAAACGGGTGCGTACAAACATCCTCCCTGCTTTAGAAAATATTTCTTTAGAACACGAGCGAGACCTCACAAATAGTGCTAACGAGCGAATAATAATTCCTGAAACAGTGATACTGACCCATTTTATGATAAAAAGAATAACCAGAATAATTGTAGGATTAGATCTTTTTCCTGAAAATATCAGAAAAAATGTTCATATCGACCCTGCCATATTTATGGAAAAGAAAATGGTCGAGCTCGTTACTGAGCAGGGATTAGGACGTCAGGAAGCTTATTCACGGGCAAAAAATTTCATATCAAAAGAAAAAATCGATCCAGAGATGTATCTCGGATTGTCTGAGCAAATAGTTCTCAAAACGATTGAACTCCTTCGTTCATCAGAGTGAAATTACAATAATCGCTTTATGGCTTCTATCGTTACATCAATTGCTTCTTTTTGTCCTTTCATGTGGTCTATGATTAATTCCCCAGATTCAGTATCACCAATAGCGGCCATAATACCTCCAGCACGCCAACCCCGGATATAACTAATCACGAAAAGAGTTGAACATTCCATTTCCGTGATCAGTGTTCGTGCATTGATCCAGACTTTCCATTTATTTTTTGCCCTCACGGCATCAGGTATTAATTCGGGTGTTTCAGAATAAAAGGCATCCTTGGAGTGGACAATTCCCTCATGAAATCGATCTTGCAAATTCAAATGAGTTACTGCTTCCCGAAGAGCAAATATCACATCGGGATGGGCGACAGCGGGGAATGCAGGTAAGATGTATTCATGGGTTGTCCCTTCATCGCGTATAGCTCCCGTTGCTGAAACAAGATCTCCTAACTTGACATCTCTAGATAGTATTCCGGAAGTGCCAACGCGAATAATTGTATTAACGCCCAGTTTTCCAAACTCTTCTATTCCAATTGCAGTAGAAGGTGCTCCTATTCCACATGATGATACCAGAATTGGAGTATCATTTAAATATCCTAAATGCACACGGTACTCACGATTAAAAGATATCTCGTGTGGATCTTTGAGTTGTGCACTAATTCGTGGAACTCTTCCTGGATCGCCACAAATGATAAGATATCGACTATTCTCTATTTCTTTGGCTGAGACATTAATATGATACTGTTTGTCCATTTTGAAACTCACCTTCGAGGGAAAAACTAGTTGTATGGTGGCTTCATAATTCTTATGACTGAAGAGATGATAAAATCTCGTAATAATGTTGGGCTGTTATTCGGAGTTGCTTGAGTTGTTCGTTAGAAAGTCGCTGCGTGGTCAGATGAGAGGATAAAATTCCCTCGAAAGTGTAAGCGATATTTTCTTCTTCTAAGAGTAAAAATTGTGTCAATACTTCTGCCCTCTGATGGTAAACAACGAGATAAGCGGTACCAATCCCTTGTATGAGAAAAAATTTGGTAAGAGCAAATATTTCCACTTCATGGTTTGTGTGTTGACTCTCCCAGATAAGAGGAAGAAAGTTCCAGCCTATATCCTCCAAATTGTTTTTCGCAGCAAGTATTTTTATCAAGAGATCCCATGAAGATATCTCTGTATGCCAGGTGGAACCGCTCCAAAGAACTTCTGGCCTTTTATTGTATTCTATAACAGCAAATGTTAATCCAAGGCCAATTGGAGGTTGATTCATTAAAAGTAATTCCTACATCTAGTTTTAGGTTCCAAGAAGCTACTACAGCTGCGTACGGACTGTCACTGAGTAGATCATTCTTATTCAAAGGTCTATTGTTAAAAAACTCTTTTATATTAGAAAAAAGGTAAAATAATCACAATTGGTGAAATAAGCAATGAGTATATGGAATCGTAAAAAATTTGGAATTTCTCAACGACATAGACGACAATTATCCCTTCAAGAAGCCTATCATATTCGAGATCCAGACAGCAATCAAAATATGCTCTGGGTCAAAAGGAAAAGATTTGGTCGGAAGACAAACATTAGGTTATGGGAATCCGAGGACACAACAGAGGGTAAGGAAGCTCTAACAATACAAGATGATGCAATGTTTGATGCTTTTGGGAAGTTCTCAATTATTGATCCTAATTCTGGCGCTGTCTTAGCTGTCCTAAAACGCCATTTCTTCCGCAGTCTTCTTAGAGAAAAGTGGACTATTCGTGATCCAAAAACTTCTGAGGAACTCGTTACCGTCCAAGCACGTTCACTACCAATTTCATTGGTAAGGAATCTTCGGTGGTTACCAATACTAAATGCCTTCGATTTTTTCATTCAATTTATTCGACTGCAATGGGATTTTCTTGATTGTCAAACAGGAAAGAAGATTGGATACTTTGATCGGAAATTTACTATCGGAGATAATTATATTCTCGATTTCCAAGCAGATACAGAGAATAAAATTGATTCTAGAGTAGCTGTAGGACTAGGTGTAGTACTAGATACTGCTGAAAGCCGCTAAAATTCTTCATATCTTTTTTCCTTTTTTTCTTTCTCCTCTAATCTTTTTCTCTCTTACCCTCATTTTTCTCTTCTTAAATAGCTTGAACAGAGCTGAACGGGAGGTTCTCGTTTTTTCATCAAAAGTCTTATAATGGAATTTCAACTGGATGGACAAACCCAATTATTACATCTCTAGAGGTTCAATGAAATGGAAGCGCTCACTGATACTGAAAAAAGTCCTGTACTTAAACTTGGTTTATCGATTTTACCTGTTTTGCTAATTATAATCGTGTTTTCAACTCCATTGGGACTGATACCACCACTGGGAGGATTAATTAATCCGAATGGCGGAATATGGGACGTCTCCACCTACGCCGAACATGGAAGTAAGACGTTGACAATTCCGAATGTCGAAGAGGAAGTAGTTTGCTATTATGATGAGTGGGGAATCCCCCATATCTTTGCTGAGAAAGATTCTGATATGTTTTTTGCCATTGGTTATGTGCACGCACGGGATCGTCTGTTCCAACTTGAAATGATTCGACGTCTATATACTGGCCAATTATCGGAAATTCTAGGTGAATCAGCTTTGTCAGTTGATATACAAATGAGAAATTTGTGTTTGGATAGATCAGCTAATGCGACCTGGAACATCATGCTAGCGGAAGATCCGAATAGTGAACTAGTTAATTCATTAAAGAAATATTCTGAGGGAATTAACTATTTCATTGATCACTTGTCTCCTCACAAAATTCCTCTTGAATTTCGATTACTCGATATTAAACCAAGCCATTGGTTACCATATTATACGATTGGATACGGGAAGTACATGTCAATGGGCTTAGCTCATGATGGTTTTCAAGAGTTTACTGTGGCTCTCTTAGGTTCATATTTCTCTGAAGCAGATATGCTTGAACTATTCCCAATTAATAACACAGTAGGCATCATCCCAGTTTTACCGAATTATGGATCGTATCCCTCCCCACCTAATCCGCCAGAAAATACCACTGGGCTATTAAAAACTGGAATCGTCGAAAATCAAAATCCTTTACCAGATAATGTGATTACTAGTATGCTTGAGATTCTGGTAAGAAGGGAAATTTCAGACCAAGTTGTTATCAACGATGGATATATCGTGAAAGATTACCTCAATGTATTTGACACGATAATCGGAAGTAATAATTGGGTCATAAATGGTAGTATTTCGTCTACTGGCTATCCGATCTTAGCAAATGATATGCATTTACAACTAGTTATGCCAGGCGTTTGGTACGAGCTCCAGCACGCTTCTAAGGAATCGGGAATCAATGTTTATGGGTTTTCGTTTGCTGGTATGCCAGGTGTAGTTGCGGGTCATAGTGAATATGCGAGTTGGGGATTTACAAATGTAGGAGCCGATGTTGTTGACTACTTTTATTATAATACCTCCG
Source organism: Candidatus Heimdallarchaeota archaeon B3_Heim (assembly GCA_003144275.1). Lineage (GTDB taxonomy): Archaea > Asgardarchaeota > Heimdallarchaeia > Hodarchaeales > Hodarchaeaceae > Hodarchaeum. Next base: position 14,355 of record NJBF01000059.1, read on the forward strand.
CAGATGGTAAAAAATATTTAAATGGGAGTACGTGGGATGATTTTGAGGTGGTCACTGAAACCATTCCAGTAAGAGGGACAACAAATTATGAATTGACAATTCGCTTTACTGGACATGGACCAGTTCTTTCTCCCGACATCGACTCTCATGTTGAGGCAGCAAACTTCGCTCCCATTGCAATGCGTTGGACAGGTCATGATGATTTAATGTTTGGAACACCTGATTATCTTGTGAAAGCTGTTTTTGGTTTATGGACTGCTCAAACACTAGCGGATTTTGCCGAGGTTCAAAAGGATTGGAGTATTCCAGGACAGAATTTTGTAGTTGCAACAACAGATAATCACATTGCAATCCGGCCCGTAGCCAATTACCCAATTCGTCCTAAAGGAAATTGGGGCAGACAACCAGTAAATGGTTCAAACCCGGCTAATGATTGGCTAGGTTATATTCCTTATGATGAACTTGCAGTTGCTGAAGACCCTGCACAACAGTTTCTGACGTCAACCAATCAAAAAACCACAGGTCCAGATTATTCCTACTATATGGGAAGTTTTTTTGCCCCTGGGTATCGTAGTCGGAGAATTACAAACTTGATTCAGGAGAAAATTGATACAAATGAGAAAATCTCTGTTGAGGATATGCAAAGATTTCAATCCGATATCGTAGATACAAGTGTGGAGGCATTTCAACCAGTTTGGAGTACGATAGACACACACGGGAATACAACCTTACAAGCAGCTTTGGACTATATGCATAATTGGGGTG
>NJBF01000060.1 GCA_003144275.1 Candidatus Heimdallarchaeota archaeon B3_Heim
ATTTATCGGTTAGCGCGTGGCTGCCTGGCAGTACCCTTCTGGATAACCCGTACACTAGAGGCCCCCATACCCTGTTCCTCTCGTACTGAGGGCACGTTCCTCTCACGAATCCAACACTGCTTCAAATATAGAATAAATATCATTTAATAACTTGGAATCCCGCTTGTTCGAAATGTGAATCATATGTAAAGGCAGTATTCATTCTTAAAGTATGCATAACAACAAAACTTGTACAATCAGTAAAGCTAAAGATTTTGTCCTGATGTTCCTTAAATAAATTCCATGCTTTTTCTTCCAATGCCTCTAATATCCAGACAATTCGGATATTAGGAGAGTGTCTGATAGAATCCCCAATTCGGATAATCTCCTCATGACCCACTCTTCCCCGCAGCAGGGTATAAAGTTCATCAAGGATATAATTAGTGGTTATCATCTTCCCATATCTGCCCTCTCTAATGTGATTTTCAATGACGAGGGCAGAAGAATTATTGATATCATTCGTCACTTTCGAAGCATAAAAAGCCCCAGTATCGATAAAAATCATTTAGCTCACCCTAATAAACTCCTAAATTAGATACACACTAGCTTGTCCTGTAAAGAATCTGGTCGACTTCTTGAGAGGCGTTTTCATTGTCTACTAGAGATTTAGTTTTAAGAGAAAAATAAGGATCATCAGCTACAACTTTATCACTTTTGAGAAGAGCTAGAATTGCTTGTTTAACTGCTTCCTTGAGAGAAAGGTTATGTTGAGTCGCATAATCCCGAAGAATGGCATGCTCTTCAGGGGAAAGAGTAGTTTGAACAACTTTTTCACGAGAGGTCATTTTACATGTCTCATATTACATGAGATATGATGCACTTATAAATGTGATCAATTTTATCCGACAAAGCAATGGTGAGACATAAGACCAGAAGCCATTCATAAGGAAAGATGTGTGGAAATGGTAAAAATTCCAAAACTTGTAATGGAATGGCTGTTGGAGGAGAGTAATCCCTCGATACGGTATCGCACAATGCTAGAATTGCAGAATCTCCCAAATACTAGTGATAAGATCAAAGAAGCCAAAGAAGCGGTAATTGAGTATCCTGTGGTGCAAAATATTTTGAAAAAGATGCAGCCCGAAGGATATTGGGAGGTGAAAAAACGAGATGGCCGAGTACTAGGGGCAGGAGTGGAATATGCAGATTGGAGCACCACGCATTATGTGTTGAGTTATTTAGTAGAACTAGGGGTAACAAAAGACAATCCCGAAGTGAAAAAGGCAGCAAATCGCTATCTATCCCTCCAACAACCAGACGGGGATTTCTGGAATCATTTTTCGTGTTTATATGGGGTAAATATTCGGACATTCATAAAATTGGGATTTCAAGAGGATCCACGGTTATTAAAGACGATTGATTTACTAAAAACTATGATTCGCGAGGATCAAGGCTATTTGTGTGATATGCATAAAGGCAAACGGAAAACACGTCTGGTGAAAAGCTGTTATCGAGGCACCTTAAAAGTCCTACTTGCCCTCAGTGAACTCCAGCAGCTGTGGACAGAGTTGCATGCCAAACACTTAGTCAACTATTTTCTCGACCGGAATGTGCTATATAAAACAAAAAAACCTACTGAATTAGTGACGCGGGAAACAGGAAAGACTATCTTTCCCTTTTCCTACAGAGCAGGGCTTCTCGAAACCCTGTATGCCATAGCAAAAATGGGGTATGGGGAGGACTCACGGGTTCAAAACGCCTGGAACATTCTTCAGGACCATCGAACCTCTACTGGTCGATATATTCTGGACTGGACACCAGGTAAAACCACGAATCGGTATTTCTATCCTGGGAAAAAACAGGCAGAAAATAAATGGGTCACTTTCTATGCCTATTTGTGCCTGAAATATAAAGAAACGAGTAGTAAAAGAAATCCTTAGTAAAGCAAGACCACCAGACAGAAGAGCAGAATTTGTTTATACAACAACACAGATACGCTAGTAGACGCCTGAAGGCTATTTTCAAGAAAAAACGAGAGGACTGAAAATTTTTACATTAATCTAAGAAGATTAACCCGTGTGCGAGGAGTGGGAGGGTGTAACAAATACTGAACATGTCGGGAGAGACATGGATTACCTATCCTGTTACTTATCATTCAACACATTTCTCTGTTCTTTCTCTATTTTGTGGTTTTGAAGCACGTCGAAAATGAAATAGCAATGAATAAACTCCACCTATAATAACGATTACCCACCCCCAATAGAAAAAAATGTCTTCTGACAGTCCAAGAGCATTCTGATTTTCTAGTTCAAGGGCCTCTTGTATGCTGCAATCGTATTGTAAACGGGATTTCTTTTAAGAAACATCCCAGCACTCGTTTACCATCTCATGGTTATCGTCGCCAATCCGTAATCAAAAACTATATATAGAAGTATACAAGTATACTAGTAAAGAGCGGAAGAAGTATTCTGGGATTAAAATGACAGAGAAAGTTTCATTCTATGCAGACGAGAAAGCATGGGAAAGATTTAAAGATCAAGTTTATCGGTCTAGCGGAACCACACGAGCACTCAGTACTGAACTAAATAAACTTATTGAGGATAAAACATTAATTAAACTGGAAACACAATTAAAGGGATTAATACCAACCGAAGAGAAGTCCTCTTTCACTCTAGAAGAGATAAAAAAAGAAAGACCTACTCCTCCGGAAAAAGCAGAAAACTTAATTCGCAAAATGAGGTCTGGGAATGCAGGTATATCTGGATAGTTCCATGATTGTTAAACGCTATATACAAGAGGAAGGAACCTCCTTTGCTGATTTCATTTATGAACAAGCAAATCAAGGGTACTTAACTATAACCTACAACCTTTTGAACATAGGAGAAGTATTGGGAGTATTCGACCAGTACTTAAACCGAAAATGGATAACGAAAGACTCATTTGATGTACTTATAGCAAAATTTATTGATGAAATGCTACGACTTTTGCGCTTAGACAGGTTAATTATCATTCCAACCCATAGCACTCTCCAAATGGAGGCCTGGCCATTCATCTTAGAAAATCGCTTGTATATTGCTGATGCACTTCAATTAACAAGTGCATTGTATGTTAATACCCGATTATTTGTCTCAGGGGATAAGGAATTAAACACAGTGGCACAGAAAAGCAATTTAGAGATATATCTCCCTACAAAGGAGAAAGAGATTATCCAAATGATAAGAAAACAAAGATAAGCCAGTAATAATGGTCGCCAACAATCTATTTTTCCTGAAGTGCCGTGAAACAGGAGGTACTCATTCTTGGACATTACAGGAGTTATCTTTAGACGAAACCGTCTTATCTAGAGAGATACATGAGAAAACTGCTCTTTCTAACAAAAATTAAGGAAGACCACAGGACATGAGATCAGAATTTTCTCAAGAAAACAACACATATCCGCTAATTGAATCCTGAAGGCTGTTTTTCTAAAAAAACGAGAGGACTGAAAATTTCCACATTTCTTCTAAGAAAGAGCCCGTGTGCGATTAGTAGCAGCTGACTGAACATGTCGATCGAAACCTCCACGCGTATTTCCAGTAGAAAATTGCTCTATCAACGGGATGTTCTATCCTAGCACTCGTTTACCGTTTCATGGTTATCATCGCCAATCCCCATGGCTTAACGCTGATGACAAAATGGATTCGTCTTTTCGAGGTCCGTTTCGTGCTTTTTCTTAAAGAAAGCATTCAGCACTTATCTATTAGCGCGTGGCTGCTGGGCAGTACCCTTCCTGATTGCCCGTACACTAGAGGCGCCCATACCCTGTTCCTCTCGTACTAAGGGCACGTTCCTCTCACGAATCCAACAAGGCCAATCTCCGAAAAATAGGTGAAATCAGAACTCTCAGAAGATCGGGTCAATATCAACAAATGAGTTTTACACAACATGTATCTACACGATCAAAAATTGAGATTAGTTAAAGATGGAGTATAATTTTACCCCATCCATTAAGATTAAAATTCCTAAAACGAGTAAAATAATAGCTAATCCTCTTTGTATCCAAAAGCTATATTTCATCCATCTTGCTAAGGTTGCTGATTTCACTTCAGTCCCTAATGCTCCTAAGACAATAAAAGGCAAGCCAAGACCAAAAGAATAAAGACAAAGAAGTATATATCCATAGACGAATTCACCTTGAATGGAGATCATCGTAAGAATAACTGAAATCATGGGTGTCATGCAAGGTATCCATGCCAAACCTGATATAAGTCCAAAAATACCGAACCCGATAATATTAAAGTTCTCAAAAACGCTCTTCAAAATCTCGGACTTGTTAAACTTTGATGTTCCAAAATCGAATCCAATTAATAGACCAAGAGCGAGTATGACAATTATAAACCCAGCAGAAATCCGAAATATGGGAAGAGAGAGGATTGTTTCAGGGAAAAGGGAAAGAATGAAATTATAACTCGAAAAAGTCAGGGTTAATCCTAAGGTATACAATACACCAGCCAAAACCCCTTTTCTTCGATCGATATTGTCGTTTGCTAATAGATACGAAATAAATATTGGGATTATAGCAAGGTGACACGGGCCTAGAAATGAAACAGCTCCCAGAGCGAAGGCGACGGGAATTAAAACTAGGTCGACCATGGTTATTCTCTCTCTTTCATAATTATCTCAGGAGAAAGATTTAGAACCAACTTCTTTCTCAAAAATCCACCTAGCTTGATCTTAAATTCATTAAGGTCTCTGTAAATGTCCAAAACTTCATTCTCAATTATGATCGGAATCTTGTGAATTTTCTCTAATGTGACGTTTTCTTGGTTTTGAAAATCATCCAGTTGAGAAAGGGGAATTATATTGATTTCCGGTTCCACAACAAAGCTACAACAACTCTCCGTTTTTTTAAGACGAATTAACATTCCATGGTTAGAGGGAATTTTCTCTATCACTTTTTGATCTATTTCCATAGTCTGATCACGTGAATTTATGTCTCAGCTATTTTTCCGTTTGAGAATAATAAGAAAAATACAGATTATACTCCCCGTTAATCCCCAGGATAAATCTGTAGATTGAATAGATGTCGAAGGCGTCAATTGAGTCATGAGTTCTCCAGTATAATTGTCATTAGAATTTATTATCAGCTTAAAGGAAAGAGCAATCCCCTCATAGTTAAAGATAATTTCGGAGTTATATGCTCCATTGCTATGGGTAAGTACGAAAGTGTCATTAGTCTCAGATACGAGTGTAAAGTTCTTCCACCCCCAATCTTGTAATTGATACACAAGTGGTTTATAGGCATTACAACAGGCTCTAAAGACGTATTTAGGGATGATAAGTGGAGGAATTAATGAGAAAGGTGGTTCTTCATTCGCATATAGAATTGTACAATCCATATTACCATAGTACCCGTTATCTACTGCATCTGGTAATTTACCAATAATAGCAATTATAACACTGCTTACTTCAAAGGAGAGAAATTCATCTCCATTTACACTAGTAATCTGGTAGCTAAGATTATCACCTTTCCTAAGATGAGGACTCCATTCTACTGGATAGGCCCCATTCGGAAAAGTGGTTTCACCTAAAGCTAGAGTATCTGGTGCCATTAGTGAGAATAATTGGAGCAGAATAATAAACGCAAAAAGAAGAGAAAAATCTGTCCAGAAAATCTTCTTAACGGTATTTTCCTTCACCAATCTTTTCCACCATTGATTATTTGTTTAAACAAAGATGAAAACCCATGTTTTGAGGAGCTATATTAATACTTTGATATATGTCGATGTATCGACCTTTCCGCATTCAAACAGAAAGGAAAATTGATAAATCTGGACGAGGCAAGATGGGTTAATACCCATTTGACAATGAACTTTTCTGGGTCTTTATATGAAAGATGTCTGAATTATAATACATCACCAATTGGTAATGTTTTTCCAAGGAGCTTAAGGAGAGTTTGTTCTAGTAAGAAAACTGGGATGGATTCTCCATTGATCACAACCGTTTGGCCTCCAACACCAAGTTTGTGAGCACGGGAAGAATCTGAGGTTAAGCTTTCTATTTCCAAGTAGTCTTTATACTTCATTAGGATATCCCACACATTGTCAATCCATGTTGCAAATGAACAACCGCATACTCCTACTGGGGAAAACACCTCGACTTTGGGCTTCTTCATTTTGAGTTCACTAATATCTATTCAGATTCTTGAAGCAATGCTACAAGCTTGTTTACTGGGAGATAGCGTCCAGAAAGAACAACTTTTCCATCCACAGCTAAAGCCGGAGTAGCGGAAATTCCCCTTTGGATCACATCCGCCATATCAGTGTTATAAAGAATTTTTACGTGTGTCCAACCTAGCTTTTCTACTGCTTCTTCGGCGCTCTTTTTTAATGCTTTACATTTAGCACATCCAGGTCCGAAGACTTCTATTTCCTTTATCATATTTATTTACACCTTCAAAATTTTCAATGTATAGTCTAATTGTTTCTACTCTTACCAAAGGCCAATTCCTTGGCCGAGAACGAATCCAAAAAGCAAGCCTGAAAATGTTGTGAAAAAAGTCACTAGGATCACATAAAATGAGTTTCGTCTATCCCCTAAATACTTCCGGGTAACAAGAATACTTTGTATGGATAATTCAGGATCAGCTAATAAATACGCTAATAGCGGTCCACGAGCCATTCCAAGATCTAAGAAAATTCGGGCAATAGGGACTTCCATTAAGGTCGGAAAGTACATAAATACTCCAAATAACACTCCAATAAGATTTGCCAGGATTGTATTACTACCCACTAATTCTACAATAATTTCAGGGGGGATAAAATACTTAACAAATCCAGCAATCACAACTCCAGAAATAATTAAGGGAAAAATTGATTTGACAAATATCCATGTTTCCAGTAACCAGGCATTTACATCATCTGCCTCAAACATCTTCCAGATGAACAGGAGTAACCCCACGACCACTATTCCTGTTAAAACAACTTTGAGTAACATATTACTGATAGCTGGTGTGAGAAGAATTCCAAAGACGGTAAGGTCCTTTGTAAAATAAGTGATTTGAGAAGTTCCAGTCATTAACACATAAACTAACCATAAAAAAAGTCTTAATTCTTTACTGGAAAGCCTATAAGTTGTTAGACCGAGTATGAGTAATCCGAGTACATAATTGAGGGTTTGAAGGATCGCAGGCGTTTGGAATAAAAATTCTATCATGGGTACCCCCACAAAGAATGTTCTACCAATCATCTCAACCATATTAGAATCCAACGTAGCTAAAAGTAATGAACAGATTCCCAAGCCAAAAATTAACACCACATTTAGTTTAGTGGTAGACTTTGTTGACTGACCATTAATGGCTGAATCTTGCGTCTTTGAAGGAGTATTTAAGTTCTCAGGATTATAGTGATGAGAATTGGTTAGATCTATCTCCTTTCCAAAGACTTTAGCCATTATTAACCCAATTAAAAAAGCAAAAACAATAGCTAAAATACCTCTGGCTAGAGCAATATCCATTCCAACCAATGTACCTGTGTAAGTTAATGCGAGAATATTAATAGCTGGAGCTACAAATAGAAATGTTATCGCTGGACCTAATCCTGCTCCCCGCTTCCAAATCCCCACAAATAGAGGTAATACTGTGCAACTACAGACTGCTAAAAGGAATCCTCCAGCTGTTGCCATTGGATATGCAATTTTAGGATCTGCATCTTTCCCCATGTAACGCGTAACGAGCTCTTTCGGGATGAAATAGGTCATGGCTCCTGCAATAAAAAACGCAGGGACAAGACATAACAACACATGTAAAGAGAGGTAATCTAGCAGTGTGGTAAGTGCACTTTCTAGTGCTCCTTGAAACATTTGGAATACATCGGACATTGAGTAGACCTTCGTAACAAAATTTTCCACTTATATATCGAAAACTATCGATATATAAACATATCGATACATCGAAATATTTTTTAAGAAGACCTTCGACACTGTCTAAATAAGCGTCTTCTAGGCTTTTATGGCGCAAATTTACAAGAGAATAAAGGGAAATTTCCTTTTTTCAGGTACGTACTATTATCAGAATCAGTTCAGGATTTATGGATATGGAAACTCCTGTGTTAGAAGCAAGACTTAAAGATCTAATTGATGCCGAATTAGTTTCATGGAAATCTGTTTCAAAGCGATTAAACTACCTTAATCAGCTAAAAATTAAATTAACATCATTAGATGAACAAGCGGATTTCAAGGAGTTTGGAAAGATGATCAAAGCTCTGAATCATCCTATTCGGATTCAGATTCTCCTTGCTATTGATAAAGGAGTGACATGTGCCTGTGAATTGGAGTATTTAACTGAACTTGCCCAAGCGACAATCTCTCATCACTTATCTTTACTAGAAGATGCAAATCTGATAGCCCGAATTAAGGAAGGTAAACGAAACTTTTTTTCAATAAAAAACCAACAGCTTCTTGATTCTCTTATAACGTTCTAGTGCTCAGAAATATATGCATTTGATTGAACTTGAAGCGTGACCACTATCGCTTGCGAGGAAATATTAACTTTCTAAAAAACTCACGAACACACGCTATTAGACTCCTGAAGGCTTTTTTTATGAAAAAACGAGAGGACTGAAAATTTCCACACTATTCCAAGAAGAGACACCCTTGTGCGATTAGTGGGAGTGTGTATTAAACACTAAACATGTCGACGGGCCTCCACGCGTATTTCTTTAAAGAAAATTGCTCTAATAGCGGAATTTCTCTCTAGAAGAGCATGGGAAAAAAGGAAAAATCATGCCTCTTTCACATAACGGTGGGTGAGATACTTAACGAAAAGGTATGGATCCTCGTTTTTATCAGCTCGTGCAAGGGCATTGTAGTATTTCGTACGCTCCTTGTTCCTGAAGTTGTACATCGGGAATTTGTGTTTATACAGGACAAAATTCATCAGCATTCGTGACATCCGTCCATTACCATCCCAATAGGGGTGAATGCAGACAAATTTGTAATGGACGAGGGCCGCAAGCTCTACAGGATGGAGTGTTTCTTTCGCCTCGTGATACCACTGCAAAAATTCTTTCAGTAGAGGAATCAATTCAACTGGTAATGGCGGAATAAAATCACTACCTGTTATCCTGACCTGTTCGGTACGGAGCTCCCCTGCTATATCTGGTCGGGAATTCTTGAACAGAATGTGATGCCATTCAAAGATTAAATTAAAGTGCAAATCGCCTGATGTCACGACATACCGTCTCATTTCTTCAAAGAGTGTTTGGTGACTTTTAGCTTCGAGGATGTCGTTTAATGGACGATTTGGGGCTTGGTTTTCTAGCAATAGCTGAGCTGTTTCTCGGTGTGTTAGAGTACTTCCTTCAATCCGATTTGAGTCATAGGTAAAACGGACGATGAAATCTTCATAATATTTCTCAACTGCAGTTTTAGGTGTCTTTTTAAGCATTTGCTGATGTTTCTGTTTAACTGTGCTTAGTTGTGACTTAAATTCTTCCATAAATAAGTCGTGGTGAAAATCTTCTATGATGATGTCGATGTTATCAGGAATTTCTTGTCCTAAGTACTTCGTTCGACTACTAGTACGGTGGCCGTTCCGCACGGTATGCACTAGCGCATAATATTTGCGACCATTTTGTTTAATTGTTTTTATCCGTACCATAAGTAATTTGTTACCCCACATTTTATATATTTTTTGGTTTTTATAATAAATGTGGGGTTAGATTAGGATCTAGTTTGTATTCATGATAGGTTATGAGTGCAAGAAGTATAAAGAAGAATAACCAGACGGAAGACCAGAAGACGCAGGAACACACGTGTTACGACTCCTTAAGGCTATTACTTTTCAGTAAAAGAGAGGACTGACACCTTCCCGCCCTCGAACCGTTTTTTATCAATCTTTCTTTCTCGTTTCCATTCTCATGAAAAAAAACCACGACAGGATTAAAGCAATTGTAATAATTATCCCGAAGAATCTAAATGCTTCATTCACCTCCTCAATAGTTGAAATTTGCTCTTCTTGAGTCATAAACATGTGATTTGTGATTATATAAACTCGGAAGTAAGTAGAGAACTGTAACATTTCCTCGGTGGCAAATCCCAAGTAAATTGAGCTGAAAATGAAGAAAGGAATCACAAAAAAAACGATAATTGGGAAACCACTCCCCAGTCCACTTAAAGATCTGTGTTTCATCACTAAAGTATTACCAACCACAGTAACTATAAGGGGGACAGTTGAGACAATGAGTAAAGTAACTAGAGCAAGCAAGAATCTGTCCAATGATATTGGTAATTCTTGTTGCCAAATAAGAAATGAGATTACACATCCGATCCATGTACACAAACTTGTAAAGAGGAGGACAAGCGCTGTTGTGCTTACTTTTCCAATAAACACTTCAAACCTTTTAGTTGATGTGAATAAAAATTCAAGAGCTGACTCATTGAGAAATAATTCTTGAATGACAACAATTGATACCAGAATATTGACTACATAAGCGAATGTGACATATATTTGAAGAACATGACCAACAAACCACTCATATCCATTAAGATGTAGGTAGATCTCTAATGAGGCGTTCTGACCGGCAAAACTGACATATAATAGGGTGGGGACAAGACAAAAACTTAGGAGAATTAAGGCGCGATTTGAGAACAAATACCGCTTTGTTTCATACTTTGCAATTATTAAGCTGTTCCTGATAATGAACCAGATTTCCCAGATGACCACTTTTGCAGGATTGTTAACTTTCGTCTTTCTCAGCTCTCCCTTTGAATTGGAAAATGGATTTTTCGATAATTCGTAAAATGAGCTTTCTCATGTGAAGCAGCGATTACAATGTTTCCTTTCTCAGTATAGTTGTTCAGATATTCTTCTAAATAACGCTTCATTTGATCATCCAAATTCGCATATGGTTCATCAAGGAGTAAGACTTTTGGTTCATTTAACACGGCAGAACATAAGCCCATCCGTCGTCGCATCCCTTCGCTATATACACTGACATCAATATGGCTCCATTTTTCAAGTCCAAATTGTTCAAGTAACCGCGTTGCTTTCTCTTTGGGGGATTTAATTCCCATAAGTCTGCCTAAATAACATAAAAAATTAAGTCCAGATATTCCAGCATGAAATTTGCATTCCTCAGGCATAAAACCTATCATATTCAACAATGTTCTACTTCGACGCTTTGTATTGGAACCAAATACCACAATATTTCCAGAGGTAGGCATCAACAATGTTCCTATCATTCTTAAAAGAGTTGATTTTCCAGATCCATTTGGACCTAATAATAACACTAACTCTCCTTCGGAGATTGTTACCTCAAGATTATCAATTACTCGTACTTTAAGCCCTGCCCTCCATATTCTAAAACTCTTGCTTACATTTTGAACAGAGATTTCTCCAACCAACTAAGTGGCACCCTTACTTCTGTGAATACAAATTATTACTCGCGAACGAACAGCTTAATGAAGTGATTATAAGAAGTGTAAAAAGATTCCTTTTAAAAAAGGTTCATTCTAAGTGTGAAAGAGAATTTTTTAATTAAAACTTAATCGGGAGACTAATGCGAAAATTCTACTCAAAGAATTTCTTAATTGTCTTTTTTCTCTTATTATACCTCTATCCAATTCAAAGCATACATTGTACTTCCCATAATGAACCAAGACTTATCCCTTTTATCGGAATGGTTTTAAAATATAGACTGGAAGCGCATCTTGAAGTAGGATTACCTATACCAATACCAGTCATTGCAAACTGGACAGTTGTCTGGGAACAGTATAATACATCAAACCCCGATATTTTTATATCTCAATTAACTTTAACATCGCTTTATTTGACTTTGTACGGTGGAATTGGTCAAGAATCTGGTATCATTGTAGAGAATATCACTTCTCGCCGGGTATTATGGGTTGAGATGGAAAATACGACCTTTTTAGAGAAAATGTATTCACTATATTATGCTCCACATCGACCCAATTATTCTCCTTTTTATATTCCCACAGAAGATCTAGGTATCAACAGTAGTATTGGTATCTACAATTATTCAATGACTGTTATTGCTAAAGATAGAATTGCAGTGAGTGAATTTGGTTATCGTGATGTGTGGATTATACATAAAAATGTGACAAGTTCAAGTGCGGTGAACCATTTTATTAGCTTAATCTATGATGAGATTACAGGTGTTCTTGTGGGAGGCAGTCTTTACACCCATTGGTTTTGGGAGAATGGTACTGAGCATATATACAGTGTTAAAATTATTTGTCAGTCTACAAATGCATTAGCAAGGCATTTAATCATCATTAGACCCAATGAACTACTTGCTATACTAATTAGTTGTGTACCAATAATCCCCTCTTTAATGAAAATAATGAAGTTCAAGGAAATCAGAGGTGGTCTCTAGTTTTTTTTCTAAGAAAACGAGAGGACTGACCATTTCCACATTTCTTCTAAGAAATAGTCCGTGTGCGAGGAGTGGGAGTGTGTCATAAACACTGAACATGTCGACCGAGGGCTCCACGCGTACACAACTGCTCTGTCAACGGGATGTTCTATCCCAGCACTCGTTTACCATCTCATGGTTACCGTCGCCAGTCCCCATGGCTTTGCGCTGATGGCAAAATGGATTCGTCTTTTCGAGGTTCGTTTCGTACTTAGATGCATTCAGCACTTATCGGTTAGCGCGTGGCTGCCGGGCAGTACCCTTCCGGATAACCCGTACACTAGAGGCGCCCATACCCTGTTCCTCTCGTACTAAGGGCACGTTCCTCTCATGAATCCGACAACTAGAATAGAAGAAAAAGTATTGGATTTCATAACGTAATAGGCTTTAAGAGAGGATCTAGATTAAATAATTCTTGAACGTAACCTTAAGATTCGTTTAGCTTTTTGTTTGGGGATAATTTTCCACTCACGAAATAACCTGACTACCTGATAAAGCTCATTGGGAGAAATCTCTCCTTCCAGTAGCAAAAAACCAAAATAATCAGCAATATGTAGTGCTTTTAATGCGCCATTCATCGTATTTTCTAGCAACATTGGATGATCTTCTGTAATAATAGGATAACCAGAGAATTCACCATATTCCAAGAGTGAAGCATCAGCTTCATCAAAACACTGTTTAAGAAATTTGTTGAAATGTTTGTTTAACCTCGGAAGGATTGTCACATTACGAAAAAAGACCTCTTCATCAGGAAAACGATGGAGTAACTCCTTGTGAACATCATGTGTAATCATAAATTCTTTTCGCTCCATTATTCTCGAAATTAAGTTAGAAAAACCATTATCTCGTAAAAGAAGGATGTAGAACCATGAAAGAGTATCAACTCCAAACATGGTTTGAAAAACCAACACAAGCTTTATAAACATATTGGCCTGTTATCTAACCATGAGTCAACTAAGTTTCAAATTTCCAGAAAAAGAACGCAGTTTTCTAAAATGGTATTCAGAGAAAACCTCCGAACCACTGGGAACAATATATCGCAAAGTAACACTGGAACACTTCATACATTGGAAAAAAACTGTCTTGATAGAGGCGTATCTCAATGGTTCAATCGGAATAAAACAATTTGCTAACTTAGGGGGAATGACATTCAATGAATGTTTCCTCTTACTTAAACAAAACAATATCGACCCTCCGTATAATGAATTGTTAGATATCCATTCAGCTCAAGTGATGGAAGAACAGCTTATACAACCAAAGAAAAACCTCAAGTGATTACCGATATCTACCGTAAACTCAATTTCATGATATTTTTACGACTCCCGGAGGCTATTACTTCTAGTAAACGAGAGGACTGCCCATTTCCACACTAATTTTTCATTAGTAGCCCGTGTGCGATTAGGGGGAGTTAAATTTCTAAGACTCCTTAGGCAAACCAACAAGAGGAAGGAAAGTTTCTTCTTAGACAGAAACACAAGAAAATAATGTAAAATTCTTGTAGGAGGAAAAACCAAGCTTTTCGTAAAGACGGATTGCAGGAACATTATCTTGAACAACAAATAAAGTTATGAATCTTTTCGTTTTCAAAATCTCATTTCCTATAGTAGAGACCAGGTTTTTGCCTAAAGATTTGCCACGATATTCGGAAATGACCAGGACATTCCCTAAATGTGCCAACTTAGGTGTTTCAAAGTGAGTTCCTCCACAAGCAACAATTTGATCATTAATCTCCTGAAAAAAGTAGAAATTGCTCTCTAGTTGAATCGAACTCCACGGGAATGTATGATTAGCTTGATAGAATTCATCAATACGACTTAAATCCTTAAGAGAGGCATGTATTAACGAATGATCCGAATCCAGAAAGTTTTCTCTTTTTCTATCTGTAATCATACAGATTTCAGAACTTTTTTCTTGGATACGAAAATGACTACTCAAAACCTTTTCAGTTAAAGAAGGGGAGACCAATATAAACTTTTCAGGGAGTATATGGAACAGGTGAGAAAGGATAACGGCTTCAGTTTCTTCGGATGATTTTGGTATAACAACAGAAGAACAGTCGAATCCTTTAAAAACAGTGAAAAGGGAAATTAGGGCCTCTCTATCAAAAACACCATAAACATCCGTAAGATCAATGCAAGGAGGGAATAAATCTCCTAGTAAAAACAAATTATCAAAATAGTCTTTTGTGGCTAGTCTAATACAGTTATTTATTAGGAATTGATTATTGCGAGGAATATGCTTAATTTTCAACTCCATTGCTCCAATAAGAAAATACGTCTCTATCCTTAATAACTCATTTTGTTAATCCAGTTATTCATGGTGGATGTCCTGAAGGCTATTTCTGCAAAAGAAACGAGAGGACTGAAAATTTCCACAACTCTAAAAAGAAAGAGCCCGTGTGCGAGGAGTGGTAATATGTCTTAAACATTAAACTTGTCGGTTGAAATTTCTATGTATAATTCTTGAATAAGACCCCTCTCTCATCGGGATTGTTCTCACTCCATATGGTATTTAATCAAAGCGAAACTAATACTTTGGTCTGAAATAAAGAAAACTAGCTGAAAATTGATTCTCAATTTTTTCAACTGGAATGCTTTGTTTTCAAGCAACAGAAGGGAGGGAGACAAAGATTTTTAATCTAATAAGTTACCTTAGTGGTTAACTAGCAGAAAA
>NJBF01000061.1 GCA_003144275.1 Candidatus Heimdallarchaeota archaeon B3_Heim
AGATAATTTTCAATATTCAAGTCTTATCTCTACTGATCGATCTGTTGATAGTAATTTGTCGGAAATTGATCCATTAGCACTTGAAGAGTTCGTCGATAACTTTTTTAATGAACAAACTTTGACTGATTTCCAAGCTCCAGGTGCTGTAGTAACTTTCGTTCGAAATGACGAGGTTCTTCTATCCAAAGGGTTCGGATGGGCAAATATTTCTACTAATGAAGAAATCAATCCTAATAGTACTGTTTTTCGTGCTGGATCCGTTTCCAAGTCTTTCGTAGCAACTGCAGTCATGCAATTATATGAGCAGGGTCTCCTTAATCTCAGTGCAGATATTAATAATTATTTACTCACATTTAAAATTAATGATACTTATCCAGACCAACCAATCACAGTGTCACACTTATTAACTCATACAGCAGGATTTGATGAAGTATGGAATGGTATCTCTACAAATGATTCGGAAATAACGCCATTGGGTGAATTCTTAGCTACAAATTTCCCAAAGCGCATATTTTCTCCAGGAGAAGTGATTTGTTATTCTAATTTTGGATATGCACTAGCTGGTTACATAGTGGAATTGATAGCTGGTGTTCCCTTCAGTGATTATGTGAAGAGCAACATTCTGGAGCCTTTAGGGATGAATTCATCAGGATTTGAGCAACCAATGCCTCCAATTACTCTCTCCGACGCTGCTCAAGGATATTCTGTCTCAAATGAGAGTAATTTTGTACCAATTGATCTCTATTATCTCATTCCATATCCTGCAGGAGCTTTTTATACAACTGGTGCCGATATCTCAAGATTTATGTTGGCACACTTGAATGGGGGGACTTATAATAATCAGAGTGTCCTGAATGAATCTACTGTTCAATACATGCATGCGCGACAGTTCTCTCATCACCCCCAATTAGAAGGTTTTTGTTATGGCTTTTATGAATATATTGAGCCTGATTTTCGTGCCATTCATCATGCTGGGGATTTATACGGTTTTGCAAGTGAACTAATGCTATTTCCTGAACAGAGATTTGGCTATTTTATTTCACAAAATAGTGTAGGTACAGGATTACGTGAAGTGTTCACAGCAGTTTTTGTAAATGAATTTCTTCCAAGTACTTATGACCCTCCCCAATCGACTGATGATTTCCAGGACCGAATGGATCTTTATACAGGAACTTTTTGGCATACTCGATATCCCCATGAAAACTATGAAGAATTTAAAGAGGTGATTCCCATATCCAGTATAGTTCTTTCAATCGATGAAAATTCCGCCATATTACTCACCAATTTGACAGAGGGAGAGGTTTCAATCATGATAGAATGGATTGAAATTGAACCGTTTCTATTCCAATTGGATGGGACAGATATTAAACTTGCATTGCAAATTGTGGATGGTAATATTAAATACATCTTTTTAGGAATCTCTTCCTATGAGAGGCAAGAGGTTGAACATACTTCGACATCATTTACACCTTTTTCCAGTACAACACACCCCACAACTCAGTCTACTCCCTTCATCACCCTAGTAGCTTTGTTAATATCTTTAAATATTTTAATTGTTAAAAGAAGGATCAAAAAAACCTAGTCACCCTCTTTCCGTTTTTTTCCACAATACAGAACGAGCTCCACATCACGATTTTTATTTCAGGTTGACCTTATAACACAAAAATTTAAACAAGAATCAATGAAAACTTCAGTCCCTAGTGAAAAGCACCAGAGTTCTCTATTCCCATACAGGTGTTGTTGCCAAAGAACCACAAAAAGCGCACGCAATCGGTTTGAAATTAGTTCCTTTCTTGAATGTCTTAGCAGTGAACACGTGGTAGCATTGTCCACATGCTATTTTTAATGTGACTTTTTCCCAGCGATGTTCGATCTTTTCTGTTAGTTCTCCACCAATAAATATCTCTATTGGAACAGGATAATTGAACATAGTCCCTCTACTTGCAATTAATACCTCAAATTTATACTTTACCTTTCTTATTATTGACAAAACGTCACCATACGACCTTGGAGCTTTTATCTTTGCAAAAGTATAGACTAGTGATATAGAAATTGAAGTTATAATTGTAATTACTACTAAATATATCCACAAAGATCGAAATTGTATAGGAAGAAAAAATGGATCTGGTATCAATGTGATTAATATAATTAGAGGAATCGAAATCTTTGAGGTTTGTAATATGACGATTTCAAAGCTAGTCTCCTGGATGATACCCCTCTCCTCCTTTTTTATTGTCTTGTCAATCCAAATAGATAGCTCAATAATTAACAATCCCAAAAACACATAATAGCTATATCGGGTTAAGTAGGATTGAAGCATTGGAAAATTTTCGGTGTTTGTGAGAAATTCGTATATGCCAAAAGGAAGAAAAATTAATCCTCCTTCAATGGTCATTAGCGATACTTGGATACTATCATAAACAAGTCTACTAATAAAACGCTCTATTTTGAGTGATTTTCGATATGCTTGAAGTCCAATGAAAGTATAAAACAGACAGACCAATATTAAATTGATCCAGGCTACCTCCAGAAGAATTTGGCCACTAAATAAAAAAGAATATTCACTCCTCGTTATTACAGTAGAAAAAATAATGAAATTAGCCAGCGAGATGACCTCAAAGACTGAGAGTGATACCCATGACTGGATTATTTCCAAAAATAGTCGTAAAACTGGTTGATTAGGAGAGTAAATTTTGGTGAGGAATTTCCAGATCAAGAAGCTAATAATCAGACTCCACCCTAACACCAGAGAAGAACTAAAAAAGACCATTCCAATTGTGGAAAAGGGTTCAATATGATCAGGTGCGGGAAAAATACTAATACTGTCCCAGAAATTAACAGCATGTAATACTTGCAAAAAAGTGTAACCGAAAATAAGAGCTAGAGAGAAGAATGACCAATAGATTATGATTCTCCTCATCCTCAAAATGTATTTCTTCCTCTAGCAAAGGTCTTAGCATTCAAATATTATTAACTTTTCCAACTTACCTCACTTTATCCTAGTATTTTTGCCAATTTCCGATATTAGTTCCTTTTAATGAGATAATTCCGATTTAATGACAGATAGAAATTCAAAATCACGTGGAGAAATCCTCTCAAATGAAAAAAGCATATATTATTAGAAAAGGTGTATCCATAAACCAAATAAAAGATTTGTTACACTTTATTGATAATTATAAGGGTGGAATCATAAAAACGATCTATGCAAGTGATGAAACATCCACTGTTGAAAAACTAATGGAAGGTAGTGATATTGCACTATTATTCCTAGGTAAAGAAAATTCCAATAGCAAATTTGAGAGGGAGATATCATTAACACATAGTCTGGGGTTAAGAAGAGCAGTTTTCACGCTTGATGAAAATGCCTATCCTTCTCTCACTCCAATAGGGATTCCATTCATTTGGAAAATGCATTGTGGGTACGTACATAGGGCAACACAGTCCAATATTCTGAGAACCATAAGGGGAGCTACAAAATGGGGTGTTTGATAATCACTCGTCCTTAGTGGCTGCGATTAAGAGTATTTCTGAAACATTCTTCTTAGTTTTATTGCAATAGGATTAGAGGGGAGGATTCCAGAATATGAAATAATATACAATCTTCTAATGTATCACTAATTCCTCCAATGGAAATTTTACACCAAAATACGAAATGTCAAGCTAGCTCTTCCATAGGTATATGGCAAATTTAGTCACACAACCAGAATTTCCTGCTAAAATCGTAACCAGCTTCTTTCGTTGTGTTCTTTTTTTCAAATCTCGCTTGAAAATAACTCATAATTTATTTGATCGACCGAAGAAAAAACTTGTTGATCAATAAATAGGTAACAATTATCACTGCAATCAAACCCGCGGATTGGATCATTAAAAAGATAATTACTTGATAAACGGCCGCTACTATCGGATTTTCCCCACCAATAATCATACCAGCGAGTAGTCCAGGTATGGACACTATTCCTAAAATTGTTACTCGATTGATAGAGGGGTTAAACGGCGTTTTAAATGCATCTTGGAGGAATTGATGAATTGCCATTCTAGGACTTGCGCCTAATGATAGAGAGGCCTCAATTAATCCTTAATTTTTTATAAAATCCGACGTTAAACGTTCCGACGTCATTGTGGTCCAGATCATCGCATTTGAAATGACCATCCCTCCCATAGGAATTAAATATTCTCCTGTTGGCTCTATAATCCCCAAAATTGTCACCAACCCCATAACACCTAATCCTCCTACAGAAAGAGCAATGATTTCAATTTTTAAAATATCCACGTACTTGTAATGTTGTCGTGCAGTCAGTGCAGAAAAAATAGCCATACCCAGCATATAGAGATAGATTATTACTAGATTTCTTGAGTTAAAAATTAAGACCAGAACCAATGCAAGTAACACAAGTTGGATTAACCCCCGGACATAACTTATAAAAATAGTTCTAGTCATTTGTAGTTACTGCCAGAATACGATGAATAAAATAAAGAAAAGTAGTGTTCCTGAAAGTAGAATTCGAATCAGTATTTTCCAAAACTCACTCTGACTTATTATCTCTGCCATTGGTTATTTTCTCCTTTTTAAACAGGTCTATGATTTGATTTTCCGAGTAGGTGGAAAAAAATTCTTTTGTTGATGCTTGAGTTTCAATTTTTCCATTTTTTAGAAATATAATTTCATCTGTCAGTCTTTTGGTTTGCTCAAGACTATGAGTAACTATAATAATCTTAATCTCATCTTCCTTCACCAGCTTGCCGAGTGTTTCCTCCACGATCCTCTCTGAAACAATATCTAGAGATGATGTAGGTTCATCTAATAATAAAACACATGGTTTGTTAGCTAGTGTTCGTACTAAACATACTCGTTGTTTTTCTCCTCCCGATAGGTCGGATACAGTGCGATCTATGTATTTTAAGGGGCTTAAATCCACTTTTCTTAGCAAATTATTAATCTCTTCAAAGGACAAGGGAATGTTCCAAATTTGAGGACCATATTCTACATTGGCTTTGACTGTGCCAGGAAAGAGGAAGGAACTTTGATGGAGGAGACCAATCTTTTTTCGTAACTCTCGTGACGGCTGGGTGGAATACTGATACCTTTGATTGAGAATAATTTCTCCCTGAGAGGGTGAAATCAGTTTGTTTAACAAACGTAAGAATGTGGTCTTCCCACTTCCAGATGGTCCAACAATTCCTGTTATACCTTCGTCTTTAGTGATGGTAACATTAATATTTTTTAATATTTGCGTAGTTCCAACCGAATAAGACACATCGTTAAGTGTTAATTGTTTAAAGGAAAGAAACTCCTGCAAAGAAGGGGCCACCTCTAAGTTAAGCTTCATAAAATTACGAATTCTGCCAAATAATTCGTTTTAAAGAATGTTTCTCCTTCAGACTAAAGGATTTTGAAAAAAGGTAAGATAACTAACGTCTATACATTTTCTCTTGTTTTTAGCATTACTCACAATATTGAAAAGCTCCAGAACTAATGCAATTGATGGTGAAGTGGTCCTTTTCACTAAATCCAAGCATTTGCAGAGATAAAGATCTGTTCACAAAGGATGAGGTAGAGAAAATCAATCGTTTAAAGAAATTAGTTAAATCAAACCTTAATCGTGATATTATTCTGTAGTAATTACAGGAATTATCTGGATATAGGACATTTGTTTTTTACATTCAGTAATTATAATAAATATGATCATACCTTCACTAAAATGACGCGATTTCTAGAAAATGTAGGTGATAATTTGCAGGAAATTGATGTTTTAAGATTCATGCTTTTCAGTGTATGTATAATGATCAGTTTTGTCACTTTTGCAAAGCAGCTTCGAATAAGAGGTCTTTTCGGTACAAGTAACAAGCTAATAAGCATTGGAACACTTCTTTTAGCAACAAGTCTGTTAGTTGAAGCGATTCTTTCAATTATAAATTATCAAGATGTAGTATGGTTGCCCATTCTTCAGATCTCCATTCTTATTCTAACATTTATCGGATTTGGTTTCATTTTCATTGGTCTGTGGAAAATTAGTATTTTCTTTGATGAATTAAAAATGGCGACTAAAAAATCTATTGGTCCTAGCAAAACGGATTAATGATCACTATGAAAAGCGCTGTAGTCGAAAAGGGTGGTCCAGTTTATTTCTTACTCAATATTTCTGGATTGGCCATAATTGACATTAGATTTACTGAAAACGCTCCTGTAGCAGATTCTATTCTCCTTGGTGGATTTGTTAACGCGATTTCCTCATTTTCTGACAATATAATGGATAATATTGCAGCTGAAAGTGGTACCCTTAATGTGATCGAACGTGAAGGCATGAAAATCATGTTTGAACGAGGGCAAGAAGTTGAAGCCATTTTAATCCTTGATAAGGAAAGCCAAATCATGATGGAAAAAATCCGAACCATCATTGATTTTTTTGAACATAATTATTTAGAACGGCTTTTAATGGAGACCGTACAGACGAAAAAATATTCTACATTTCGTAGAATCATTCAAAGGTTTATTCCTTCTCATCTAGACGAAAATATCATTTTAAAGCAAATAGAGCAAACAAATAACGAGATACGAGTACCTCCGAAATTCACGAAATTAATCAATGCTTTTGATGGTAAAAAATCAGTTATAGAAGTGAGTCGTTCACTTAATTGGCCCCAGGAATATTGTCTCGCTAGAACCGCAATGCTCGTTGAATTAAAGCATTTACAACCTATAGATATTGCTATTAAGAATACTGACATCTTTGAAATAGATGCAAAACACGTTGGAATTCTTTTAGAGCAAGGAATAGCCTATCGATCAATCAAAAGACATTGGAATGAGTGGGGAGTTAAATTTACTCAAAAGATTGATGGTAGACACACACCCGAATTCCTTTCAGCGAATTTTCCTTCTAGAAATATGATGCAAATTGTTCAACTTGTGCGTTTTTTATCGTTACAGGGATATATCAAACTAATTTCGGACTCTGATTTATTATTCATTATCTTCGAGGAATTTCTAACAACAATCCATCAACAGATGGTTGAAATGTTCGGAAAAGATGTTACATTTACATTTTTCGATGTTGTGCTCAATCAGGATTTAGAACGGGCAAAAAACAAGGGAAAAGTAATAAGTGTAGCAAAATTAGTTGAAAATTACACAGATAGGCTTTATTTTGACAAACTGGATATCGTACTTAAGAATCGACCAAAAATTATGACACCATTATTTCAAAATGCCTTTCTCCCCTTCTTGGATATTATCTTGCAGAATCTAGCTAAAATCTTTGGACAGAAAACAGCGATGCAACTAGTGCAAAAGAGTATCGTAAATACAGAAGAAATTTATGGAGCATTGGTATATAATATTCTCTTTACTTCGTGAATATCTTTGTTACAGAGATTACCAATAATTTCAATTTAATCTTAGATTATTCTGGAAAAAAGAGGGATATTGACCATTAGATTATGTATGAAATATACTGAATTTAGACCTTTCTATGTCTCAAGGGTCATTTCAAGTATTCTAAAAGAACATCACTTATGCTATTATTAAATTAATACTTATCCGTCTATTGAGAAAAAATTTAAAACGCATATGATTCAATATATTTCGACGATAATGGAATCACTTGCAGTTTCAACAAATAATCTAACAAAGATTTATAATCAGGGGAAGGCTAGTGAAGTAGTAGCTCTCAATAATTTTAATTTGGGAGTAAAAAAAGGAGAAATATATGGGCTCTTGGGTGGAAATGGAGCTGGGAAGACAACTACAGTTAGAATCCTGACCACAATGATTCGAGCAACTTCCGGTAATGCAAAAGTATTAGGCTATGACATCATTACAAATTCACGTGAGGTTCGCCAGATAGTTGGATGTCTCCCTCAAGATGCTGGTTTATATGAAGAATTCTCTGCTATAGAAAACCTTGATTTCATCGCTCAACTAAGGGGATTGGATAGTGAAAAACGAAAGGAACAGAGAGAAGAATTGATCCAGTTGGTTGGACTAGAGAAAAGAAAAAACGATAGGGTTGAAACTTTTTCGGGTGGAATGAAAAGGAGATTGATGATAGCCCGATCTATGATTGGTAACCCAGAAATCCTGTTTCTTGATGAACCAACAGCAGGAATTGATGTATTAGTTTCGAGAAAGGTAAGAGAACTAATTAAACAACTAGCCATTAATAAAAAAATTACTACAATAGTTTCAACCCACGACATGATTTTCGCAGAAAGGCTATGCGATAGAGTAGGCATAATTAGAAAGGGAAAACTAGTAGCAGAAGATACACCGTCCGCAATTGTCGAAAAATATGGAGATGGTGGAGACTTGGAAGATGCAGTAGTACATCTCATTGGTTGGGTAGGAGATGAAGAGGGGGAATTAGCATAAAATGTTTCGTGAAGCTTGGATTATAGCAAAAAAGGAGATTAAACTATTATTCAAATCCACGCGACGTATTCTACTCCTTTTTTCTATGCCATTAGTTATTTTGTTCATTTTTGCAGCTGGTGTTTTTATTGCAGGTGTCATGCCTGATTCCATGGATTCTCAAATAGAAGTTACCATTATCAATGATGATGCAGGATTCAATAATCAAAATTGGGGAGATAATTTCTATGCTCTATTAAAAAGCATGGAGAATACTAAGTCTTATGAGTATATTAATGAAACAATAGATAAATTAGATAGTTTGATTGAGGAAGGAAAATTTGAAATTTTGATATACATTCCCGCGAATTTCAGTCAAATTATCAATCAGTCCAATGTTGAACAACCATCAGTCATTTTCATTTATTATGATAATTCAAACGCTCAAAATGAGGAGGCAGTATTAAATATTAGCTATACGACCTCAGCTGTAAATCAACTAGTAATATACGTTGATTATGGATTAATTAATCTTAATAGGGTGTCAATTACTTCAACTGGAACTAGTAAAGGAGCGGGGGCACTGATAGCATCATTGTTGACAATGATACCGTTGTATCTTATAATATTTCTCGTCATTCCTCCCCTAACCCTTGTCCTTATTTCAGTCACAATTGAAAGAGAACAAAAGACGCTCGAAAGTCTACTATTACAGCCTATAGACCGAAAGAATATCATTGCTGGCAAAATGCTTTACGGAGTGATCCTCGTTAGTTTTAATATCGTTACAAATTTAATTACTGTTTCACTTGCAGTAGCAGGAAGCTTGCTCTTTGTTATACCGGAAGATGATCGTAATGAAATCGGTTCCACTATTCAATCTATTATAGCAGAAACAGGTTTTAGCGTCTGGTTTTTCATCACTTGGTTTATTCTTGGTTTAATACTAGTATCAATCATTGTAATTGCTACTGCAGTATTGTTCAGTTTAATGGCTAAAGATGAAAGGGAAGCCAACATGGTAATTTCGTCGGTCATTATCTTACCTTTACTAGGAACCTTATTGATTATGTTTGTTCCGATTGGGGATCTTCCGGGAATTTTTCAATATATACTTGTTGGGATCCCATTATTGGGCTATTTATTTGCTGTTTATCTATCATTTTTAGCTGGTGAGATACCAATAGTGTCGTGGTTGAGCTTAGTTTTTCAATTCCTTTGGATTATTGTCATTATATGGTTAGCTGGCAGACTGATTGAAAGTGAAGGTATTTTAGAAATTTCCTTTAAAAGAATCTTATCTAAAAAGAATATTCTGTTTTTCCGACGAAAAAAGTAAAAGAGGGGTACTTTTTTTCTTTTTTTGAGATGATAATTCGCTAGGGTATTATTAACAAATATTTCTAGGTGATTTTTTTAAATATCTCCTTTATTATTAATTTAGGGGCTTACCAATGTCAGAAAAAAAATTAGACGAAATTGAAACAATGTTCAAGACAGCTACAAAACCAAAAACGATAATAGATAAATATCCTGTAATCGAGCACATTGGTTGTATCTTAGATTCTTCTACGCAAGGTTTTAATGCACTCCAAGTAGCTTCATCACTAGCCCTACGTCTAAAGACTAAATTAGATATAATTGTAAGCGAGGATTTTCATAAACCTCTAAGATTAGTGCTGGAATCTAATGATAAAGAACTGGAAACACTATCAACAACAGCAAGAGATTTTGTGAAGGGAACGGAAGATCTAAAGGCTAATATCAAGCCTATAATTTCTGATAAAGTCCAACAAGCTTTTGATTTGTTCTTTCAAAAAAAAGCAAGTGAAGATGAAACCCTTTTCGGTAGATTGGTAGAACACATAAAGACCTCTGGTATTCAAGTGTGTGTTTTGGGGGTTCCACTTTTCGTTCGAAGCGATATAGAATGGGAATCGATGGGAACTTACGTCTTAAAACTTCTTCGAGAAAGAGAGCTTCATGCTAACTGGCTTTTGGTCTCTGCGAAGCAGAATATAATTGCTGATAGCGTTTTAGCATTTGTTTCCGTT
Source organism: Candidatus Heimdallarchaeota archaeon B3_Heim (assembly GCA_003144275.1). Classification (GTDB taxonomy): domain Archaea; phylum Asgardarchaeota; class Heimdallarchaeia; order Hodarchaeales; family Hodarchaeaceae; genus Hodarchaeum. The sequence goes on from NJBF01000061.1 coordinate 10,402, forward strand.
GAACAACAACCTGCCTCCATCATTGCTCTGTATCGTCGAGCCTTATCTTTTGCTACCGAACATACTAATTTTAAAATAGTAGGTATCGTGGAAGATAATGTTATTGAAACATTAGCTAGACTGGAAATTTCAGATGATTCGTCTGATGTACCTGATTTAGAAAGCGCAAGAAATAAATTAGTTACCAATATGGAAGAAACACTTGGATCAATTCAGCTCCAAAGTGAGATAGACGATGTCATCATAGAAGGATCCCCTACTTGGGAAGTGAAGAGTGGACATATCGCTGAAATAGTCCGTGAATATATAGAGTCTGAACATCCAGGAATTGTCTTTGTGAGAAGTGTGGCTGAAATATCAGAGAACCTCGATCCATTTGCAGAGATAGTAACCAGGCAAGTCTTACAAGAAGGATTCAATTGTCTAATTGTTTGGGATTAGGGAATTATCTTGGTAGTTACGCTAGACCCGTTACATGTCGTGGTAGTTCTCATTATCTTCCTCCTGACTTATATTGGTATAATAAATCCTAAATTTGACAAGACTCTTGCTGCTCTCCTTGGAGCTGTCGCTGCAACAATTGTGCTCATTTTTCTAAGGATTCCAGATTCACATGCTTCTACGGGATACGTTTCCGAACAGAGTTTACTTCATTTCACCGATGCTTCCATAATTGCATTAATAATCGGAACACTGATCATAGTTGATATAGCACAAAGTTCTGGTGTATTCCATTTTTTAGCTATAAAAATTCTTAAAGCAAGTAAAGGAGATCCTCAAAATCTGTTAATCTATTTTGGTGCTCTTACTTTAATTTTATCAGCGTTAGTTAATAATATTTCAGCCATGATGATCGTTGGGTCATTGACAATCTTAGCATGTGAGCGTTTAGATTTAGATCCAAAGCCCTACATAATTACAGAGCTTTCGATGACCACAGCGGGAGGAATCATGACTCTCATTAGCTCAGTACCCAACATTATTATTTCACAACCATTCGAGATCGATTTTGTGACATTCTTAATCATTGGTGCTCCCCTAGGAATTCTCACAATGGTCATTTCCTTTGTGATATTCATTCCGATGTTTAATATAAGGAGAGCTAAAGATCCTGAAGTAATGAGATTAAAAGTAGAAGAATTTGATGAATGGTCAGCTGTCAAAAGTCGCACAGCTTTCAATCGTTCAATCATCGTTTTAAGCATAACAATACTTGGGTTTGTATTCAGTCAGCAACTTGGTGTTTCACTGGCGATGGTTGCTGTCGCTGGGGCGGTGATTATGATTGTAACTTCCGGAAAGAAACTTGAATATATCTTTGAGAAATTAGATTGGCATCTAGTAGCATTTTTCTTAGGACTATTCATATTAATTAACGCTTTAGACATAGTCCACATACTAGATTTTATCGCTGAAGCGCTAGCAGCCATCCTCCCTGAAGATGATTTTTTTGCTGCTACAATCCTTCTTTGGTTTATCTCCGTTATTTCTGGTATAGTCGATAATATTGTTGTTGCAGCCGCTTTTGGACCAATCTTACTCGATGTAGCTATCACAGAGGGTTATTCACAGGCATTATTTGCTTGGGCAGCTATTTTTGGAGCAAATTTTGGTGGAGGAATAACACCAATCGGTGCACCATCTGCAGTAGTGGGATTGGCCATTCTTTACCGAAAAACTGGCGAAAAAATTGGCTGGGGCGAATTCATTAAAACACAAGGACTAGCAACAGTCGCGAGACTGGTGATAACCACCGTTTATCTTGGAATACTGTTCTCGCTCGGGTTTTTTTGAAACAAAGAATAAATGCTCTCTAATTGAATTGAAAATTCCTACCAAAAACGAATATTTCTCAACTTCGTCAAACTGTTGTTATACCCATAATGTAAAGCAAAAAAATATACATTTATAAAAGTGAAATAACTGATAGATTGAGTTTAATTGTGATTAATTCATTAGAAAATGATCCAAAAAGGGAAAATAAGTTTTCATTTGAAGCAAAACTCGAACCCTTTTTTAAGACCATAATAGATATTTTATATCACATCCTCATTGGATTTAGCAATTGAGCACTATTAATCAATTACTGCTTCCTATAAAGCTTAAGATACTTGAGAAAATAATGAAAAAGGAAATTTTATTATGAATTTGATGAAGAATGAAATAAGCAGGAATTCGATATTTTTTTGAGTAGTCTTCTCATGAACATTCCTCAAAAGAAAAAGAAAGTTAAATGGTGAAGACACAATAACGAACAGAAACAAAATAAATCCACGGAATATCATAAATTTCAGTTATTTGCGGAAAGCCCCCATTACCAAAATTAAAAGGTGAGAAAAATAAAGAATGCTGATCCAAGTGAACCAATAGAATTCAATTTTTTCAACGAGCTAGGCCGAAAAGTGGTTCATTTATCAGTTTTAATTATACCGTTTTCATATCACGTACTTAATTTTGAAATTTGGTTTATACTTCTTGGCCTTTTCAGTGTTTTGTGTTTTTTTATACCGATAGAGCTGTATCGGTTAAAGATTAATCAAAATACAAGGTTAAATTTATTTATGAGAGAAGCAGAGAAAGAAGATCCAGCAAACTATATCTTCACTACTCTTATTTGGCTGCTTGTTTTACTTGGTGTTGATCTGTTTTATCCAATGGAGATTGCAGAACTTGCTTTAGTAGCAACTGTACTAGGTGACTCTGCAGCAGCTCTTATTGGTAAAGGAGTAGGAAAACGTCGTTTACCTTTTACTCAGGAAAAAACGGTGGAGGGGTACATTGGTGGAGTGTTTTTCACATATATAACCGGATATCTTTTTCTATATATTATAGGATCACCTTCTTTAGGCCTTCCCCTCTTACCAGCCATAGCTATTGCATTTCTTGATTTTTTTGAAAATTTGCCTTTTTGGGCGGCTGATAATCTTTTTCATCCTTTAATCTCAATTTTTTTAGCATATTTCCTAATTCTCTTTGACATAATTAAGTAAGAAATGTAAATCAGTGATTAGAAATACTGTATTATTCTGAAAAATTGCCTATTAAAGTGGGATTATCCGATTTGAATTGCATAAACTACAGATATTATTACTGACGAAACATCTTTTACAGTAAGGAGTATTGCATGAGGGATTAGCACATTTCATTATAGCAATGTCTCCACAAGTATAACACCTTTTTTCGATCCAAATATTCCATGAGAACGACTAAAACGTTTAATTCTGTAATAGATTATTATCAGAATTAGGAATGTAATTAGAAAAAATTGTTGTTGATTATAGTTCTTCTTTACCGTTTGAACTTTTTTATCAACGGTTAATTGAGGAAGGGTATCGTCATTTCTTTAAAAATGATATGATTAGAAAGGAGTTAATAGTCTTCTTTACTCAAGAAGGTTGGAAATATCATGAATTTAAACTCGTAAGTCAGTACAAAATTACTCTGAACCTTCTTGTTCGTTTCATAAGGAATAAGATCTTTTCTCATCAACGAAAAATCCCAGAAGAGATGTATATAATTGGTTTAAAGCATCTATATCGCGAATTAGAAAATCGGGGGATCAATCTAACCCAGGAAATCGCAATCCCTCACATGCCCATCTATTGATGTTTTTTCCATCTTAGACTTTCCTAGCTCTTTATTTCTGCCGTATCAGTTCGGGAATGCAGAAAAGTTTTTTCAAAAAGTGTGTAGAGTACTGCGAGAAATACTAGGAATGTATATAGCGCTAAAAACCAATCCAGGAGGTTTAAAATAAGAATTATCCAAAAAATGTATACATGACTATGAGAAATACCCTCGGGTTCATTTAAGAGTATGTTTCCTCTTATTGCCATCATGCTGAGCCATCCTAATAGTGAATACATGACAAAAAGAGTAAACCAAACATCTAATGTTATAATTGAGGTTGAATCCAACTGAAGAGTGAAAAAACCATCAGAATCTTGTATGTGAAATCCTAAGGCTAAGAATAGAGGGATAGCTTTCCCATCTTCTAACGCACTATCTAACCATGAGCCTATCTTACTTGAATTTTCTCTCATTCTTGCTAGCTGGCCATCCACACAATCTAAGATAGCGGAGATCCAATAACAAAAACCAACAAGAAAGAGGAGAAAAATATTATTTTCGGCAATAAAAAGAATTCCAGCTCCAATAAGTACAATTATGAATCCTACCCATGTAATTCGATTTGGCGTAATTACATTTATTGGATAGATCAAGTTTGTTATTGGTGTCGCAATTCTCCTACTAATACGGAACGTGAAATCCTCCTTCTTATATGCGTCATCCTCACTTTTTTCTATATTAGGTTTCCCATATGCTAAAAGACGTTGTAAAGACATAGATTTTTAACCTCTGAAGATGAATTTAGTACAAAATCCTCTTATCTCAAAAATCATTATATAAAATTTTAGAGATTTCGTCTAAATTGTTGAACACCACCGTTGACCTTTAAAGAGAAAACTAGGAGATCTTGACCCTAGAAATCATCAATGGCCACAGCTGAAATAGTAAACGATAAGGAATGCGCCATTGATGTT
>NJBF01000062.1 GCA_003144275.1 Candidatus Heimdallarchaeota archaeon B3_Heim
TCTGCTAGTTAACCACTAAGGTAACTTATTAGATTAAAAATCTTTGTCTCCCTCCCTTCTGTTGCTTGAAAACAAAGCATTCCAGTTGAAAAAATTGAGAATCAATTTTCAGCTAGTTTTCTTTTTTAGAATAAATAAAAGCAGTAAAAAGATTCCAGCTAACAGGCTTATCCGCGTCATCAAATCCGGTGTAGACATAGAATTATTGATGGTAAAATAACTCGTCATCTCTGTTGTCATTCCTGCTATACATCTTGCGACTATTTTTAGTTGATAAGAACCATCGGGAACTGCATAAGTATTCCAGTTATAATTGGTGAAATATTCCAATGAAACAATTAATTCCCAGGTGATATTTTCAATCGAGGAGAAATAAATTAGATACGTTATTCTATGGGCAAATGTATCACTGACAGCTTCCCAAGCTAGAGTGACCGCTCCCGAAATTATCGCATGGTTACTTGGATAAATGATTAACGAGGGCGATACACTATGGGCTATCTGCGTGGTTTCCTGATAAACTTCCTGATCTTCTGTATCCTCGGCCATCCTATCTCCTCTTTTCGCCATCCTATCATTGCTTCTGTTCGAGCTCGTTGTGAGGCTCCCTTCCTGTGTACCTAGTAGGTGAACTCCTGCACCCAGATAAATGAGTAAAATTATCAGGACATAGGTTCTTTTCATTACTTCCTGCGCGAGAATTTTTCCTTTATATCATTTTATTTTTTTCTTTTTCCTATTTGGCTTTGTTCTCATTCTTTTTACGGCTCGTCCTCATCGTCGTCCAATGTAGGGCGTAACTAATTCTAGATTCCCCTCCCTTTTCTCCATATCCAGAGAGAGGTTTGGATTAACGATCACGATTAGTAGGAGATTTTTTCTTATTCTCCTCCAATTCAGGGATAGTTATATAGTTCCAGAAACTAGATCATACTAACTACCCATCTTCCTTTGAAGCATACATTGCATTTTATTACCTTTGTATTCTTAGATAGTTCTTACTTCCTAGCTGGAGGATTACGCGAATGACTTATCAAACATATCAACCAAATGACACTAAAGGCTGGACAACGTGGTTAGCACGCGCAGTTGGGCTTGTTGAAATATTAATTGGAGTTGGAATCATTTTACTCGGTTTAGCTACCATTATCGCTGGGATCATTGATCTAGGCGATGCATCTGATACAATTATTGGAGAAGATTTAACCGCGCTCTTTGGAGGGTTATTTCTCCTCTTCATGGGTGGTCTCATTATCATTGGAGCCATTGTCTTGTTTATCGGTCTTGGTTTATGGAATCTTAGTAGTTTTTCTTTGTGGCTGAATGTGCTTGGAGTCTTCCTTTATATCGGAAGTGGACTTCTTTCCTTACCGGATACTATCGACCCCTTAAATCCCGAGATTCTCTCTTTAGTAATTCCTGCGATTTTTGGTCTTTATCTTTTACTTATCAAATCTAAGTTTCACTAGGTTTATTCTACTCAATACTCCAGATTTTATTTCCTGTTAAGAATTCAAATCCTTCAGAAGTATAATAATTATGAGGAAGAGTGATCCTCCCTGAACTAATCTTAGCTGGTCGTTTAACATTGTTTTATTCTTGTCTCCCTCAATTTTTGGCGAAAATAAAACGTTGATCGTACACACAAACAGGAACGATAATCCGAACATCCAATGATGCACCCCTTCGACATGAAAATCGCTCATATCAGGCAGGATGTGTCCTAACGGAATTCCAAGCATCCATAGCTCGTCAAAAACCAGGATAAATCCCAATATACATAATAACAGTCTGATGTTTGCCTCTACCTTCTTTCGTGCAATTAAAATTCCTATTGTTGTTAAGAAAAGAGCAAGGATTATCCAAGAGATTAAATCTGAAGTGTTTACAATGTTTTGCAATTGAGTCTCGCCATGATGAGAGGCTGAAAGCGTTTGTAAAATCATTTTTAATCCCCATTTCATTTTTAATACCTCTGTACAACTCTTGCTTGTTACAACATAGCTTGGTAGGTCCAAATGTGGGTATTTACTCGACTCCTTGTCATTTTGAATGCGATAGATTTGTCAAATGAAATTGATTGAAAAATTAGCGCCTCAATAAACTGTTTTATTCCACTTCCTTTGAATGAGTTTTTCGAGATCCTGTTTCCTTACTTAAGGAAGACTTAATTTTCGAGCTCTCTATTTATATTTTAGAAACTTATGGTACATTATGGTATACGATTTACAAGAAGCTATCGAACTCCTCTCTCGGACTCCTAAAGTCTTACGCGAGTTATTGGGTGGACTTGAGGATAATTGGGTAACTTTTCATAAACATCCTCACGCTTTTTCTCCCTCTGATGTCATTGGTCATCTTATTGCGGGAGAACAAACTGATTGGATTCTTCGAATGAAGATAATGCTTTCTAAGGACGGTTCCAAAGCTTTTCCCCCTTTTAATCGTGAGGGTTTCGATAAGCGTTTAACACTTAAAGAACGATTAGATCAATTTGAAGCGCTTCGTGCACAAAACCTCGTGACCTTAAAGGAGATTGTGACTGTTAATGATCTTCAGAAAACGGGGATTCATCCTGAATTTGGTGAAGTCACATTACAACAACATTTAGCTACCTGGGTTGTTCATGATTTAACCCATCTCTTTCAAATTACTGAGTCCTTAGCTTTACGGTACAAGGAATCCGTTGGTCCTTGGGTACCGTATTTAAGGGTTCTTAATGTTTAAAGTCTCTCTTTTCTCCGCACTTAGGACAATAGCTAGCTGTTACAGTCAATTCTGCCCCGCAATTTTCACAAAATTCTCCTCTATCTTCCCATTCAGTTTTTGGGATGTTTTGGGTTGGGGAGGAAAATGTGACTTTGGTGCTTGGACTATTTTGCGAGGGACGTGCTGGAGATGGCTGAGGATTCACTGACAGAGGAGAACGATTGGGATTTCGTACCATCATATACAAAAGAACCCCAAGGCCCATAGTAAAGAAAACGACGAGTGCCCACAATGCTGCATTCTCACCGTATCGCTGTGCATCTTGATAGGTCCAGATAGCTAATATTGGAACTATTAACATCCCTCCAATGATCAGTATCCACATCCACCATCCTCCTCCAAAATCTCCCATCATTCCAAAGCCATCAGTCATATGATCTCCCTCATCGAGAATCGTAAGCAATTGTTGTATCATTTTCTTTTCTCTCTAATTTTTCTTCTTTATGGAACTACTACCAAGTGACATGATTTTGGGAATTGAGGTTAGAAAACCTACCTAACTATAAGATAAACCATATATCCCTCTTTACTTTCTCAAGCAAATTTGTATACAATTCTCCTCTTCATCAATTGTAACGAGAAATTGTGAAATTTATGGAGAATTGTGGAAAGGATCACGAATGACACTTTCCACATGAAACAAACGGTTTATTGCCTATTAGTACTTGGATCAAGAAGTACCAAAAGTCCATTTAATGCCTTATTAAAAATAGCTTTAAGATAATCCGCATTAAAAAATTTAGTCGAGATACTTTTTTTTTTCAATGAGAATTTCTTTTGATCAATTGATCGTCGAGATTTGTACTACCTAATTCTATAATTATAAACTCGAATGTCTACTGTCATAAATATTGTTCTCACTTCATATAATCTTAGATTAGAGAATTTAGTATGAATCTTCTATAGTTAAAATTTTAAACCATGATCATTTTTGTCCGACAAAGCGAGATTACTCGTATTCGCTAACCTCTCCCTCTCTCTTACATTCATAAAAAGCCTCCCTCCATAACCTCTTCCAAGTGAGGTGATGAAAAGAAAAATTCCTAAATTCTTGGGTTTTATTCACTTGTAACTACGTGAGACGAGTTACCTGTCAAAGGCAAGAGAAGAATGACCCTTTAGGCGTGAGAGGTATTAGCGCTGGGGATATCAGCAGTAAGGATGCTTCAAGTAGTCCCAATGAATAGTAACCCTTTTAGTGGTGCTAATCTGCCGGATAGCGGATGTGTGACTCATCCTGTCCAGAACTCTTTTCAAGAGTTGTCTGACAAATCTAGTCATGAATTGATCAGAGGTATATTTATGAAATTACCAAATAACATCCTAATTGTTCCCTAGTTAGAGAGTGATTTAATCCTTATCTCACTATATACTCGTTTTATGCATTAATTTGAGGTTGCCTGATATTCTTGTCTATTGAACTCGACCAGAAAGATTTAATAATACTTGAGCGTTTGAATAAAAATGGGAGAATGACTTATTCACAACTTGGTGAAGAACTCAATCTTTCTGTTCCAAGTATTAAGTCCAGAATTGAAAAACTACAAAAAATAGGTGTTTTCGATTATATTGGTCTCCATTTGAATCCTCACACGATGACTCCTGATGGAGCGGCCATCATAACACTTAAAGTAAACCCAGATAATAAAGACGAGCTGTTTGAGTTCTTATCCTCCTCAGATTTAATAAGAGTCGTTTACGAGGTCATGGATGAATATAATGTCACCATTGTTTCCCAGCATTGTAGTTTTTTAGAATCTGATCAACTATTTGAATCTCTGATGAAAAGACCAGAAGTCGAGCATGCTAAAATTTCTTTCATAAAGAAAAGAGTTCTTATCAAACCTCATAGAATTCCTAAAGGCACTAAATTATTGAATGTGATGTGTGAATACTGTGGTAAGCAACTTGAAAGCAGTTACGAGGTCGGAAAATTTGATCAAGTTCCTCATTATTTCTGTTGTACCTCCTGTCTTAAAAATTATAAAAAATGGCGAGATTCTCAACTAAAGAAGAAATAGTAATAATCAAACCTACCAAACATATTTCCTTCTGTAACCAGGAATTAGAAAACGATCTTAATTCCATAGGGGAGAATAAAATTGTAGCGACTCTAGTCCCCGTTCGGTGTAGGGGGTTTCTAGCAAAGAATCGCCTCCCTTTTTTCCATATAGTTTTCTTTCTATTTCATATATCAAATTTTAGTGACTTCTGATCACTTATTTTTCTCATGTCTCTCCTTCTGGGAGAATACGCTGACTTACGTATTGAATGACTTCGTATCCTAAAGTATTTTCAACCGATAAAGCCGATAAGTTTCCCACCAACAGACAATTATTCCTACTAGACAGAAGATCACAAATAGTATCCGATCAAAAATTCCCGGAGCGATCGTTATCATCCATAGTATGCTTAAGAATAGCAGACTGGTAAAAAAAACTGCGAGAAAGAAAAAACGGGGTAATAAAATTCCTCGAAATTGAATGAAATGTTGCAGTATTCCCACTGGTACATACTTGGTTAAATAATATTTTCCCGTCTCGTCTTTATCCGCAATTCCTAATGTTAAAAGCTTATTCAAATGATGAGACGCAATACTCGGACTTGAAAATTTCATTTCTCCTGTTAATTCTCTTACAGTTACCTCTGAGTTTACTAATAAATACCAATAGGTTAATAGCGTTTTTCCCGTAAGTTGGGATTCAATCTCCTCTGTGTTTTTCGCAGACGGCATTGGAGTGCTCTCCACGCTCCTAAGAAGTTCTCTTTCCTCTCAAAATTTAGATCGAGATTAAATGGTTGATATTTCTTTCCACGAAAACCTTGACATAGGGGTGGTAAGCAAGTAGAGAGTTGCCTGAGAAATGAACTTATCAGTGGCTATGAAGCTCTCTACCCATGAAGGTAATTCAGGTATGGCATTTCCTTGATCAAGAATTTCTTGCCATGTTTCATCAGTCAATCTTTCCGCTAGAGGTTGTTCAAACTCGTAATAAGAGAATATTGCTCCGCGTGAGAGTATTAATTCTCCATTCACCTCATTTACTGTAAAGATTACAAATGGATTACCTACTCCCTCTTCTAATACTTTTTCTGAGTATGGATCCGTATGTACATCTGCTACTAGTGCCATTCGGGAATCTGTATCCGTATAATAAACCGATTCATTGATATTTACTATACCCTCTAAAGTATACCCGATATTTTCTATAAGATCTACTTCACTACTTTTCAAAGGCTTATTTTCGAGTTCCTTAATCGTGATTTCGGTTAAGCTAAATAGTGTTTCTAGAAGCAGCGTTAAGCGATTATTGATGATATCTGGCATCAAACTACGACTGCTCAATCCTTCAAAGGTAAGAGAGGCTAGACTTGCTAAGCGAGCAAATAACTCGGGATTTGCCTCCACATATCCTTGTTCGGGTTCAGGTGGCATTGATACGAACTTTGTGTAACTTTGCTTGGCATAGAGAATTGTATCATGTCTTAATTCTGTCCATGAGCCTAAAGCCGTTATTAATTCTTTATCTACCCAAGCAGGGGTCTGCATATACGTTGGATAACCCGTACCTTTCGGATTTAAGAGTGGGGTCAATGAATACAACCATAACCAGTACAGGTTTTGCGTCCACACAGTTAGGTTATAGAGAGCATATTCAGTTTCTAATTCGTTTCTTTTGGGAAGATAATCCGGATATAGAGCTGCTTCTTCTGTTAATAGTTCTTTTGACCGATTTGAGCCGAAGACGGCAAAAATATCTAACGCGGTAGGAAAAAGTCTATTCCTCACACTATCATGGACAAGTTTTTGGAAGATATATGAATCTGGAATAAAGCGTTGTCCCATAAAGCGGAGGCCTTTTGTTTCATTACTTGCATCTTGAGTATCAGGGATCACTGACGATAATATCCGGGGATTGCGATAAAGAAGCCCTTCTTGGATAATTTTCTCTATCACTGAGTTATTTTCAACTGTTTCAAGCTCTACTGGAGAAGTTAGGACTTTTCCAATCATCTCAAGATAATCAGAGTAAATAAGATCGTCTGCACTTCCCACAAAAAATACTGTTGGTTCATAGATGTCTGACCAATAGTCTATATTTCCTTCTAATTGGGCTATCCCTAGTGCTATTAATACTGCTTGCCTGGTTTCATTCATTCCTCGATTATCGCTCGGGTTTAATCGAAAGCTCATTCGTCCATACCACATCATGGCTTTGAAAAACTGTTCCAATTTTTCGGTTCGAGTATAATGGCCTCGGGGTTTGTATTGGGAATAGTCCTCTAAATAACCAAAGAGGGGTGATGAAGTTATTGTTGAATGAGCTTCGATTAAAGCTAATTCTGCTGCTACTAATGTCTCCACCAGTGGATCACTGTTTGACATCGGGTCAAGTAATGTCTGTGCAATTGAGAAGAATGCAAGATTCTTCCGGGCCGCTTCTTCAACATTGGGGGAATTGCCTTCGCTGAGTGCGTGTAGATATTGAGTTCGTGAGACATCCATCATATTTATGGTGAGATTTCGAAGCAAAAACCAAAAGATATCTCCTTCTATTGAGCGAAGGGCATTATCATACAGAACATGATAAGCATGGAGTACAGCATCAGTAGTAACAAAACTGGGAATACCACTCTCTTCATTTTCTGTGTAAATGTCATATATTTGTTGATAATCAGATGGTATGACGACAAAACCGTTCTGTACTAATAGGCTTTTAGCTTCCCCTGTTAATACTTCAAAGAACGAATTAGACGGATTATAGTTTACTACATTGCTTAGATCTGAGTCGATGGTGTACGGTTGGAGGATGGGTGTAAAATTGAGTGAGGCTTCATACGGAACGTATGTCCCAAAACTGGTCTTAATTGGTCCTGGAATGGTGTAAAGGGGATCTTCTCCTTTAGTACCTGGAATAAGGAGCTCTCCAAAATAATCACTCGCAATAAAAATTCCTGAAAACACAACGATTATCGTTAATAGTATTCCTGCTCCTCCTTCCTTTAGAATTCTCTTTTTTGTTAGATCATCTAATGCCATCTCAATCACCGTACCTCAATTTTTGATCTGAATCTTGAATAGTAAAATAATTGAGTTCCTACATAATACCATACTTTAGAACATAGGATTTCATTTCTTCGCTTTCCGGTTCCAATGACTGGTACATTATAAATAGAGTTTTTATCATAAAGTCTTTCCACAAAGTAGTTCTCAATTCTGAAGATCAAAAAGGACCTAAACTTACCAAAATAAAGGATCTTTTAACAACAGATACTTCTTATCTCATAAAATTCTATGTAACATCATTAGATGATGTATCTACTGTACAAAATGTCTTTTCAGATATCATTCTCCATGTTTATTAGCTACGTGATTATTAATAGAGAATAAGATCCAGAAAGAGTATTAATCAAGTTACACATTTATCTCTTCTAACGAAAATTTTTGTTGTTCCATTATTGGCGAAGGCCATCCTGAAAGAGCTAGGAGAATAACAATCGCTATACTCATCCCCCACTTTTTTGGCATAAATGAAATGTTAATTTTGAATCCACTTCTGAAGTAGAGAAAATACATCACTAAGGAGAGCAATATTAACCTTCTAAAGGAAGTTCTGATTCACAATTGGGGCAATACTTAGTTTTACTCTTACACGACATCTGAGTAATTGGATGATCTTACAAGACAGTTTTAGCCTTTTTTAGGTCATCTACTCCAATAACTAGTCTATTATTTTCTGCCAAATAGATCAAATCAATATTTATCTCTTCATGGGCTAGTTTGCGAAACAAATTTCCTCCTGAACCTGGTTTTTTCACAATGTCTTTAATTTCAACAACCAGCACTTCCCGTTGTGATTTTATCTTAAAACCAGCTCGTTCGAGTACATTGTATGCTTTTCCTGGGTTTTCAACCAAAATATGTATTAAATCTTCTCCTTCACATAAAGTTCCACAAAGGCCCTCCATATTGATATTTTCCTTACCTAGGGTTTCTCCTAAATCAGCAAGAGCACCAGGCTTATTTTCTACTACAATAGTTATATCCTTCAATATTTCAATCCTCACATTTGATTATCTCTTATTATTTGACAAAATAGAATAAAAACTTTTTCCTTTTGCTTTATTCCGATATGAATCTCTAGCCTATAACCGTTTTAAAAATTATTTAAGACCCAGAAAATTAAGAAACTTTTTGCCGTTCATTCAAGCTGTCATTTTCCATCTTCTTTAGATCTCGCCTTGATTTGAATGTGAAGAAAGCAGCAATTATAAAGACTATTGACCAAAATCCGAAAAATCCCCATGTATCTTCATTAATGCCTTGATCTACCAATATAAAACCTAAGAAACAAACTGAAACTATGGTAACGAATAAGCTCCTTGTATAAAGCCATTTTTCATTTATAGATTCAGTCATCCCTCCTTTCTGTAGATGCTTCCCAGAATGAGAATGGCCGCTTGGTATACCGTACCAACTATACCCTTGAGGTACAGCATATCTTCGTTCATCATTGGATTTATTGGTGTCCTTTTTGTTTTCAGACATCTTATGTTCTTTTATCCCCTACGCCTATAAAAAGTAGTTGATTGGTACAACTAAAATGAGAATACGAGAATCAGATTATTAGATAAGTAAATACTACAAATGATGGTCCTTACTACCATCTCCCTTTCCTCCGATTTGTTCCTTTTTCTTTTGATTTTCCGTTATTCATTAGATATCAATTTTTCAGGTTAAGAGTATCCTCAACCCATCAATAACCCATATAAGAAGAAGTCCCAATCCGACGATCCAAATCATTAGTATAAGAAGAGAGGTTTTCTTTCCAATTGGCATTTCTTTCTTCTTTTCTTCCCTTGCTTTTCTTCTACAGTCTTCAATGACTTCTTTTGGAATTAGCTTTAGTGCGATAGAAATCCCGATAGGTACTAAGATTAAATCGTCTACATAGCCTAGAACAGGGATGAAATCGGGAATAAGATCAATCGGGCTAACCGCATATCCTATGACTATTCCTAGAAATAATCGTTTCCACCAAGAGACTCGAGCGTCTTTATACACCAGATATAAAGTATAGGTCTCCATCTTAAGATCTTTGGCCTTAGTTTTTAGTTTTGTTAACACAGCGGTTACTACCGTTAAATTAAATCTTATAGATTAATCCCTGATGATCCCAAGGAAAGCTTTTTATTCCTAGAGATTAGACGTTACTTACTCTGTAATTTCATGAATCAAAATTAAACAATACTGTTTTGTTCTTCCTTCGGGATTGAAACAAAGAGTTTGTTTGTTTTATTCATGGAATTATGGATACCTTTACGGGAGAGACACACATGGTTCTCGATCCTTTTTCTGTTAATAAACCCAATTTTCCGTCCAAAGCTGCTGTTGTAATTGATGGGGGCTATTGGCGTAAAGTGGTTGAACATCTTGATTTAAAGTTCGTTGATCTAGTTGCACTAGCTAATGTTCTTTGTATGCCAGCCTATCGAATTAGAGCTTATTATTTTGACGGTAAAAAACAACATACACAATCTTTCCATGATAGCCTTCAGCTTCTTGATCGGTTTGAAGTCTACCTTGGAGAGCTCGTTCCAAGAGATATTACCTGTCCTCATTGTGAAAAGGTCATCACGACGCCTGTTCAGAAGAGGGTTGATGTTGCATTAGCCGTTGAACTTGTCCATCTAGCCACTACGGGTACCACTGATTTAATTGTCCTTATTGCCGGGGATCGTGATTTCATCCCTGCCATTGAAACTGCCAAACATGCCGGAGTGATAATTCGTCTTGTCCATGGTGCTCCTAAAACTGTTTCTAAGACGATGTACAAGCTGGTAGATGAAAAGATAGAAATTACTATAGATTTTCTCAAAGAGAAGGGGATTCCTTACAAATTGCGAGGAGAAGCCGAACTCATCTCAAAGATTCAGAGTATTGAAGTAAAAAGTGAAAAGGAAAAACTCCGAATAGAGTCACATGTAAAACACATGTTGATCACTGTGGAATCGTTACTGTTAGAAATGTTAACACGTACTCCCAAAGAATCCATTCTTCTTAGTAGTCTTGGGATTGAGTTGTCGAAACGTGAACCTAACTGGAAAGAAAAAACCAAAATCAAACATCTCAAATCCCTCCTTAAATTAGAAGCCTCGAAATATAAACTCAAAGAACAGGATAAACAGGTTTATATTTCAACAATCAAAGCTATTCCAAAGGAGGATATTGATTCTGCTAGAACATTCATATTACAAGTCGTCGAGAAATTCTTCCAAGAAAATAAATCTGATTCTATCTCATTACAACAATTAGGGTCTCTCTTATCCAGAAAGAATCCTGAGTGGAAAAAGAAGTATGAAGTCAAGCAACTCAGGACGGCGTTGAATACTTTGGAACAAGATCTGATTATATCTGGAACTAAACACAAGATTCGAATTAAACAGAAGTAACCAGAATATCTGGGACTTTAGTGACAATCGTCTGTTTTTGTCTTCTGGACGTTATTTCAATTGTAGTAGGATTTGTATATTCGAAATTCGCTAGTAGATTCGAGATAAATGAATCTAATGGATTATAACCATGACTAAATTTGTCAGACAACGCAGTAAAACCGCGTTCTGGACAGGATGAGTCATATATCCGCTATCCGGAAAAAACTAACTACTGACAAATACTGAAGAAAAGAATAAACAGAAAGAAATCCCCCTGGTTTTGATTCATCAATCTATGGCAATAACAACTCTACCTTTAGCGTGACCTGCTTCATAATATCGATGAGCATCTGCAGTCTGGCTTAATGGATACACTCGGTCAATAACTGATCTGATCTTTCCTTCTTCAATCCATTCTCGTAATAAATTCAGATCACTGAAATCTCCGAGCATGCCGCCTTTCATTTTCTTGCTGGTAAATATACTAGTAATCAGTTGTAATCGATGTAATCTGGGATTAAAAAATCAACCGTTACGTAGATTCCTTTTTGAGAGAGAGAATTCTTACAATTCGAAAAATTGTTTTTTCCCACAGCATCAAATATGACATCATAAATTTGGCCATTTTTTGTAAAATCTTCTTTTGTATAATCAATCACGTAATCTGAACCGAGATCCTTTACCATATCTATATTACTCGTACCGCATACACCAGTCACTTCAGTATCATATACTTTTTTAGCAATTTGGACAGCGAAGGTACCAATTCCTCCAGAGGCGCCATTGATAAGAACTTTCTGACCACCTTGAATTTGTGCTTTATCCTTGAGAGCTGCTAATGCGGGTATTGCACCTCCAACCACTGCTACTGCTTCTTGAAAGCTCATATTTTTTGGTTTTATTGCTATTCTATTATTTATAGGAAGGCGCATATATTCAGCACAAGCGCCTCCATTCATTGTTCCTCCATAAACTTGATCTCCTTCGTTAAATTGTGTTACTTTCCTCCCTACAGCGACTACTTCTCCAGAAAAATCCAGACCAACAACCTTCTTCCGTGGTTTTCTGATTCCAGTCGCTACTATTCTAAATACTCCAGATAATACCTTCCTACCACTCCGAAAAGTGATATCCAATGCTTGCATTGCAGAAGCGTAGTTTCTAATTAGGACTTCATTATCTTTAGGGATAGGTTTTTCTATGTCTTTCAGTTCAAGGACATCGGCGGTACCAAATTTTTCACATACTATTGCTTTCATGACTAGATTTGTCAGACAACTCTTGAAAAGAGTTCTGGACAGGATGAGTCACACATCCGCTATCCGGCAGATTAGCACCACTAAAAGGGTTACTATTCATTGGGACTACTTGAAGCATCCTTACTGCTGATATCCCCAGCGCTAATACCTCTCACGCCTAAAGGGTCATTCTTCTCTTGCCTTTGACAGGTAACTCGTCTCACGTAGTTACAAGTGAATAAAACCCAAGAATTTAGGAATTTTTCTTTTCATCACCTCACTTGGAAGAGGTTATGGAGGGAGGCTTTTTATGAATGTAAGAGAGAGGGAGAGGTTAGCGAATACGAGTAATCTCGCTTTGTCGGACAAAAATGATCATGGTAGTAATCACCTTTCAAATCACATTCTCACTTAATCCATCTTATTTCTTCAAAATAGTGTAACAATAGTTTATGAGTTTTTCTCCTATTTCGTGTTATTGATATTCATAGATTAGAATTGAATAAGGGTAACATCAAGAAAACGGCATCGAGAATTATTCCTACTATATAATACCATGGACTCGGCCCTAATCCGTTCCAAAACAGCACGAATGAGACAAGTGAAAGAGCAGACGAGAGAATGATCGTTATTTCCCACCAATCAATAAAGACTGGAAATTCTAAGTATCCAAGCCCAGCGACCACAAAACCTACTATTACTAGTCCCCAGAGTATTCTGCCTGCTAATTTAACTGTATTCTCATTCAAGAAGTTGGACAGTACCCACGATTCCCCTGACCAGCCAACATTCTTCTCATTGTTCGGATCTTGGATATTAAATTCAAACATTATATGTACTAGTCCGTGAGCTACAATAAATAATCCTATTCCAATTTGTGCTAATTCCATCTATTTAAGCGTCCTCATATCATTTTATCTGTAATTATTTTACTTGTTTCTTTTCTTACTTTCCTCTGCAATAAACTGGTAATTATTGGTTCGAACTCAGCTGGGTCAACTTCACTTAATGACCTCACTTAATTCGTGAGAAAGACCATCAGGGCCAAGACAAAGTAGTAGAGCTGATAGGCGGTCACCATGAATCGTTCAACTATGCCTCTATATTTCGTATTTGCGTAAATTCCTGCTAGAATGACAAGAATAAGGGAAACGATTGCTGAAAGAAGTGAATATGTGGCAAAGGTCTGCCACCCTTCTATGGATTCTAAACGAAGCCAAAGAGCGACCATTCCTGCAATTGTCAATATTCCTGATGTTACTATCAAGACGATATGCATTTTTCCTCTGAACGTTTGGAATTCACCCCCAGCATCCAAGGGGAAGAAAAGTGCCACGCATATTCCCAGAACGGAACTCACCAATAATAACATGGGACCTACCATTGACCCCTGTCCATTATTTATCCCGTCATGGACTCCCAGATAAAAGACAAATAATAAGACACTTGAAGTTATGATAAATGCATCGAATAACCGTTTTCTCGGGGCTCCTGTTGCCATGAGTGAACTTACGTCATCTCTAATATGACTGTACTCGGGTCGTAACATTCCACCAACAATCCACATCAGCGTATACACGACTGGACTCATCATTCCACAAATTGCTAAAATCTGAAAGATATTCATCTTATTCACTTGTAATGCCAAACACTTTTGGGATTTTACTCGAAGATTTACTGATAATTAATCAGTTTGAGCTTGGTTCAGTTGCTGAGTGGGAGTCTTTATTAATTCGATATTGACAGAATGCGTCCCCATTTTTCAAACACTGTTGTTTCTCAGGTTGGGTATCAAGCATCACTTTCACAAGAGCTCCAGGTTCTGGCATTCAGGCCAGTTAGTACTGTCACTTTGATCTTTTCAACACCTGCTTGTTCCAAAAGGCCCTTGCTTAGCTCGTCCTTTTCCTCTTCCAGAAAAATGATTTCTTTGACGCCTGCATTGATGAGCAGTTTTGCGCACAAAACACAGGGAGCGCGCGTAGTGTAAAGTATTGCGCCGTCTGTTGCAATGCCCTGTGAAGCCGCCTGTGCAACAGCATTTTGCTCTGCATGCGTTGCCATGCAGAACTCAAGCCTTTCACCGCTTGGAATATTGTTCTTTGCCCTAAGGCACTCATTCAATTCAAGGCAGTCCTTCACTCCCTTGGGAGCACCGTTATAGCCTGTTGCAAGAATCTGGTTGCCTTTTACCAAAACGGCGCCGACCTTTTTGCCGCGAAAGCAGCTTGCCCTCTTTGAAGCCGTCTTGGCTATTTCAAGGAAATATTGGTCCCAAGTTATCCTGTCAGGCATCCAACCCACCAATTTTA
>NJBF01000063.1 GCA_003144275.1 Candidatus Heimdallarchaeota archaeon B3_Heim
GGCGGTAAGACCTGCATCTGAGCAGGCTCGCGTCGATGAATCAGGAAGAACAGCTCCAAGGACTGTTTGTAATAATTATTCCTAATTATTTTTACCAGTCCTCTTTGGGTAAGTCTTTCAGAACGGGCCTAAAGAATCTCCAGAGGTTCCTAATGTAGTAAAGAATTCAATCTTTTGGACTGTTCCTGGGAA
Source organism: Candidatus Heimdallarchaeota archaeon B3_Heim (assembly GCA_003144275.1). Taxonomy (GTDB): domain Archaea; phylum Asgardarchaeota; class Heimdallarchaeia; order Hodarchaeales; family Hodarchaeaceae; genus Hodarchaeum. Next base: position 193 of record NJBF01000063.1, read on the forward strand.
TTTAATAAACCGATGAAATATTCCAACATGATACAATCCTTTCTCATAGACCTTATCTTCAATTTTTTGACCTTTGTGTCTTGATTTAGACCAAATTCATTATATCTAATCTGTTTAAAAGCTAAAAAGAAATATCCTACGAGGAGACTTGCTAAAAAAAAGTTCTCCTATTGTGAATCCACCTACAATTTTTACTTTTTTATCAATATTATATTTGGAATTATTATCTCTTGAAGTCACTGTTCTTCTGAGTATATTTTAATTAATTTCATTTTTAAATCATGGATTCCAGAACCTGAACCTTTAAAACTGAAAACACAAGAAATAGACTAGTTTCGATGGGGTACAACCAGGGTAATTCAATAAAATGTGTGGTGAGGAAAAAAATATTCCCCCCTCTCAGATCCTATATTTGGTGTCACAAGGAGATTAGTTGTGGAAATCGTGTTTATCTCTGTCTCAGTATCTTAAGCATGGTTCCAGGAGCAATAAATAAAGCGATTAGGAAAAGACCTAATGCAGATAATAGGATACCAATTATAACCAGAAAAAACATGTCTCCAGTTTCAAAAACCACAGTACCAAGATAGATACACCCTACACCAATAATAAGGCTCAATAAACCTACTAGTAAGAACTTTCCTAAATCTCTTCTGCCCATAAGATATCACTCTCAAAGGAATAGCTGTAAGAAATGAAACTCTGTATAAATAATTTGTTATCTAGTTGGAAATCTCAAAGAAAAAGTGAGCGTAAACAACTAGGAGGACATCAATGTATAGATACTAGCCTAATGTTGGTGGAAGTATTTTTTATTATAGGAAAATCATTTAGCTTATCTAATGCCAGTTCCATCGACGTTGTTTTAGTTCCTTTGAAGAAATTTTTGGCTCTTTGCCATATTTACGCTCTAAATAATCATCAGAGTTCGAACGCGATTCATCCATCACGTTTTGGGATTTTTGTTCAGAGGGAACCATACATACTTCAATAAGTTATGTAACATTTAAATTTCAAAGAGACAGAGGTAGTCGAATACGGCCGAATCTGTATATTCTAAGTAAATTTTAGAAAAAGTGTAAGAGAAGAATTAATACAAGTAAGTCTTGTAATATAAAATTAAGATAAAGAAAAATAGTTTGTGAAATCATGCCTCGAAAAGGGATAGGGGTTGACAATAGTCAATATTTCTGTGGATAAATAGAGACAAATATGAACAGATATCCCAGGGAAAAGAGAAGAGAATAAAAGCAATAATGCAAAGGAAAGGGGAAGAGAACAGAAAATATGGGAAAAATAGAGCAGTAGACCGAACTCATGAGATGCTGTTTAAAACGAGAAACTATTTGACCTCTTGATCCTGGAATAACAGGAAAAAAGCAACTTTGATTTAGATCAGAGAGTTACATAAGTTTAAAAGAAGAAACGCTCCTAATCAATCAGGTCGCCGAGAGTTCCGCGGAGACCTTAAACGCCTGTGGAGAGGCGGTAAGACCTGCATCTAAGCAGGCATGCGTCTATGAATCAGGAAGAATAGCTCCAAAGATGGTTGGGAATCATTGTTCTTAGCTGTCTTATTTGGGTAAGTCTTTCAGAACGGTCCAACGGATATTACGTGAAGAAAAACGTTTCCAAGAGAAAAAAAAACAGGGGAAAAAGTCCTGGCGATTGAGAAAAGATAAATCTGCAAATGATGAAAATCATGAGACTTGACGAATGGCTTGTTAATAAAGGTTTTATCTCTTCACGATCGAAGGCAAACCGCTTTATCCGAAATAAGGGAGTACGTGTGAATACGAAGCAATGTATGAAACCAGCTTACATAGTGAAGAAAACTGATGATATAATATTAGATAAATCAATATTAATTAAATTCACTAATCCACTTGGATATCAAAAACTCGATTTGTTTGTTAATCAAGCTGAAATTCCTTTTTATCCTAATGATCAAGTTTTAGATATAGGAGCGAGTGCTGGAGGCTTTTGTAAGTATATCCTTGAGCAAAATATCGAATCGCTCTTCGCAATAGAAATTTCTCCCCAATTTAAACCATTTCTTTATTTATTGAAAGATGAGTACCCTAATTTTTCTTACCATATCGGCAATGTATTTACTCTACCTACACCTCTAACGGAAAAACGGTTCAATCTAGTCACAATAGATCTTACAATCGATCCTATATTTCTCTTAGATAACATCATTAACCTATTACTCCTAGTAACATCAAATGAACATCCTGCACGAGTCCTTTGCATTATAAAAATTGAAAACCCAGATGATGCAGATATCATAATTCAAAAATATACCTCCCATATTAAAAACAGTGTACCTAACCTTCAGAAGTTAATCTTTCTAGATTCACTTCCCGAGAAGAATGAAAAAGCCATGTATGTAGAATTTTGGTCACAAATTAGAGAATCTTAACAAATTCTCCACTCTGAGTATCGTACACAAATCCACTTACATGAACACCCATAGGGGAAATAAGCGGGTGATTTTTAACTAAAGAAACAGTTTTCATGACTTGTTGGGAAACATCCTCAAAGCCTAAGAAAGCTTGGCTAGCGTTCTTTACTCCAAGAATTTCTAAAACTGTCTCAGGGGGAGAATGGGCCTGTTTTGATATCTTATTGATTGTCTTATCCATTCTTCGCTGTGACATTTGCCCACCACATTGAGTATGACCACACACGAAAATATTACGTACATGAAGTTCATAGATGGCAATCAAGAGGGAACGAAGGCTATCAGGAGTTAAGAGCGCTCCTGCATTACGAAGAATCGTCATTTCACCTGGATCTTCGACTCCGAATACATTGGAGGTTATACGGCAATCCATACATGTCAAGACAGCAGTTCGCCATTTTGGAACTCCTGTTAATTCTTTGTAGGGGAAATAAAACTTGATATTTTTCCAGACCTTCAGTTTTTTTTCGACTTCGGTAACTTCTATTCTATTCAAGGAGAAAAACACCTTAGAAAAGTTAAATTATAAGAATAAAAAGGGAATACTTGTCAGAGATCTGGTTTAAGCACAAACCCTTCACGTTTACGTCCATCAATTCGAACATAAAAGGGATTTTGGACTCGGACATGACGAAAATAAACCATATCCTCGACAACAGATTCTTGTTCTAAAAGCCACTGCCAGTCAATTGTATCTTCCTTTGACTTATAATTGATGAATAAATAACCTATATTGGCTGTGGTGATATTCTGGAAGAAATGACTTCCTTGAGAATGTTCTACTTGAAAATCCTTTAAACCAGCTTCAATGATAACCTGTACTCCGGATATATGATGCCATTTAACAGGTATACCTAATGATGAATCGAACGTTCCCCAGCGACCAAACCCAATCAGAATATAGGGTGTTCCTTTCCTTTTTAACCTTTTGTTAATTTCTCCGATCTCTGAAACCATTTTTTGAGTTTTTAACTTGTCAAATGCTTCAGGTTTAACATACACAATATCGTGAATATCGGAAATAATTCTATTACCTGAGGCAAGGCAAGATTTAATCAGAATTTGATTTTCTAGGACATCCTCTTTTTCTTCATCCAGAATGACCTCATATTGGGTATAAGGACGAATCTGTAACAAGTAAAATGTTGTTTTCTTACCTCGATCCTGTTGAAAATTCCCTGCAAACTCAATCTCAACAGAACTACCCATGGTCTGTTCTCCTAATCGTAAGATTTTTGTAAATAATTTTGCAAAAGGAACCCCTCCATACCTTAATTGATTACTAAAAGCAATAACTGGAGCTCCATCCCCTCTATACCCTGGTTTAATGGCTTGATCATTATAGTCAAAAGTATCTGCAATATTTTGAAGTGTCTCTGGATCTAAATCGAAAATACTCGAATTCACGAGAAACGAGTCTTCTCCTCGTTCAAAGGAAGTAGATTTAGAATCAAGGTCTATTGCAAAGAACTGTTTCTGACTGTTCGCAAACATTTGATCTTGAGTAGAATAAAAACTAATTTCTGGATATTTAGGAGAAAACCTATAAGTTAATCCGCCATCTACAATCGTTTTACCTAAACCTGCAGCCAAAAACACAATTCTATCTTCTGGTAACATATAATCCCCAATAGGATAATAATTATAAGAGGTGGCTACTCCAGAAAAACATGGATAAGATAAATTATTTGGTCTTATTCTTCCTACAACCTGCTGAATGACTACAGCCATTTTAGATTCGTCTACTGACTGTCCAGTTGATTCTGCATAGCTTTTGGCCTGTTTTAAGAAAGAAGACGCAAAAACCAATTTGATAGCATTACATAGAAGTTTCACTCGGGTCTTCAGGTCCTGATTATTTGGAAGCATGTAAGTCTCGAATACTCCTGCAAAAGGCTGAAACTGTGAATCTTCCAATAAACTGGAAGAGCGAACCGAAAGAGGGGCTACAAGAGTTCTTAATATAAATCGAAGATCCTTAACTAGTTTAACATCTAATTTGGCCTTAAGAAAACTCTTTTTAATATCCTTATCAGAAGCATCGGATAAAGCAACATCATAGAGCTCCTCATTGTCATCCATAAAATGGTCAAACTCATCGGTACCGATAACATATGTTTTAGGTATCCGAATTGAAATGGTTTCGGATAATTCGTCAGATAAGAGAAATGAGTTTAAAAGAAATTGAAGGAAAGCAATCCCACGTCCTTTACCTCCTAGAGAACCGGGTCTAAGTCGAGTAAAACGAATTGAAGGATGAAAAGAATCTCTTGAGAAGTCATTAATAACTCCTCCAGTCTTTTCTATTAAGATAGAGTTAACCGCTGAGAGTAAGAACTCACGTAATTCCTCAGGTTTCGAAAACTCAGATACCTTACGAGGTTTAATTCTCTGAGCAATTTCAAATTCTCCCCGATTCATTAACCAGCCTGAAAAATGGTCATTTGATCCATGATAAATCAATGATTCTTCGGGAACAGCAGCTATCGCTCTTTCAAGTTCCAATATATTTTTTGCTCTGCTGACTTCTGTTCCATCGCTTAACCGAAATTTAAAATCTCCAAATCCAAGATAATTGAGCATAAAGCTACGGATCGTTTTGAGTAATTTCCTGGAGAATTTATTAATGAAAAACACTTCTAAACTTTCGGCACGGATCCGATTCTTTTCGTTACTAGATTGTAAAGCAATTGGAAGAGTGGGATTATCTTTCTTGATTATTTTAATAAAGGTCAACCCTGCAGATTCATCTAGTATTCCTTCACGAGGAAATCTGGCATCAGTAATAATTCCGATAGCATACTGCTTGTAGTCATCATAATATCTCAAAGCATCCTCAAAATTCGAAGCTAACAATATTTTCGGTCTTGTTCGCATTTGTAGTAAATGGTAATAATCATTAACTCCTTCAGAAATTAACCTATGTGTTTGTTTCATAATTTCACTATAGATATTAGTAAGAAAAATAGAATAATAGCGGATAGAGTCTTCAATTACAATTATTACTCGAACTAAACCCACACGGGTATCGTGCTCCACATTCATTTTATCTTCAAGGTGTTTAATGATAGCAACAAATACCGTGGAATCTCCATTCCATAGGAAGATTTTATCGATTCCTTCTCCTGAAGTAGCATCTGGTAAGTATGGTACATCCGCAGGGTTATTCAATAAGAGGATGACAGGTATCTTTTGTATCTCTTTTACTTGTGAACCAAAAGAAAAAGCATCAATGTCTCCCAGCCGTCTCATGGTAATAACTAGATCAAAAGTCTGTTCTTTCAGTAGACTTAACGCCTCACTCGCAGTTGCCACCCGAGTAATTACAGGAAGAGTTCGGAGATTTAAATTATGAAATTCTTCAAAAATTTGATCAGAGAGCCTTCCATCCTCTTCTAGGATAAAATTATCATAATAACTTGAAACGAGCAAAACGTTATTTATCCGTTTGATCATGAGTTCATGGAATATTTGATATTTAGGTTTGTAATCAAATTTAACTTCATCTATGTTAGAATGACTAGGGGGAGGAATGGGCATCAGAATCTAGTCAGGATCTAGTTTTTTCCCTTTGATTAAATTTTCCCTACCTTTACCAAAATATACTTCGAGCTCTTTTTTTTTTGATAGAGATTTTTTACTAATTATTCGCATTTATACGTGAAATCTGGGATTACATTATACCAGAGAGTATAAAATTGTATTACGAAGGTTCTTAGAGGAGACTTAAAGAGTAAAAAATGGTTTAAACCTACATTTTCCTCCGGAAATCAGAACAAGTTTCCAAGACAGAAACTTGAAAAGGGCTAATTCCTCCCAAGTCAACATAAAAATCGTTCGATGAATAAGAACTCGATAGGTTGGTAACAAAATAATGTCAGGCATCGATGCTGTATATGATAAAGTTGTTGTTAAAAACCCTGGTGAAAAAGAATTTCATCAGGCAGTAAAAGAAGTGTTAGAATCACTTACTCCTGCTGTAGAAAAACACCCTGAATTTCGCAAGTATAAGATACTTGAACGAATTGTGGAACCCGAAAGACAATTTATGTTTCGTGTTCCTTGGATTGATGATAATGGAGAAATTCATGTGAATCGTGGATTCCGTGTTCAGTTTAATAGCGCAATTGGCCCGTATAAAGGGGGCCTAAGATTTCATCCAAGTGTTTATTTAGGGATCATCAAATTCCTCGGATTTGAACAAGTCTTTAAAAACTCTCTCACTGGTCTCCCAATGGGAGGTGGCAAGGGTGGATCGGATTTTGATCCTAAAGGTAAGTCTGATAATGAAGTTATGAGATTTTGTCAGTCATTCATGCAAGAGTTATTCCGCCACATAGGTCCTGATACCGATATTCCAGCAGGTGATATTGGTGTCGGAGGACGTGAAATCGGTTATCTCTACGGTCAATACCGCAAAATACGCAATGATTTTACTGGAGTATTAACAGGTAAAGGTCTTGAATGGGGTGGTTCTCTTATTAGGCCTGAAGCAACAGGATACGGATGCACGTATTTTACCCAAGAAATGCTCAAAGCACGAGGAACTGACTTTAAAGACAAAATTGTAGCGGTTTCTGGATCTGGAAACGTCGCTCAATATACTGTTGAGAAAGTCAATCAATTAGGTGGTAAAGTTGTTACACTTTCTGACTCCAATGGATCCATTTATGATCCTAATGGAATTTCTGGTGAAAAATTTGATTTCTTTCTTGAGTTAAAGCAGATTCGTCGTGGGCGAATAAAAGAGTATGCAGAGAAATTCAATGTTGACTACTACCAAGGCAAACGTCCCTGGGAAGTAAAATGTGATATTGCTATGCCATCTGCAACCCAAAATGAAATTGAGGCCACTGATGCTCAGAAATTAGTTGACAACGGTTGTATCGCAGTCGGTGAAGGCGCGAATATGCCTACTACATTAGACGCCATTGATATTTTCCTTGATGCAGGTGTTTCCTTTGGTCCAGCAAAAGCTGCCAACGCGGGTGGAGTGACAACTTCAGGACTCGAAATGTCTCAAAATAGTCTTCGATTAGCATGGACTAGAGAAGAAGTTGATCAGCGTCTTCATTCTATTATGGTCAATATCTTCCAAACTTCTCGTGATGCTGCAGAGAAATATGGTTCACCAGGTAATCTTGTTGTTGGTGCAAACGTAGCTGGATTCCTAAAAGTTGCTCGTGCTATGATGGCTCAAGGTGTTCTCTAAATAAATATCAAAATCTCTTAGAATACGGTATTTCCGTATTTCTTTCTTTTTTCTTATTCATTTGATGAAACAAGAATTGAGGGAAAGAGTAATTGAAATTCATTCCCTTTATTTACAAGGGGAAGAATCTTAAGTTTTCCACCATAATGTTGCATGATTACTGAGCATAATGAGAGACCGATGTAATGGCCTTGATATTCCCAATTATCGGTTATCTTACTTGAAAGCCGATAACTCACTTCTTCTGAAATCGGGGGAGAGTAGGAATCCTGAATAACAATGCGATAATAAGCAGCGAGCAATCCTCCTTCCATCTTAATGGGGAATTTTTTAAGGTTTTCTTTTTCACCTGTGATTTGGATGAATTGGAGGATTTCTACTAAAGCAGTCTTCAGATATTTATCACATAATAGGAGTCTATCAAGACTTGACTTATCAATTGTGATATCGGGTTCTAATTCTGGTATTTCTTTGAATATTTCCGAAATTACATCTAAGATACTATATAAGGATTTAAATTCCTTCACTGGTGATTGAAGAACATCAAAGATTTTATTAACGGTATCAATAGTTCGAGATGATTGATCAGCTATATTTATTATTTCTTGAATATTTTCAGGATCTATATTTCCTTCACGTTGCATTTCAAGGCGAATAAAATCTAAATTATTGACGATTTTCTGTAAATCATTGTTTACAAAATGGCTCATCATAGCATGATAGCGTTCTTCTTCTAATTTTACTTGTTTTAGAAGTCTTTCAGTTCTTTTGCGATCAGATACATCACGAACGAAAGCTAATTCAGCAGGAGAACTTTGATAAGTTGTCAAGCCTACATTAAGTTCCACTTCTAGCTTAGACCCATCCTTTTTACGTATCAGGGAATCATAAATATTGGGGACATCTTCTCCAGCCATTCGACGACGATAAAAATCCTCAACCTCAGATATCACATCTTCATGGAGGAAGTTGACAAAATATTTCCCAATTAATTCTGGGATTGAATACCCACTAATTTCTGCCACGCTCTGGTTAACATAGACAACTTTACTATCTTGGATTATAACAATTCCATCATTTGCTCTCTCAACCAAATTACGATACTGTTCTTCTGACTCTTGTAAGGAATATTCAATAGATTTCTGAATGGTTATGTCTGTAAACACACCAAAAGATCCAACAACTCTTTCATCATCATCTAATAAAACAGTACCAGCTATACGCGTTGTACAGGTTGTTCCATCTTTTTTAATCCAAGTTAACTCATACGTAGAGGATAGTGATTTTTTTTCAAATCGTGATTTCACCACTTCTTCAAATTCTTTCCATGAATCAGGAGCAAGAAAATCAGTTACTAGTCTCCCCATAAGTTCCTCTTCAGGGTAACCCAACATATTTTCTAACGCATTATTTACAAAAATTGTCCTATCTCTACTATCCGTCACCCATACCCCTTCACCCATAGTAGTGATTAAAGTACGAAATCTTTTCTCACTTTCTTCTAATTCTTTACTAATACGTTTTCTTTCTGAAATATCACGAACAAAAACGAGATCCGCTGGATGATTTTGATATGTAATGATTCCAGCGTTTAATTCAACCTCAATCTTTTCACCATTTGCAAGTACAAGAGATGTTTCGTAAATTGGAGGGACTGCAATACCCTGCATCCGATCACGATACCTTTGAACAACTTCTTTCATTGCATCAGGATGAATATTTTGCTCGAAAGGAGTGCCGATAATTTCCTCGATTGGTTGACCTGACATTTTTGCCAATGAAGTATTAAGAAATTTAACAATACCATCTTGAATAATTGCAATTCCGTCAGTGGCTCTTTCCACTAACGTACGATACTTTTCTTCAGACTCTACGAGAGCTTGATTTGCTTCAATAATGTTGGTGATATCACTTGCAAAAACAGCAATCCTTACGACTTCATTTTGATTGTTTAGTATCGGATAAATCCAATTTTCAAAAACTATTCCGTTTCGACTATCACTGAATCGGATTGGAACCTTTTTAATTATTGCTTCATTAATAAATTTCTCCCGATTCTCACGTACCATAGGAGAAAAGTATTCATAGATGCTTGTACCTATCATCCTATCCACGGTTCCCCCAAGCCGTTTTGCAGCCACTTCATTGAGAGTGATTATTTTACAATTTTTTTCCAAAAGTAAAGATGATTCAGGAGAGACACTAAGTAAGGAATCAATGTCAGTTAAGGCTCGTTCATGCGCAGAAAGAAATTCATCTTTACCAATCAGAGATTCAACAATTGTAAGAATATATTGAGGGATTTCATTGACTATGAGAGGGATTTTTCTAATTATGGAATGAAATTCCTTCCCGTGAAAAATGGTTACCTCTTCATTAGTGATAGGTGCACCTGTTGAAAAAACAGCCTGATAATCGTTACGGGCCGATTCAGATAAGAAATTCAAAGCGTCAAAGATCGATTTATCAAGTACGTTTGGATCAACTGAAAATTCTTCCAGCATTTGGGTGTAAGCACCATTGATTGCAATAAATACAAAATTTGTATCAATTATTTGCATAGGTTTGTCTATCGAATCTAGAATCTCTTTGAAATAAACCTTCAATGGTTCCGAACTATCTGTTACGGGCCTTAATTGTGTGAATTCTTCTCGAATGGCATCTTTAACATCCTCGGGGACATCATCTCGTGATAATATTGATTCCAATTTCATATTGTTCACTTATTAGGGAGGGCTAAATTAGCATTACTCTCAATCTCACAATGTTGTCTTTTATAACAATCTGTTTCTCATCTTTGAACAGTAATAATTGTTCAAAATTCGCTTTTTATGGTAGAGATATCTTGGATAAAATAGAATTTGTTATTTTTGACTTAGACGACACATTGATTCACTCAGGAATAAATTATGCTGCTATTCGTGAAGAGATTTGCGAATTTTTTCCAACTCGAGCTCTTATCTCGAACCTAGATAGAACACCAATCCTAAACCTTGCCTCTCAACTTAAAATGATCGACGAACAGCTCTATAAGCAGGCTAAACAACTAATAGAGAAAAGCGAGGAAGAATCTGTTGAAAGAGCCGAAATTATGGAGGGTGCAGATAAAATACCAGAAATTCTTGAGCAGCACAAGACAAAAAGTGCTATCTATACTAATAATACACTAAAAACAGTTCAGCTCTATTTTCAAAAACCAGAATTTCAATTTTTAAAATATTTTGAATTCCTGACGAGAGATGATGTTATAATTCCAAAACCAAATCCAGAAGGAATTTTAACCCTACTACACAAGTATAACGCTTCAAAAGAAAATTCTGTGTACATAGGCGATTCATTTATTGATGCAGGTGCAGCTCGAGAGGCTGGAATCAGATTTGTTCTATTTGATTCACGCCAGTTAGATCTTGCTTCATTTGGAATTACTCCCTTTGCATCATTAGAGAAATGGTCAGAATTAGCCCGACTACTGCAATAGAATACAGTTAAAACATCTGGAAATTACTAGTAATGCCAAAAACAAAAATTATAACTCAATTAGCGAAACAATTTCAATTGTCAGAGGAAGACCCATTATTTAACTCTGCTATCTATCCAAAATCATGTGGTGGTGGAGAAGAGTTTAAATATTTGGCATTATATGGTGATGCTATTCTCAATTTACTACTTCTCGAAAATATATCAAGAAATGGAAGAATGAATTCAGGCCATATTACCGTAGCCCTTCATTCATTCCATAATGACGATACTTTGTACCATATTTCCAAGAATCTAAGAATTCAAGAGGTAATGGAAGGACAATACAAAACAACTTCTATGACAAAAAATGATCTAAAGGAAAGCGTTGAGGCATTATTAGGAGCAACCTATCAAAAAAATGGTTTAGAATCCTGTAAAGAAATAGTTACTAATCTTGTTCAAATAGCAATAGAAAAAAATTTCCTTAATCCTAACCCAAAAGGAATTCTTCAAGTCATTTTCCAAAAGAAAAACCTTACAATCCCTCAGTATGAATCCACTCGAGTAGGCGGACCTGATCATCAGCAATTATTCCAGTGTACTGTTACAGGAAAGGATGAAGGAAAAAACTACAAACACCAAAGTGATATCTTTACAAGTAAGAAAGAGGCAGAAAAAGACGCAGCAAAAAAATTTTTGGCTGAATTAGGGGAACTAAAATTATTAGAGAATTCATTCTTCAGAGTTTGAAGAATATTTTGAAAAATACTCAAAAAATATTACAGCGGTTATACGAAGAGTATCTGATAGAAAAGGCAATACCAAGTATTAATATACAAGGAATTTTAAGATCAATTTAGGAAAAAAAACTTAACGAGTTTGGTTGAAGACAATGAGGAAATTTGCCTTCCAAGAATTAATGTATGCTATAGTAGTCGCGAGCAGCTACGGGCTGTTGTTAGGTTTACTTTATAATGATCAATCAGATTACTGGATCTTTTTTGTTTGGATACTTGTAATAACCTTACACATTGCTGGAATCTGGTTAATTGAATATCTTGAAACAAATAAACGCGAGAAGAAGAAAAAAGACAGTATCGATTAGTTAAGGTTATTAACTTCATCAATTGTTAATCTACTATATACAAAAACTCATCCTTACATTTAGATTTAATTTTTGGTTAATCGAGATGGTTATACACGCTATCTCGATAACTTGAGAGAATTGATAACTGTTAATAGAGTAACTCCGACATCCCCAAACACAGCAACCCACATAGAAGCTAATCCAACTGTTCCTAGGACAATAAAAATCGCTTTTATTCCAAGAGCCATAATGATATTTTGTTTGGCAATTTTATTTGTGTGCTCCGCAATAAATATAGCATCATTCAAACGATCAGGATTATCATCCATTATAACTAAATCAGCAGCTTCAATAGAGGCATCAGAACCAATGGCACCCATAGCTACTCCAACATCGGCACGAGCTATTACTGGAGCGTCATTCATCCCATCACCAACAAACATAACTGCTCCGCCATGGTCTGATGCTTTTTGAAGGTACTGTTCAAGAATTTCTAGCTTGTTTAAGGGCATCAAACTGGCGTAGATATCTTCCCGCTTTATGCCTATTTCCTCCCCAACTCGTTCTGCGATATTTTTTGTATCGCCTGTTAGTAATCCAATGTGAGGTACGCTATTTTTTCTTAAATTACTGATAGCCTCAAAAGCTGTAGGTTTAATCTTATCATCAATAATAATATATCCAATATAAGTATCATTGAGGACAACATATACCGCAGTCTCATCAGTAATGCAAGCCGAATGTGGACAATCAATCTCATGAACCATTTTGTCATTTCCAACAATAATAGAATCCCCCATTTTTGTTTTCATCTTGATGCCTAATGCGGGTAGTTCCTCATATTCGTCAACTAGTGAAAGATCCACTTGTTTATTATATACTTTAAGAATAGATTTGGCAATAGGATGATTAGAATGAGCTTCCGCTAGTGCAGCATAGGCAATAACCTCCTGAGGAGTATAGTTTTCAGTAGGAACTACCATGACAACTTCGAATTTTCCAATTGTCAATGTACCTGTTTTATCGAAAAGAACAGTTGATACTTCATTTAATGAATCAATAACATTGGCTCCTTTCAATAACACACCATATCGAGAACTTTTTCCGATTCCTGCAAAATAAACGAGGGGTATAGACACCACAAGAGCACAAGGACAGGAAATAACTAGCACTACAAGGGCACGGTAAATCCATATCTCCATAGGTTCAACTAACAGGAAAGGAGGAATCGTTGCAATCATTATAGCAAGGATAAGTACAAAGGGAGTATAATATCGTGCAAAACGAGTAATAAACACCTCTTTTTCTGATTTATGTTGAGTGGCATTTTCTACTACATTCAGAATTCGACTAACGGTTGATTCAGAATAATCCACAGTTACTTCAATTTTAATGCTCGAACTGGTAATTGCACCTGAAAGCACGTTATCACCCTTAACAAGTGAAACGGGACGTGATTCTCCAGTTAAAGCTGATAAATCGAGATTAGCATTAGAAGTGACTAGGATTCCATCTAATGGAACACGCTCTCCTGGTTTCACTAAAATTTTATTACCAGGAGTGATATTCTCAACTGGTACAGTTGTTACACCCTCCATAGTGACCAAATGGGCAACATCTGGACGAATATCCAATAATTCACTGATTGATTTTCGAGATTTGTTCACCGCTCTCGATTGTAAATATTCCCCAACAGTGTAAAATACCATTACAGCCGCAGCTTCTGGAATTTCATCTATAATTATTGCACCTAATGTAGCTATAGACATAAGAAAATATTCATTGGCAATATCCAGAGATCTAAGACGATAAAGAGCTTTTCTTAAAACATGAAAACCCGAGATGAAATAAGCTCCAAATAATACCAAAAATCCTCCAGTGACCACTAAGGAAGGTAGTGATAAAGATGTGATCAACACAACAACTAATAAAATAAAAGTAGACACAATA
>NJBF01000064.1 GCA_003144275.1 Candidatus Heimdallarchaeota archaeon B3_Heim
TTGTTGATTGGCTGGATTATGATCAAAAATTCGGTAGTACACTTTCAGATTTACTTACTGCCCTAACCAAGGTAGTTCCTTCAATGGAGGTTACGCGTTGTAAGAATTATTAAAAAAAAAGTGGGAAAAGAGAGTGGATTCGTTTAGTCGATCACAACTTCACAGAGTTCTATTGTTGGTTCTCCTGTTAGATATGGTGAAATTTTCGCCATTTGTTTTTTCATAAAGCCTTCTTGGGCTACTTTTTGGGCATCTTCTTTCGTATTCCACGATATTAATGCAGTGATTTTGCTTTTCTCTCGATCTATGAGGACTCTTGTTCCTTTCCATCCTTTTTGTTCCTTTTGAGCTGGAATTATACTCTCTCTCATTATTTTTGTAGCTTCATCCAGTTCTTCTGGTTTAAATTTACTTGTTACTATTCTATCATACATTGTATTTCTTCCTGTTCGTTTATTTGAATAATTACCAATAAAAAGTAATTTTACTTAGCATTTATCATGCGAAATTCACAATAGTTAAGAATATATTCAATCGAATGTCTCTTGATTTTGAAATAGGATAAAAAAAAGATAAGTAGCTAGAGGGGTTAATCTACATCTTCCTACCAGTTTTATCTATTATTTATAGCTGATGTGAATAAAACAACGATTAACGACACTGAAAAGTCATGTATAGCTGTAACAATTATAACACCAATTTTGCGACATCGAGAAGCTCGGAGGGAGATGATTATCAAGGAAACTTGCTATAAAGTTCGCATTCACATCTTTTTCGTCGTTTAAATGAATTTCCTCACCTAATTTTGCAGTGATTTAAATTTCAAGAAGATTCGATTGTCTTTCCAAAATAGTATGTCAAAAGAAATCTCTCTAATTTATGAAAAACTCTAATGTCCTAAGAACATTTCATATAGGATAAAAATTAAACAGATTAAAAAAGAAGTTCATCGACGATATCTATTAATCCTTCGATAAATTTTTGAAGGAATTGTTGTGGTTAAATCATTGAAAAATGAAAATAGGACTTTTGATTACTTATGGGGAATTTTCTTATTACTGGAAATTTTTTCTGGGGAATTCTTTAAAAATTATAACCCCTTTGTTTTACTCCAAATATTAGGTTTTTTCTTTCTCCTTTTAGCTATAAGTTTTATCCCCATTCCTCTAATACTTTTTCCTAGAAAGAGAGATGAAGAGAAGTATGAGCATTTTTTTGATGTTCCTCATGTTATTAAAACTGGTATTTATGGTCTTGTTCGTCATCCACAGTATTTAGGATGGATTTTCGTTATTATAGGTCTTTTTTTCATCAGACAGGAACCTGTGGGTGCTTTATTTGGAATTTTCGGATTGTTTTTTCTCAATTATTGTGTTGAAAATGAAGAAAATAATCTTATTAAGAAATTCGGTAAAGAATATGAATTATACAAAGCTACTGTTCCTAGATGGAACCTTATTTTAGGTTTTTATCGATATTTTAAGAAAGATAGTTGATTTACAGTAATAATATTCATTTAGAAGTTTACTCATTATTCTAAAGCTAGCTTTAACAATAATAATCTGTGTTTGACGAAAGCTAGCTTTCAAAATACAAACAAAGATTTGGTGAAGTAATAGATCAAATAATTGTCTAGCTTAGATTTACAACAACCCGTATCTTACATCATAAGTCAACATTGAATCTTATTAGTGTTAACAGAACTAAGATTAAAAGCGATAGATAATCGGTTTTTATTGAATGAACTTTGTGTGAACCATCATGAAAGCTAAGACACTGTTGTTTACAGAAGAGGAAATACATTTCCAAATTGATGAAATTTCCCTTTCTGGAACATTAACAATTCCCCATAAAAGAGAAAAATCTCCAGTTGTGATTTTGCTCAGTGGTTATGGCCCTTGTAAACGTGATTTTGAGGGACAAGGGCTCAAGAAATTTCGTATAATTTCATCACACCTTGCAGAAAATGGCATTGCCTCTTTAAGGTATGATGATCGGGGTGCTGGTAATTCTTCTCCTGTAATATGGTCTGATTATACTTTTAATGATCTTGCTAAAGAAGTATTAGCCATTATTAAAGTTTTACAGAAGCACAGAAAGACTTATTCGACGCAAATCGGATTACTTGGACACAGTTTGGGTGCAGCGATTGCACCTCTCGTAGCATCTCATTCTAAAGAAGTCAAATTTCTTGTGCTTCTTGGGGGTCACGGATTGATTGGAACTAAAACTGCAGCCACTACGAGAAAATATTTGGGTAGAATATTAGGTGAGACAGATAAAGAATCTGAAGAAGGAGTTAAATTAGTAGAGAAACTCTTCAAAGTAATCCTTGCAGAGGGAGAATGGGAGGAAGTCTGTTTATTGGTTCAAGAGAAGATTACTGGAAAATTCCTTAACTTACCAGATGAATCTAAACAAATGTTTAAAACGCTTGATAATTATCTGAATTCCACATATGAAGGTTTCTTAATTACAGACGGAAATACTCCCATGTATCGTTCATTCTTAAAATATGATCCAAGTATTTCTCTATCTAAAACAACTTGTCCTTCTCTCCTACTTTTTGGAGAATTAGATATAATTCATCCACCTGATCAACACATGGATGTTATGTTGAAGGCCCTAAAACACGGGGATAATAATGATGTTACGGTCAAAGTCTTTCCTCAAACCAATCATGAATTTACCACTTCAAACTCACTAAAGAGAAAAGAATTTACCCCAAATTTCCTTCAGGTTATTATCAATTGGATTCAATCTATTCTTGAAGTGTAAATCAGAAGTCTTTCTTAAGAATTTCTTGAATATTTAAGTAATTTCCAATTATTTTCCTACTTTAATTTCGCTAGGCGTTTTCGTCGTAATATTTTTGAAGCAAGGGTCATCTGTTCGAAGATATCTCCAGCCAAATGTTTTTTTTCACAGGATTTACAAAAAAAGAACTTCTATATGTGTATAAAAACAGAAAAATTTTCTGAAAGTGGCAATAAAAATGGGACATTCTTATAGAGAATTCTGACTTGGTGAGCATTATTATTGATGTATTACCCTAGAACAAACTTTTTTAAAGAAGGATTGTTATTTTTTTCTCAATATGGACTCTAGAGTATTCCTCGCAAAGCAACTTGATCAAACAGGACAAATCATCGAATGGGCTATTTCTCTTTTCTCCGAAGAACGACTCAGTGAAGAGCCTTCCCATAGAACACACCCCAATGCACCTGAAGGGATAGAATCTTTTTTTGGGAAATGGTCTGCATTACGAGTCTTATTTCACCTTCTTTACTATGAAGAAACCATTGCTTTACCCAGTTTAAAACACTGGGTAGGGGAACCTGTTCCCATTTATCCAAAGAGTTCTGAAGAAGAACAGGAATGGAAAAAGTGCGATAATAAAACAAAATTGTTGGATCGTTTTCGTGAAGTCCGTAAAAGACAAATAGATATTATTAATAGAATCAATACAATAGATTGGGATAATGATAAGCTTGTCTACCATGGACATGGAAAGGTATCAGCATGTTGGTTTGTTTCTAAAACCATTCAACATACGTTCTCTCATGGTGATAAACTTCTTCGGAAAGCGTTATATTGGGATGATTTCTAGTTATATTCCTTTTTTTTGATCAAATCTGCATAAATTCTTTCAAAATTGCCAAGTAAATAGCAAAACAACTGCAAAAAGGTTGAGGAAATTAGACATTGACCTGGAAATGGGAGAAAATTTATCTTATCTCAGGAATGGACGAAAATCAATTTGGTAAATCCTCTCTTCATCCACTACACATTCCCAATAGCTTAAGGTACAGATGAACTATTGGAGTAATCCAAAAGCTCTCCTCCTTCTTTTTTTGTTGTAGGTTGACCTTCCTTGAAATGGTTGTGATATAATGATATTATTCATTTCTAATCTTGAATTAAGTGATGAATTTCGGAACGGATATGTTAAGTAAGATGTCAAGTATTTTATAGCTGAGAAATTAATAATTAGACTCGGACTCAATGTTTATCCCAGAACTTCTTCTTCATCATAAGCGAATCCCTCCTGAAATCTTGAATTCTTTATAACAATTTGCCGAAAATCAGTATTGGGATACCAAGGATTTCCATCAAATTGCTCAAGAATTAGAAGAATTTATCCATAATTTTCCCTCGGAAGAAAATTTAGATGAATTATGGTATGTTTTGATAAAAATTCTTTTCTTTGCTGTATCACATCATAGATCATCCTGATAAATCAAACTAAATTGCCCCCTATTGAAATTGAAGAAGACTGAGGACTATGAGGATAATATACTTATAACTTTTATTAATGATTGGGCGAATTCATGATTAATTGGAAATATAGATGATCCATGAGCCATTTCATAAGAAGTCTGGCAAGAGCAATTGATATGCCCTGCATATTTTATTCCATCACTTTGGAAATCACCCGCCCATTTCTCGAGATCTTTTATCATATCCACTTCGGGGACCTGGTTGAATAATAAGTAAATATCTAAGTTGAGCCTCGGTTTTGCCCGTTTATAAAGAATTTCCAGCAATCTTTTTGAGCCATTCACTTCATAAGAATTTGGACGAAGAATTAATATTGCTTTATTCGATAAGGTGATCAAATTAACAAGGATTAGATGCCACCCAGGAGGAGAATCAAAAATAACATAATCATATTTTTCTTCAAGTATCTTGAGGTCTCTCATCAGTCGTCCTAGGAGATTAAGAAACCATTCTTGATCCGATCCCATGATTTTTTCCATAGGATCGAAAGTTTTGTTTGTGAAAATCACATCCAAGTTGGGTTTGATATCAGATACGATAACTTCAGTAAAACCCACACTTCCATTAAGATAATCGTTGAAATAAGTGTCAGGTTCACAATTAAAGATATTATAAAAAGAGGGCATACTAAAATCATTCTCTATAAGTAGTACTTCATTATCTTGTGATAAGATACTTGCCAGATTAACAGCTACTGTAGTTTTACCTGTTCCTCCCTTGTAACTATGGACGAATATCTTTTCCATGATGGACCAACCTTTTGACACTATTGGGCATAATAATAAATTTTACCGTGTGACTCTCTAAAATCAAGTAGAGAATCAGCCATAAATTTCTCAATATGAGTGCTTATAATCTTTTCATCTTCCCTCAAATGAGTTGCTAGATCTTCAATTGTCACTCCTGGAATCTTTTGTACCTGTAATTCAAGTAATGCTACAGCTGTATCATTTTCTTCTTGTGAAAGGGTTTGCCGCATATTCCAGTTCTTTAAACTCCATTCTTTTCTTAATATAGTCAAAAATTCGCTTATAGCTCTCTTAATAAAATCATCCATACCGATCAACCCATACCGACTTTTAATTTGCCGACTAGAAATAATATTATGGATTTCATTATTCAGATCTTCATCAATTTCTAGAGCGACTCCATGGTAGACTTTGTTAACACAAAATCGCAGTACATCAGCTTTGTTCTTCAGTTTGAATTTCTTTTGAATATTTTCAAACATTTTTGCGTCTTCTTTATCAAGGTCCACGCGAATGGGAAATTTGTGACTCTTTTCGCTATCATCCGCCATCGATACTCACACTTACACAACTAATTCTCATTAATGAACTAAGAAAAAAGATCCGTAAAACAATATTGGTTATTACGCATAATAAAATTAGCATCGTAAAGCTTATTAATACCATTGCATTACAATAGTAACTATTAGAATATAATGATTAATACAATAAGAAAGATGGAAGATCTATGAGTGGTTATCATTTAGATTACCATTCACAACTCCAGAGGGCTTTCATCATGGTGATGTCTCCTAAGGGGATATCACCTGACCTAACAAAACAAACAACAGAAAATCATAAGACTAGCACCCTTGTAGATAGTATCCTATTCGGGATAGCTAGCCGAAATGTGTAACTGAGTGGGGTTATATTATGGGACGAAACGGAAATCCTCCTATCGTCCCCTACACATTTTGCATAGATGAACGGTTTAGAGGAACTCATGACTAAATTTGTCAGATAACTCGTTAGAAGCGAGTTCTGGACAGGATGAGTCACACATCCGCTTCCAGAGAAAACCTATTCAAGGATTGAATAAGTCTTCGAGGGACTCCTTGTTCCTATGGAGTTGACATTATCTCTTGATTCCTCAAATTTCAGTATCCACTGGTATTACATTCCTCGCCTTTGACGGGTAACTCATCTAACGTAGTTACGAAGGAGCAACACCCAACCAGATTGTTTGGATTTAGTTCATCACCTCTATTTACTTGTATGGGAAGAAGAACCCCTTTTAAGGATGTTAGAGAGAGAGCGGTGAATATGACGAATACGACTTTGTCGGACAAATCATGCCATGGATTGGTTACTGGATTGTATGTTAAAACAGGTTTAGAACTAGGCATAATTTACACTGTGTCGGTTTTAAAATTCCGATAGGAATTTCCTGTATCCTTATACAAAGATAGAGAACCAATCAAAAATTCCGTGTTGATTATCGGAACATAGATGTTAAGTAAGATGCTAAGGATTTTATAGTTGTAAGAAAAATCATTGGACTTGGAATCAATGTCTATCCCAGAACTCCTTCTTCATCATAAAAGGATACATCCAGAGATCTTGCAGTCATTACTTCAGTTTGCCGAAAATCAATACTGGGATACCAAGGATTTCCATAAAATTGCTCAAGAACTAGAGGAATTCATACATAATCTTCCCTCGGAAGAAAATTTAGATGAATTATGGTATGTTTTGGTAAAAATCCTTTTCTTTGCAGGAGATTTAAAGAAACTTAGTGATGTATATACGTCAATTACTGCAACCAGTCAGGGGATTCCTGGGGTGCGGACCTTCTATGCGCTCGCCTTAACCTTTCAAGGCCATTCTGAAGAGGGTTTAAGAATTCTAAATAATACGAACATTGATGAAATCAGTGATCCCCAGATACGAATTGAAGCGTTAGGTATCAATCTTTTTTTCCATTCAATTCGTCGTGATCAGAAAAAAGTCGATGATCTTTATCAAAAGATAATTCATCTTTCTGAAACTGTTCCGGAACTCACTGAAAGGCAGAAAGCTCATCTACTTCCTTGGGCATATATTCGAAAAGCTTATTCGATTCGTGGACAAACCACCCGAGCTTTAGATCTTTTAAACAAAGTTCAAACGGAATTAAACATCTTTCCACATCGTTTCTTTCAGATTATGACGAGCTTAAGGATTGGCCATATCTATCACATTAGTGGAGACTTTAATAAGGCAATAGAGCTTTATGATCAAGCTATTGACCTTGCAATGGAAGTCCAAAGCTGGCATCTTCTTTCGATGATCTATAACCGAGTGGGGTTTATTTTGACTGCTCAGAGGCAGGTGAATGAAGCTAGAGGATATTTTCAGGATTCTTTGGATTATGCAAAGAAATCTGGTGCAAGATGGTTAACCGTTGGCCCTCTGGTAAATTTAATCAGATGGAAGTTAAATCAAGGGAGGATTGACGAAGCTATAGAGGATTATCATACATTTGCTAAAATCACTGAATCTGTTGGCGATGAACAGGAACAATTTTACGCTCTCCTTGCTCTTGCCGAACTCTATGCCCAAATTGATGATATGCCAAAGTCGAAATACTACTATTCCAAAGGGGTTAAATTAGGGTTAAAGCTTGGTTTATTTCGTCTGGTAGATCAATCAAAAGAGAATAACTAGCACTACAAGTTAAGATCAATTTTGAAAGTTGGGTCAATTTTCAGTTGTTTGGTACTGCACGTACAGTTTTTCTAGACGTTTGGTGTCAAGGTTCATACTTAATTCCTCCATTACCTCATAGATATAGTTTAAATCTGCTTTGTGGATAATATTCGAAAGATTCATTTGTTGTAGAATCTTCTGCGATATGGGGCGCTTAGCTTTCCAATAGACAAAAGTATTAAGAAATTTCAAAACTATAGGATGCTGTAGTAAAGCATAGAAGAGAAAAGCTTCCTCTTTAGATGAAGTAGGGAGGAAATAACTGGTATCATCAAGAACTACAGGCTTATTTTGAATAGGTCCAATTAATCGAAAATGAAGCTGTTTATGAAGACCTGAGACTCCGATTTTCCAATGAGTAAATGTATAAGGCCCCACACCAAATACTGAGAACGCAGGTTTCCCCTTATAGATTGAGCTTCCTCGTTTCTCTAGTAAAGGTTTATTACGATTTAAATATGTCCATGTCTTTGGAGCAAGTCCTTTGATTTTTGAGGTATCCTCACCAACGAATTTTTGAGGGACTATCAACCAGCGATGGGTAAATTTTACCTCATTATGAGCCAGATCAGTACTTTTGAGGAGTGGATAGAGATACGTATCCTCAAGATTCACCTTCTCATTTAGTCCATTAACATAAGAATTTTCTTCATTTTTCAAAATCATTATTTTCGCGGCGTCGTGTTTTATACCAGATCTCCATGGGATAGAAAATTTTCCATGAAGGAAATTCATTTCTTGAAAAGACGACATGTCATTAACTAAGAGTTTATCAATTATACCAAGAGTGGAAGAGGGATTAGTTGAAGTTAGTGAGGAAAAGACAGGACATACGTTGGCTGTTCTCCCTGGTTTTATAGAACAGGTGAGTAAACACGCATCAACCGATGCGTTAAAATTAGTCGTAGCGTCAATACGGTTTATTGTTATAGTTGATACCGAGAGTCGATTCGTATTAACATATTTAAAGATTTTTCGTGCGACACTTACCTTACAGAGAATAGCTAATATCCCTGATGAATCACTCATTGCTTCAAGTAACTTTAAAATCATCCATTCTGAAATATCAAAATTACTCTTCCCAGTGATAGAATCTAAACCTGTAAACTTATGTATATTACTTTTTCGTGGAAGATTTTTGCCTTTAAGCAATCCTTGTTCTGATGAGGTGACCCATGGCAAATTTCCAAGTATTAAAATAGGTGCTGTTAATTTAGAAATAAATTCGTGCCAATTTTTATTAAAAAAATTCGTGTGTTCAAGAAAAACGACTTTTTCTTTCTTGAGCTTACCAATCTCCTGATTTAATTGTCTTAAATATTCGTCATTGAGGTCAAATCCATATATCTTTGTATCTGGAAACTTTCTAGTGGCTGCAAGAACGAAAGAACCCGTTCCGCAAGTAGGTTCAATAATTGTGGAAGGAGAGATCCCATCAGATTTTAATTTTGTGACAATAGTTTCAGCAAGAATCGTGGGGGTTTGGAAATCTCCGTACTCCTTAATGTACTTTCCCTTGTGTGAGTTCATAAACAGTATCACAAAGTAATTCATTAAGAATCTTCCTCGTAATAATGCTCTTGTCGAATTCCTTTCCACATGATCAAATTTGTCTGACAACGATATTTATTAGTATAGGCTAGGAAGAAAAAAGGTTCATTTTCGTCACATTTGTTATTTTCACTGATCTCTCTCTGTCTCGAGCTTATAAGAGCGAGTGAGCCTTACTGGAATGGGAATGCGTACCAAAAAACACTCTCACCCCCAGTTAGCTATCCGAATGCAGATGAAACCACGGCCCATTTTTACTGATTTGTGCACCTGCGCCAAAAATCTGTATAATCGTGCCACCTATGAGGTGCGCCAGGAATTCTTTAAGACAGGGAAATGGATACAATATATTAGCCTCTATCATCGCCTCAAGCACGAACCAGTGTATCTAGCATTAAAGGACATTTCGGATAGTTATTTACCGCAACAAGTCCTCCGGCAGGTGGAACAAATCTGGCGGAGCTTTTTTAACGGACTAAAAGCATGGAAAACCGATCCGACCAAATTTCAAGCCCGTCCCCGAGAGCCGAGGTATAAACCCAAGAATGGGCTGCACATGCTGAACTTTCCCCGTCCACAGGTCCGAATTCGGGAGAAACAGATTCTTTTTGCTCGGAATCTCATGGTGCGCGGCTTTCCCACTTTTTCACTCGGAACCCTTCCATTAACTGCAGAAACGTGTGTGGGAGCTCGATTGGTACCGTATTATGATCGATTTGTGGTAGAATTACTCTATGAAGTGCAAGTTCACCCTTTTCCCACCACTGATTCGTCTTCTCCCCGAGCTATGGGAATAGATCTTGGTCTTAACAACCTCGTAACTACGTCAGACGGGTTACTCGTCAAAGGCGGGGTAGTTAAAACTATTAATCAGTGGTATAACAAACAACTTGCTCATTATCGGTCGATTGCAGCCACTCACAATCAACAGTTCTCCACTCACCGGATTCAAAGTCTTCAGCGAGGGCGGATGAACCGTCTGCAGAATTTCTTCCATCAAACCTCTCGGAGGATTATCACTTACTGTTTACAGCACAATATCGATACATTGGTCATCGGTTACAATGCGAGGTGGAAACAGCACTGTAACTTAGGAAAACGCACCAATCAGTCTTTTGTTCAAATCCCCTTCCTTAAATTCGTTCAGATGCTCGAGTATAAAGCGAAACTTGTGGGGATGACGGTAGTGCGAGTAAACGAGGCGTATACTTCCCAACAATGTAGTCAGTGTGGTTATGTAGACAAACGTAACCGAAAATCGCGCGGGTGTTTCTGTTGTCGTAAATGTGGTCATCACCTGAATGCTGATTATAATGCCGCCCGTAATATCCTTCAGCGGTATATTAACCGCAGCCAAGTAATCCCTACAGTCAGTTCACCTTCATCGGTGGCTCACTTGCCGGATAGCGGATGTGTGACTCATCCTGTCCAGAACTATTTGCTAAATAGTTGTCTGACAAATCAAGTCATAACTCCATAACAGGACTATAAGATTTTTATAAACTCACGTTTACATTTTAGAAGACTGATATATGACCCATTTTTTAGATGAAATTCTGAACCCGAAATCGGTGGCATTCTTAGGAGCCTCAAATAACATAATAACGATGGGTACTGGCCAGTGTTATACTCTCAAGTCTCGATTTACAGGAAAAATCTTCCCGATTCATCCTTCCGAGAAAAGAATTCTTGGTCTTCCTGTATATCGCAAATTAGAGGATTTACCAGAAATTCCTGATCTTCTGATAATTGTCCTTCCTACTCGTCTTGTGACTGAATATCTCGAAGCTGCAGGAAAACTCGGTATTCCTTACGCCATTATTGTGTCAGCAGGTTTTGGCGAAGTTGGTGATGTCGACAGTCAAGAAAAATTGAATGAAATCGCCAATGAGTATAATATGCGTTTTATTGGGCCCAATTGTATTGGTGTCATAAATACTCATAGTTGTCATGGCATTCTGAATTGTACATGGTTTCCTTTCGAACTCCCCTCGGGACAGACAGGTAATATCTCCTTGCTAAGC
The DNA here is from genome assembly GCA_003144275.1 of Candidatus Heimdallarchaeota archaeon B3_Heim. Classification (GTDB taxonomy): domain Archaea; phylum Asgardarchaeota; class Heimdallarchaeia; order Hodarchaeales; family Hodarchaeaceae; genus Hodarchaeum. The sequence continues at coordinate 11,333 of NJBF01000064.1, forward strand.
CAAAGCGGATCGTGGATATCGCAAATACTAATATGGGCAGAAAGAAGGGGCATAAGAATTGGAAAATCGATTTCTGTGGGGAATGAAGCCAATACTAGTATTACTGAGTGTTTAGATTTTTTTCGCCAGGATGACCAAACTGAAGTAATAGGGATGTATCTTGAAGGGATAAAGAGTGAAGGACGTAAATTTGTAGAGACATTACAGGCAACCGCTAAGGATAAACCAGTTGTCGTTTCATATCATGGAGGAACCACAGCGGGAGCTCGTGCAGGAATGTCTCACACAGCGTCATTAGGGGGTAACCCCTCAATCTATGAAACCATCTTCAAGCAATCAGGCGTCATACAAGCTGCCAATATGGAAGAATTATTCGAATTTACTCATGCCTTTTCATTAGCCCATCCTCCCAAAGGAAATAGAATTGGACTAGTTACAAACTCGGGGGGACCAGCTGTGACATTAGCAGATTTATGTGAAAAAGAAGGACTTCGAGTAGTATCATTCTCTAATGATTTACAAAGTCAATTAAAAGAAATTATCCCTACTGTGGCTTCTGCTAACAATCCGATAGATTTAACCTTCGATATGAATTTCACTCTATTCTATGAAGACGTTCCTAAACTAATATGGCATTCAGGAGAAGTAGATGCCTTAGTTTTTTATGGAATTTTTGGTAGCAGTATGTTGGAGCGGTCTGTCCGCTATAACCATGGTGAATTCAAAGATCTTTTTCCGCTTGAAGGGATGAATTTTCTTGTAAAAGAAACTCTAGACAGATTTTTTGAGTGGGTTCATACAAATAAGATACCTGTCCTAATTAGCTGTATTGATACTGCAGATAATCTCATTCCGATACTACAGGAGAACAGGATTCCCGTATTTAAGTGGCCAGGCATGACAGTAAAAGCAATGAAGGCACTAGTAGAATATTATTCTAGATAAGATGCTTGGACAAGTCTAGAAGGATTAATTTTTACACAGATCTCTGGATTAACTCATTCAGAATTTAAAGACATCGTAAACTCTTTTAAAATGCCACAGGCACCCCTAAGATTTGGAGCAAATTCATTGACAAAGTCTAAAGGATTCTTATCTATTGTAGACGCTCTTTCTGTGTATTCATCCAATACGAGTTTTCCATCATAATCAACTGTGGATAATCGAAGACAGAGATTTTTTTTCGGCATCCCGAACTCTGATCCTGGTAATGTGGCTAAATTATATTTTTTGAGTAAGAATTTGGCAAGTTTCTTTGAAGTTGTTAAATCCATTTTTTTGAGCATTTCTTTCTTGTCATTCCAATCTGGGAAAAGATAGAATCCTCCTTTTGGAGAAACACATGATATTCCTGCCTCCGTTAAACGATTATATACATAATTCGTCATCAAACTATGGATTCGTGTGCATGTTCGAATATATGCTATCAATTCCTTGTCAGGCTTATAGGCAGTGATTGCGGCGTATTGAATGGGAGAAGATGCTGAGGACCAAATCTCACTTATTATTGATAGAATTGAGCGTTTTACATCATCATTTCTTTTTGGAAGTAAAAGAACACCTAATCGGTATCCCCCTAGCGATCGATCTTTCGAAAATCCCCCAGTGATTATTGTACCTTCGGGGTAATATTCTGCGAGAGAATGGTGTTCATGGTTATTGTAACTAATCAAGGAATAGATTTCGTCTGAAATAACAATTATGTTATGTTTTCTCAATATTGGGACTAATTCCTTAAGTTGCTCTTTTGAGTATGATTGTCCAGTCGGATTATTAGGATAATTCAATAACAATAGCTTCTGTCTAGATAAATCTAAAGTCGTCTTTTCTATTGAAGATAGTAAGGACGATGGAGTTAGAAGATAGGAGGATTCAGGAGATGTTTCTATAAATATAACCTTTTTATGGACTAGGTACGCTTGATGTTGGTAACTTACCCATGATGGCGTTGGTAATAGAAGAGGACCATCAAGGGCTGCAATTGCGTGAAATATGAGCGATTTACTACCTAGAGCGACAATCACCTGCTTAGGTTTGAATTCTAAATTAAAAACTTCTTTGTAAAAAGAGCTTATTTGTTTCCGTAAAGCAAAAAATCCTTGAGTAGGTGAATAATACTTCTTATCGGCATGTATGCAAAGTGCTCTCTTAATTCTATCATGTACAGGAAATGGTGATTCACCAAATCCCATGTGATAAATCTTTTGCCCTTTCTTACGTTTTTTGATGACTAATTCATTGATTGCTAATGTTGCTGAGGGTCTGAGTCTCCTTATTTCAGGGATAATTTCCATTAGTACACAATTCCCTTGAATGATCCATAAGAATTTCTGATGTTGTGGATTAAAAACAGTCAGTGTTGAATATCGCAGAAATCTTCCTTATAAAAATGTGATCAATTCCTAAGTTGAAAATCATGCATAATTTTCTGTCAGTTGATCATTGGTAAAAATCTTTAAAGTAGGATTTTTATTAACAATAGGATAATGAAAGAAAAATGGTGATTACTTTAATTGTACCTCTCCATTAAGGTCTATCATTTATTTTCTAAAAAAATAGAAATTGGTTTTTAATAATGTTGTCGGATATCGAAATTGCG
>NJBF01000032.1 GCA_003144275.1 Candidatus Heimdallarchaeota archaeon B3_Heim
TTTGCTAGCTATCCATGAAAGCAAGTTAATAGGTTTAAAACTCTTGTTGCTTGCTCTTCTATTGCTAAAAAAAAACCCCTCCCAGTCGAAAAAATTGAGTATCAATTTTTAGCTAGTTTCTTTTTTTTTTACAGTCTTGGTAAAGAAATGATAAATGTTGATTCCTTATCCATTCCCTTGCTGTAATTTTATCCTATTCCTAAATTAAAAAGAGCTACAAATAAACTAGATAAACTGTACGGATCAGGGATCATACGCCTACTAGCAAAATGCGAACTTTAAATCGATCATTTCAAGAATGACAAGTAGAAATGAATCTTACGAAATAATTTATCCTAAATGATTTATTGATCTTGCTCTGCAACAACAGAACGAATTTTTTTCAATTCTGTTAACATTTGCTTTCGCAGAATCGCAATTCCTGTAGCACGATCCTCTTCACGACGTCCACGAACTTGAGCTAATGGATTTGTAGGTGCAGTTTCAGATGGTTGAGCACTTGAAGGGAAAGAAATTTTTGGAATGGATGGTGGTGTTAATGGGCTGGGTGTCGTTGGCTTTTTAACCTCAGGTTGACTGACAGTTGTCTCTGGTTTAGGACTAGCTGCGGGTAAAGGTTCTGAGGCCGCAGTGGGGAATGAAAAACTGATTGTTGGTGTCGGCTTCTCAACAGGTGCGGGAGTGGGTTCTATAGGTACTTCAGACAATGTAGGAATAGCTTCAGGTGTGACACTAGGGACGGATATGGTCGGTTCAGGCTCACTTGAAGCCACAACTTCAGGAACAACTTCCCTTTCAACCACAGGTACATGTTTCTTGGCAAAAAGATCTGCTGATTCTTGGCCAAACATCGTACGTACTGTATCAATCTCGGGAATGGTTAGATCACGTATATTCATAAAATTAAATTCTTGAGAAATTCGTTCCAATGTGGTGGACGTAATATAACCTTCCAAAAGGGATTCTTTCAACATCCGTTCGAACCTGAGTACTGCTGTTTGAAATGCAAATGCTACATGCGAATACTCTTCGAGAGGGAGATCCTTTATTTTTATAGAAGCATTAAATCTGAAATTGGCTGTTTTCTTCTCTTTTTTTCGTTTAAAAAGTTTGACCATTTGAGTCGCCCAAATAAAAGTAACTTGTTTATTTAACCGATTATCAACTTAAAAACCTAATTAATATAAATGCGGATAGTTAGGCTAGGCCATTAATCCGAATAGATTCTATTGTATTTGTAAATCTATGAAGGTTAGAAGTATTAATTAACAACATCATGAGTAGAGGGTTGAATAAGCAGAAATTCACTAAGCAAAGTTATATAATAGAGGAAAAGGAATTCTTATCTCCTTTTGAGGTAAAATACTTAGAGGTACTAAAAAAATTCTTAATTACTCAATAATAAATCAAATATCAAATTAAATGCTTTTTTATGAATTGGATGTCAGCAATGTGGTGAAAGCAAGAGTTATTCTAGTTGGTGTGGGTAATGCAACATCTGCCTTTGTTCAGGCACTGAAATATTACTCAGAACACGATACATCTGTATTGAAATATGAAACGATTGGGGGAATGAGGTTAGAAGATATTGAAATAGTTGCTGCTTACGATGTTGTTAAAAGTAAGGTGAATAAAGACTTAAGTGAGGCAATATTTGCTGAACCCAATGTGGCTCCTAAGTTTGTTGAATTTTCATCACCTTTGGGTATTATAGTCAAAGGAGGGCCTGTATTAGACGGTATTTCTCCCATGTTAGGAGAAACTGTTGAGGTCATTTCACCTCCGTCCAATCAGGATCTCGTTAAAGAATTTAAAGAAAGTAAAGCTGATATGGTTGTTGCTCTTCTTCCTTCTGGAGCAAAAGAAGCTACGTATGCCTATGCAGATGCTGCAATTGCTGCAGAAATGGCATTCATCGAAGCATCACCGACCAGAATTTGTTCTGACGATCAGTGGGTAAGAAAATTCAAAAAAGCTAATCTGCCAGTAATTGGTGACGATCTTCAATCTCAACTTGGTGGAACAAGAATCCACAAAGGATTGTTGGAGATGCTAGATGCTTTTGGAGCAAAGGTGAAAAACACCTATCAATTAGATGTCTCTGGGGGTAGTGAAGGAATGAATACTCTATATACAGATCGGAGATTTGAAAAAAGACAAATAAAAACCGAGAGTATAAAACGAGTATTGCCTTACTTGAAAGACGACGATATAGCTTCTGGAACAACGGATTATCTTGATTTCTTAGGCAATGCCCGAACAGGTTATTTTTGGATTTACGGAAATTACATGTGTGATACACCCTTTAAAATAGACATCACAATCAAGACAACAGATGGACCTAATGCAGCAGGAACACTGGTCAATGTAATTAGAGCCACCAAAATAGCTTTAAATCTTGGAATAGATGGGCCACTACTCTCAGTGTCTGCTTATGGCTTTAAATATCCTCCAGTTCACGTAGGTGAACAGGATGCAGTGAAACGTTTTGAAGAATTCATTGCCGGAGACCGAGCTGACTAATTACTAAAATGCAACGCGTCCAAATACTAGTCTCTGGGAAAGTACAAATGGTATTTTTTCGGGTGTACACCCAGAAATTTGCCCGTGAATTATCTGATGTTTCAGGTTATGTACGAAATCTTCCTGATGGGCGAGTAGAAATTTTGGCTGAGGGATCAAAGGAATCCTTGGCTAAACTTGTGAACTGGGCTCAAAAAAAGGGGTCACCAGGTTCTAGAGTCACAAAAACTGATGTCAAGTGGAATGAGATTAAAATCCGTGAGTATTCTGATTTTCAAATTACCTATTGAAGATCTAGACGAATCCTTGAGTACTTTAAAAAAAACCGATACTTAAATCTCCGCGGTTACAATGTTTTCGGAAATTTTTTAGCGAAATAATAAATAATTTGTCCCTTTAATCAATATGGAAACCTTTTTTCTCTATATATCCATCAATAATTGGAATCTTTTTCCAAATAAGGGGATACTGGAAACTCAGTAAGATGAAACCTTACATCACATTCACACTTGAATTTAAATCTCGTGAAAAAAAAAGCTCCCTCCTTCAATCTTTGATGAGAATCTGTCCATTTGATCATCTACCAAGGGAAATAAAGAGAATAAAAGGTAAGAATGCATTTACTATCCAAGTCTTTTTCCAAGATGTTGAATATTTAGAAGCGGTCTATCAACAGCTCGAAAAACAATCTAAAGATATGAAAGAACAATTAACTGCAAGCACTTATGGTAAAGTTACAAAAATCGAAATAGGAGTGGTTACCTGAAGAGAAGAAAATAACCTACAGAATTAGTTATCAGATGCCTCGTCATCATGAATATTTTCATCAATTTCAGGAATTACCACAGAAGTGATCCTTTCAAAAAAAGCTAATTCATCTATTTGCTGGTAATCTGATAATATAATTGAATTATTCATAATTTTTAAATAGAGCATATTTCCATGATACAAATCATTGTCTAGGATACTTACTTCTGTATTTTTCGTATCTTGAGAGATTTTAGTGAAAGGAGATTCAAAAGTTAAGAGATAAGAATCTATCATACTGTAATTAGCAGCAGAAAGAATTTCAAAGCCAATTAAAGTATCATCCATGATCCATAAAGGAATAGCTAACTTTTGGTTTTTCCAGCGGCCAAGAAAAGCTAAATCAACAGTATCTTGGTCAGTTCTGAGAATAAAACTGATAGAACAGTCTGTAAAAAAGTGGGATAAGAAATTCCAGAAAAAACCTTTTGCTTGAGATAGATAAACTGGAAGTGGGAGTTCGAAGAGAGTGGATAATGATGCCCCAAAATCACTCACATCGAACTCCACTAACCAAGAGTGTAAGTCTAAATTTAGATAATCACGGATCGATTGAGGTTCAACCAATTTGCTTAAAAGTTTCATCGTTTTCATCTTCAGTATTCTCTCTGTCTCAGACTCCTTATAAGCTCCCAGAAATCTAGAGAATGAGAGAGGTCTACGAAAATAAAAAAGGAAGGAAGAGAATGAAGAAAAGACATTTTTTTTGATAGCAAAATTTTTCTAAGTAATCTAAATCCTTACTTGGTTGAAGAATACATTAAGATTGACTTTTTCTCACTAGAAACAGAAAATATGTAAACTTGAGGAAATAATTAGATGAGATATTAATAGATCATATAATAAATCTTGAGAAAATGAGGAAAACCGAAAATGTCAGAAATCCCCACTTTTGAGCATGATACGGGATTCTTAAATACATCGATCTGGGAGTATCCTGAAGATCTCAAGGAGGATGAATACGATTAATCTTCCACGAAAAGGAATATTTAGTCTAAGCTTTACAGTCAAAGAGGAAATTACAGTAACTGATTTTTACATGAAATATGAGTTAACTCTAGGAATACATCCCATAGAATCCTATACCAAATTAATTGAATTAACCCCCTCCGATCTTTTAAGCCCTAAGGATGTTTATTCTGTAATTAATTTAACAAAATATCAACTGGAAATAATAAAAAAAGAAGAAAATGAAATAAAAGTATCCTCCCGGAAAGAATTATTTCCAAAACCCAAAAATATGAAGCTAGAAGTAAAATTTGATGAGATCAAGGTAGGTGAAATCAATAATGAGGAAAGAGAAGGGCTAAAAAGGTTCTATGGAGACAGGAAAACTAAATTAAATAGGAGGATTTATTATCAGCGAAATAAATACATAATTTATGACATAAAGGACAAACATGTTGTTAGAGTAAGAATAAATCAATTTTGGTGGTTGAAAGAGACAGGTATTGACAATCTTATTAGCTTACCAAAGCTGGAATATTTGGAAATTACTCGCTGCAAAATACATGATCATTTTAACTTTCCTCCTCAGATAAAGGTACTGATTTTAAGACATAATGAGCTCAAAGAAATTCCTCCCTCTATCCTAAAATTGAAATCTTTAGAATACTTGGATCTACGAAACAACGAAATAAAAAATCTACCAGTAAACATACGTAATTTAAAATCTCTTAAAAGCTTAAATATCCAAAATAATCCGCTTTCTGATTTACCATGGGATCTTAGTGAATTTCTGGGAGATCTCAAAATTTTAAGACTTCCCACTAACAATCGTCTTAAGTATAAATGGAAGAGCCTAGATAACTTTCTTCGAATATTTTTCTTCATAAGCAAACACTGGAATAGAAGAAATCCTGAAAAAGCCCCATATACTACATTTCCATATGAAAGGGGACTCAATAGTGAAGGAGAAGTCCGAATAAGCCTCTCTGCTTATGATTATGAGTCGTGGGTAAGAGGAACAATACCAACCAAAGAAGCGGATTTCCTACGGGAATTTTACATGCAAAAATTACTTACATCAACTCATTTTAGTTCTTTTCACGAACCAATGTCGGGTCTTCCCCCGATACAAATCCAAAATGGACACCTTAAGTCTCTAGAACTCTCTCTCTATGGAAAATTGAATATGCCTAAATCAATCGAGAAATTAGAGCACTTGATACACTTATCTCTGAAAGGCCCTTGGGGGAAGAAAAAGCATGTTCAATTATCATCAATTTTAAAACTAAAGAAGTTAGAAATCTTAAAGGTTAAAAATATTGATCTAAAACAATTACCACAAGGAATAAGTGAATTATCTCGCCTTACCGTATTAGAGCTACGAAATTGCAATTTATGCTCATTACCTAAAAGCCTCGGTAACTTAAAGCGAATAACCAAATTAGATATTTCAAATAATAACTTTTCAACTGTCCCTTCTGCCATAGGTGAGTTTAAAGAACTGAGAGAAGTAAATTTCCAGAAAAATAAACTTAATTCACTCCCTTCATGGTTGGGTGACCTGAAACATCTGGAACAATTATATATAGAAGACAATCAGATCACAGAACTACCTGAGAGTCTCAATAAATTAAAAAAACTGGACCTTGACTCTGTAAAATCAAAAACGTTGACGAAACAAATTATCATCAATAACCTCACAGAACGATTAAGAGAATTCCAGCAAACCATACCTAAGCCTAAAAAGAGCGAAAAACGATTCAGCAAAAAAATAATCTACAATATAGTTAAGAACCACTCTAGCTTTTTAGAAAACAAACTGGAGCCCAATTTAACAATAATTTCTGATGGAGATTACATACTTGTGAGTAAAGGCCCCTCTGAGGTTGTTTACTTACTACCCGTCTTTGAAATCGATCCGATTGAGTTTGTTTTTACGAGTGATGGAGAACCAGTAGTCCTACCGTCAAAAATGGACATATCACGAGTGAAAGTAAACATGGATGTTGATTCAGACGAAAGAGACAATATAAAGAAACTTACTTATACTTTAGTGAAATTTATGTTGGATTTTTGTGGGGTCGGACCCGATTACTGGAGAGTAATTCTAAATGAAGATCACTATACAGTTGAAATCATTGAAAGCGACTTCCTCAGAAGTGATTTGTCGAATCTCTGGGAAGATCCATACATCCCACCACAATTACTAAAATTAGAAGATTATGACGATAACCTGATCACTATTCACGTTTTACCCTCAAAAAAAGGTCAAGATCCATTGCCGACAAAAAAGGAGAGAAGACCAGAGGGAGAGAAGGTTTGGGAATTTTCGTACCTAAAAAAGCCATTTGTCATTAAGAAAGAAACTCTATCGCATCGGGAGAGAATACTAGACCTCTGGTATACAGATATGAATAAAGAAAAAGATTTATCGGATAGTAAATATAAAACGGGACTAGATTGGCTAATTGTGTATAGAAAGGATCGAGACGAAGATGGTTCTGTGCACCATCGCTCGGGCTCGGTTACTGAAACAAAAAAACTCTTAATTGCAGTTCTGAGGACAGTGAATTACGTTAAAGAAACTAATCTTTTTCTAGATACGACAAATCGACCCCCCATCTACCAAGAGGCATTTCATCAAAACTGGGGCCTCCGAAAAAAGAGAGAAGAAGCGTGGAAAAGTTATGGGGCATGTCAGTTATGTCGTGCCATATGCGATGTGTTAATGTCTACAAAACAAATTGCTTCATTATTATGCTGCAGCTGTAGAGATTCTACGAGTCCTTGCGTGAAATGTAAGAAGAGAATGGGTGATTGGTAATTTTAAATCTTCCATTCCCTATAAAATGATTTGAAAATGGACAATTTCTTGCAAGAAAATGAGTGGGATGCCCATTTGATCCACGACTTGATAATTCGGAGAGATTAGTTTTTTCCTAATATAGCCCGTTTTTATTAATCCACTGGGATGCTCAGAGTAAAGCCAAGTACATACGGATGAGTAACCATCCTGGAATTCAGGCAGATCCGACTGTGAGGAAATATACACAAGCTGTAGACCATAAAATCCCAAAAAATCCCACCAAAACCCTCTTCCTGCCCGTCCACGATATCTTGGAAACGCTGACCTATACCTACATGGAATTACGGCAACAGACCCCAGCATTATTTCCCATGACGGAGACTGGAGAAGTTATCAGTGGGTTTTTTTGCCATGTTACGCGCTCTCGAATTTCTGGATGGGGCCGCTCCCCCTCCTCTCCTTTTTCTCCCACCAGCTGTTACATCTAGTCCTATCGGTCAAATTTGTTTCGGACATTTCCCTTAGAACGGTTTCGGCAACTATCAGTTGAAGACTGTGAATGTATCCATGCTCAAACCCTCCATCAGGAAAAAGTACGATTAAACACCCACTAATCTGGTGGCAGGGGGACTTCGTTGATGTATGGTGAGGTGGACTCCCTCATTCACCTATTTTGTCTACAAAATTTGTGTATTATTTTATCCTAAAATACTTCAGGAAGATGACTATTACCCCTCCACACCCAAACACCAATAATGATCCAAGCATGAATCCTCCATACTCCTCAAAAACATCAGTAGTTGTCGCATTAATCCGAACGATTTCGTATTCATACCAAAGGGTTGTGCTTTTGTAATGAGCGTGAGAGAACTGTTCTATCCATCCAGTAAGATAATTGAATTCCAGATACTGGCGATGGAACATCAGTTCTGCTGGCCAGTAAGCAGTATATTTACTGACGAATTCCCCTTCCACGGTATATCGTAGATTTTCCCAATATGAAGCATTTATCGTTGTTTTGACAATAGAAAAGAGGGGGTTAATTGGCAAATCTGAAAGTAGCACATTGGAAATCACACTGTTATTACAGGTAATTGTCCCGATAGGTGCATTATCGTCACTGAGTGAGGTAATTATTAAGCGGATCTCAGTTCCAATTTCTAGCGTTACTGGATAGACCATTCCATCAATAGTTGTAATCCTACTTTTCAGATGACTTCTATTTCCTTCAGCTTCGCGATTATAATACTTGGTGAGTCGGTATATTCTACAGTTTCTGATCTTGCCTTCCCATGCCTGGATAGTAAGCCATAATCATTATTAGGATCACCAATGAACAGATTAGCGATTTTCGCAACATCTTCCCTCACAGTTCACTTAGCATAGTAGATATTCATATGGGTAAAAACCATTAAGCTTAATAAAGTCAATACTTCCGTGGCTATTAGACATGAGAATCAACCTCGTTAAATAAGTCGTACATAACATTATAAACATCTAAGAATTATAAATATTCTGATCTAAGGTAAAATATAGAGTAATTCTAATAAAAAAATCATAGAAACCTAGAAATCCGCTAAAAAAAGGTTTAGCTTATGGAAGTCACAAGCGAGTATGAATCAAAGGTGGTCTGCGATGGACCATGCCATGTCTGTAAACATTCACGGGAAAAAGACGTTAAAACTCAAGCGGAAGAGATTATTTACTACTGTCGCAATTGTCAGGAGAAATATCTCTGTAATGACGTCCTTGGTCGTGATAAACAGAGTTCTGAATATTTATGTCCTAAATGCAACAGTACAATTGCTGAAATTACTGTCGATCGAGCTCATCAACTTGGCCTAGCCTTTGGATTTCATTTCTCCCGGTTGTCTCCAAGTGTTAAACCAGTAGATCAAATTAGGAGAAGCTGGTTTTATTCTACTCAAAGAGAAGTCATTTCGAAAGATTTTGTAAAAGATTTAATCAATTATGAATTGTTAGACACTCCTCAATTACTTGATCTTCTCTTTCACTCAGATCTCCCTCCTAAACCTTCCGATTGGATCCGAGACAAAAAAGCACTTCTATGGGAGATTTTTGCTAGTAAACCCCAAATTATCAAATCGATCCATAACTCATTAATCACCCAATCTGAGAATCGAAAAGGGGATTTAATCATACGTGCAGCAGTAAACTATCGAAATTTCGGCTGTGCGTACTTGAGTGTTATTATTCCTCCTCCTATTGCTGGGACTGTCGACTTGATTGGAATTGATGAAAATACAGGAGGACTAGTGTGGATTATTGTTCAAGAAAAGTTGATTGATGAGCAACTTATTGGTACAATTCTGAATGAGATCTTGAGTATACCTCCACTTGAATTTTTAGGTGTTGAGCGAATCCTAGTACTGACTCAGAAGTGGATCTGGATGGCCAGTCAAATTGCTCTTCGTCAAGGCCGAATTGCCACTCGCTGGCATCAAATTCAATTAGAAACTTGGGAAGAAGATGCCATAGCTGGTTACAAAAAAATCTAAGGCTCATATAAAATTATGTTTTTATCCTCATTAAATTTCGATTCATAATGGGAGATAGTAGCTCGTAATTATTTAAGACAAGAATAATGCTTGGTCACATTTATATTCCTAAAAGAAACATTTTCTCAATTCAATTCAATTGAAAACCTTTAAATTAAGTTCTGTCCAGTGATATTTTCAAGATATTCTTAAAGGAAAGTTTATTAGATATCTATTATCCACAGTATTAACGGATAATCGAGTGTCACCAACGATTGATATTTAAAAATGAGGTAATTAAATGAGTTTCTTGATGAAGATAGTCCTCGCAGGCGATGGAGCCGTAGGGAAAACAGCATTACGAGAACGTTATCTAGGAAAGGGCTTCTCTAGTAACTACATGATGACTATAGGAGCCGATTTTGCGCTTAAAGAAGCAACTATTAGAGAAAAATCAATCAAATTTCAGATCTGGGATCTAGCAGGACAACCCCGATTTGGTACCGTCCGTAGCGTTTACTATTATGGCTGTCTTGGGGCACTACTTGTTTTTGATGTTACTCGTCCAGATACCTTTACCAATCTCGATTCGTGGATTGATGAGATTTACAAGCACAATGGGAAGGGTGCTATTCCCGTGGTTCTTTTAGGCAACAAAGTAGATCTCAGGGAATCATTTCCTAACCACGTAACCGATTCCCAAGCCGAGGAGTTTGCTGCAAAGAAATCTGAAGATACACAGAAGTCGGGTTTTTCAATCAAATACATGCCTACTTCTGCAAAATCGGGATTAAATGTATCAGCTGCTTTTGATATGCTCGGAAATGTTTATCTCGATTATGTTGAAACCCAAACCCAAACCTCTTCATAATGTACGTCCTCCTTTTCTCCCTCTTTTACGAAACATTACTCTCCTGAAAAAAGAGAGATTTTTATTTCCAGTATTCCCACTAAATGATGACAATAGGAGGAGAATTTGTAGGAATTATAATTTGATATCATCAATAGAACTGATGATACGAACTCCATCTAGATTGGGAATTGTGGCTTGCCCCATTAATAAAACAATATAGCGAGATTTTGCATATTTTGCATAGCCACGGGTGATGAATGATATTGTATCGACTTCTGAGTCATCCATAGCGAACCAGATCGCAATTCGCTTTTTCTTAAACAGAGATCCTTTTTCTGCTAAAATATCGACCGGAGTAGCCTCTGATTCAATTACACGTACATCTTCTTGGAAATTATATTTCGCTGCCTTCAGTCGGGCGTATAATTCTCTTTTCAATATTGAAGCTTTGATATCTCCTGCTTTACGTAAGTATTTCTCACTTTCAAATTGCTGCCCCAAGCGGTTGAATGCACCAGACATTTTTCGATAGACCCGAAATAATGGTTCAATTGCGGATTGCTCAGAAAAAGATTCTAGAGTCTGTAATTGAGTTAATGCCATCAATAAATGACTTAAAGATTCTTGATCTTTTTGTTCTATTATTTTAGTATCACCAAGATTTTCTTGGATTGCTGCTTCGAGCACTAATTTTACTTCTTGTTCTACAGTTTCGTACTCAGAAGACTGAATAAAAGCTAAAGCATTTGTGAGTAACTCGGTGGCTTGCTCAGCCTTTTTCTCAACAATTAATGTTTTTGCTTCTTTTATAGCATGTTCGATATCCATTTCCAAACCTCACAGAACTTCGAGAATGAAACATTCTCATTGTTTATTGATTATAGTCAATTTTACCCTGATTTATATAGTCTTTTTGTGAACTCTCTAAGACTTTCATTCCTTTCCAAAAAGATATCTGGTTTGCTGACTCAGTTTAAAAGCCTTTTAAGGATGCTTGGGAGTTACAGCAGTTCTCAGACGAGACAATTACTCACGATGAGATACAATTTGAGAAATGAGCGTTAAATATGATTCTACACTTTGCTTCGGTTTTAATGAAACCATTAATATTCTATCTGCGTCTAATGCATAGAGGAGAATGAGATTATTTTTACCTGTAACAGCAACACTATGGCATTCTTTTCCAAGAATTCTCGTTGGTAGGCTTAAAGCTGACGAAACTGCTGCAAGTTGAGCTGAATCAACGTCTAGACTGGATAATAGATCAGAAAGGGGAATACCTGCTGACGAAAGTAATAAAATAGCGCTTGCTTCAGGAATAGCTCTTTGTAATTTCTCTATAAGACTATCCTCAATATCAAGAGTTTTGACAATAGCATCAATCTTTGCGACTGCCTCTCTCGATCGGCTTATCAAATCATCGATAGGAGGACGCTTTTCAAATGAAGTTTTCGGCAGGCTGATCGTAATGATGAGTACAGTATCACCTTCACGAGAAGCAAGGATAATAGAATCTTCCTGAAATACAACATACTCGAAAACTTTGTCATCTAGAGTAGTCTGCATGAAACCATGAGAAATTGCTAAAGCACTCGAAATAGCGGCAGGAATGATAAACAATTCTTCCCCTAGCCCCTCTTTCCCTCGTTCAGCACCATAGATAGGAGATCCATCACTGGTGGCAACTAAAACTTGGTTAATGTTACGATCTTCAAATAATTTGTCAGCAATTACTTTGATTTCAGGAATATCTTTCAACCTTGAATACCTCATGAAAACGACTGTTAAGAAAATTTACTTGCTAGTCTTACATTAACGAAATTTAAAAAGATAACTCTTCACAGAAAATTAGAGGAGGTAAGATATCAAAATAACAACTTGTTTCCAAGTGTAGAATTGAAAGATGAAGGTTTAAACTATCCTCTTAAGGTTAAAAAATTAATGAAGGGTAAATTTTCCTTCTATGCGAATAATTCAAGAGTTTTCAATATAAATGAGAAAAAGGAGATTTATCCCGTTGTATTTTGGGATACTTGAGGTTCAGTTTCTCCGTAAAGTGAGTGGGAATAAGCTCCTTTTTGATCAATGTTTAAGGCTTTATCAGTTTTCTCGACTGACTTAATAGCACTTGATTCCATCTCTAGCATTGCCCGAATAGCATCTACGTTCTCTGGGATCGGAATGCTTTCCATATGGACGTCATAGATCAGATACAAATTGTTTTTTGCATCGGTACTCAAAGTTTCTTGCCAGATGAATACTTCAGGACGATCGTATCTAGGTCTCCCTAAATCACGGAAATATTCTACCAGTTGAGCTGAGTCAAATAATCCATGTTTTCCTGGTTCAATCAGGATACGTGGTGTTCGTTTAAATAATGCTATGACATCGTCTCTGCTAGGACTACTCTCAAGAGTTACTTTTAGCATATGAACGTGAGAAAGAGTCCACGAACCCGCAATAGCTAAAGAATGGATTTTATCCTGAAAATGGGGCATTACTGTAACTAAATCTGGTCCATGATGTGAAACGCCCAAAACGGGTGTAATAGCATTAATTGGCCCTCTGTTCGTACGTGCTGGATCGCCTGCTCTCCGTGCAAGTGCAACAAATGCATCTGAAACACCATAAGTATGAGCTAATGTAGATATAATACGAGTTAAAGCAGTTGTATTACATGAAACAACACGTGTTTTATCGACACCAAGATGGGAATAATAATTTCCGAAAGTACTGAAGCTGCGATTGATTAAACCGTGTTTTTCTCCTCCTTGAACGATACTTTTCACATTCTCAGCTTCATAAAGAGGAAAATTCTGTTGGGGAACACCTGAAGGAGTACAATCGATGACCATATCACATTGTTTGACCATATCATCTAGATAACCGACGATCTCAAATCCTGCCTCACGCATTTTAGGTTCAAAGTCAGCTACACTACAGTAGATAGGGTATTTCCTTTCTACTGCGATGCGTAATCGAACATCAGAAATAATATCAGCTACCCCAACGAGTTTCATATCAGATTGGGCTGCTACTGCATCCGCTACTCGTTTTCCTATTACTCCGTATCCAACAACACCTACATTTGCCATGTTTTTAGCCATCTATTATTCACTCCCAGCTTTTTCAAGAGATGACAAAATTTTTTTGCCTTTCTCAGTTAAGTAGAACATTCTTAAAACTGATTGTCCAGCAACCTCGATATTTGTCTGCCCAAGATAATCCAAGGTTTTTCTAACAATCGCAACATCGTGATCGACATAATTTGTTGCTTCTAACCAACCTAAGGATAGGAGAACTTTTTCTAATGTTAAGCCACTTTTTTCTTGAATCTTTTTATAGGGAACACCACGGACTCCAGCAGTTGTGTGAAACCCTCTAAAAAATTCCGAAGGATCTCCTAATGTAAGAAGGACTTTTATTTGATCTTGATTTAGTTCCTTAATTTCTACCATTTGTTAACGCCTTTATCATAACGGGTTGAATAACGCGAATTAACCTATGTTTAACTCTGCTTCGTATGTATTCTCGAAATGGGTGAACATTACTTATTGCGAAGCGTTCCCCTTTAGCTTAGTATTAAGCTAGATATGCTAATATGGCCAGAGTAGTGTAAGGAAATGAGAGAACACTAATTCTAGATCACACAACAAATTGTAGTAATCTGCAGTCCCTAAAGAAGAAAAATGTCACAGGAAAAACAGGTGTATAAAGGTCTTTAGTCGGAAGATAAGGCTCTTAAGCTTCTAAACCTTTGGAGGTTAATGAAAACATACGAATTACCTTTTGGCCAGCAATTTCGATGGTAGAATGTCCTAAATAATCAACGATTTGTCTTTGAACAGCACAGGTGTGTTTAACGAGCTGTTGAGCTTCTAAAGCTCCAAGCGAAAGAAGCGTTTTTTCAACTGTTAGATCTGTTGCTTTCATGATTTCTTTGTAGGGAAGACCTTTGAAGCCGTTATCAGCGTCAGAAATATAGGCAGACTTTTTTTTCAATGAGCTAAGAACTTTTGCTTGATCTTCATTAAGTTTTGCCATTAATTTCACCCAATTTATAGACATTTAGTCGTTGTTGATTATAAAAGACAGTATAGCATCATCCTTCTTAAAGACCCCTATGAAGGATACAGGTCACAATACTCCATAATTCAATAAGAATTTTGAAGGAATTATCCCTAGAAAAATGTGAAAAAATACGACTAACTTCAACAATCCTTTAATGTGAGAGAGAGCATTTTGGAGGCAATAGTTTCAGGAAGTTCGCTTGAGAATTTTTGATTATCAAGGATTTCTGCCCCCCCTAACTGCTGAACTGGTAGGATATCTATAAACATATGGAAATGATTATCATCTGTAGGTGGAGTTTGACGTACAATGATATTCCGGTCTTTCACAAGGTGATAGTTCTTTCCTTCACGCTTAATAAAATTTGAGAGCATTTTATTAACTTCAATAATGAGAGGTGCCAATGTAGATAGTTCTTTTTTGTCAAGTAACCAGAAAGCTGACACATGTCGGCGGGGTAATAATCGTATATGCGAATCTTTTTCGGGGGCATAGGCTAAAAAGGCCATCCAGTATTTGTTACTTGCTATTATCCTATTTTTAATTGAAATAGACTCTGAAAAGAAATTTATTTCACCTTTTTCCCAATATTGGCACTTTAAACAATTATTGTGACCTTGGGATGCAAGTGTATAGGATGCATTCTTACTTCCCGATCCTGAAGGATTGAATATCAACGATTGTCCATGTAAGTGGGGAATACTTGCTCCTGCACAAAGACCAATATTAAAAAATGTATGAATCGTGATATTTTCCCATCTACGTATGGTAGGATGGCTCATACAGGATTTCATGGTCAAATGATAATTTTGCAAAAAAATATCCCATTCTTCTACTGAAACTTCCTCAGGAAGTGAATGATGTTGAGTGAAAATGTGAACCAAAGATAATCCCAAAGGATGGCGTGAATTCTGATATTCAGACGCTTCCTTTTCTACCACTCGGGAAATCGGCGGATAAAGATTGATGGTACTAAATGCAGTGGTTGAATGAAGATTTTCATTGGTTGGTGTAGTTGAAAATGGGTCTTTATTCAAACTTAGGTCTTTAGTAATAACAATTGATGGGATCTCCCCTTTTATTAACTTGCAGAAACTATCATTGGGAGAGGAATGTATTTTTTCAGGCGGTTGAGTGTGAATAAGTGTGGATCCAAATTCGATTTGTCTTTTTCTACGAATCGGACTGAAAAATGTCTTATGGCCAACTTTCTTTCCTTTGTTATCAACAAAAGTAGAGAATGGATCATACCTTTCAATTGGTAGAATTTTCTTCCTGGAAAAGATACCCCATTCTCCGTCGATTTTCTGCTCAGATTTGTGGAGAAATTTCTTATTATTGACCAGGAAACGCCCATCCTTTATATTTTTGATTGTGAATGCTTCTGGAGTTCATAGACAGTCAATATAATCCAAATGTTAAACAAAACCACAGTAATTTTCTGTACAACTGGGCCAAATTCTCCAAACGTTAGCAATAATCCTAGGATAATAACTGAAAGAGCACATACATATCCTAAATAACTGATAGCCTTATTCCAGTTTTCTAATACGGATTTGGTAATGGAAGAAACCCAGAAAGTGGCTATTGCCATCAGGATAAACAATATAACCGCAATGACATCATGAATATCAGATGTTGCTCCTTTACTCGGAAAAATTACTACTCCTATCATACAAAAAATCATTACATTGAACAGTAAGTAAATTATAGCAAACTCTCTTATTTGTTCCTTAAACAATCTAAGGACATCATCTTTAATCTTGGATAAAAGATAACTTAAGGTTACCGCCTCAATCAGAATTGCTAGTGAAAAGAAGAATGAGGATGGCCAAATGTTCCCTAATTTTGAGATAGTTTGCTCAAATTGATTATAGTTTGGATATAGAGCCATAGCAACAAGTAAGAACAGTAATGTTAATCCAACACCAGCTAATACCAGCTTCAGAGTGTTAGATATCTTTATACTCTTGATCATCTCGAATACTCCATACATCTCAACTGATTTCACTTTCTTCTTTTGTGCAAAGCTTATGAGAAAATGATTTTGCAGACATTTTCAACCCCTAGATGCTAATTATTTTGAATTCGAACCTTAATGAACTCTTTTAGAAGACCATAATAACTATAATGGCGATAAACATTGAAAAAAGAATAACAATAAATACAATGGCGATCTGTTATTGACAAGAAATTTGATAAGTTGATCCAAGGTAATATCATTTTAAAAGTATTTAATCTGCATAAACTGATTGTAGGTTTCTTCTATGGAAGTTACTCAGAGTATGGGTCGAGGAAAGTTACTATCCCGATCCAAACAGTTCATTTTCTCTACCGCACTTGAGGATAGTGCCTCTAAATTATCTCGAATCAATTTTCAATATGGCCTAGCAAAGATGCATCAAGTACAATCGTATCTTGGAATGGATCCGACAGCTACTTTTATTGCAGCTCCAGATTGTACGATTACTCGAAATATTGAACGTTGGAGGAATGGAATTGGCTATGGTGGTAAAATCACTTGGGGAGATAACACAGATCCCATTGTGTTTGTTGATACAATGCCAAATGCCTGTGGAATGTTGGTAGGTTCTTTGAATGAAATTCCTGATCCAATCGAATTGATTCAGAAAGTTCATGAACTTAATGATAGCAGCGGAGAAATAGAAATTGAAGGAGTTCCAATCCATTGGAATTTTGGGAGTGGTAATCATTTCGTTAACGTATTTGAAGTACAACCTAATCCAGCAGTTAGTGAATCATCCGACCTACCCGAGTATACATTTATTACTCATTCTTCCCCCTCTGAACTGAAAACAGATGATAATCCAAAAGGAATGGGATTGTACTATCATATGAGTGATACTGTTAAGCATTTCTCTGAAACTCTTGAAACCCCCTTCGGTGATATTCATTATTTAGTTGACAATAATGCGCGTAGATATTATGAATTTTTTAAGTGGGCTGACACGATTGGTGCTAAAAGACGTATTTTAGCTGCTGAAATGATCTTTGGTAAAGATTTTGATGTTATATCAGATACTACTCACCAAGGTTTGAAAAGCTTAAACGAGGTAGTATTGGGTGCGTATACATTTCATAATTCTCCACAAGAGCAATTATATCCTGTAACATTAAGGGCTGATCTTCCCTGTTACCTTATGAAAGGAATTCCAAATTTTTCAGATGAAGCGGTTAATAGTTTGAATTTCAGAGTAAGAATGGAGAGGTTTGGATTGGAGGATCGAATTAAAAACGCTGATATCCTACCACACGGCGGGGGGTATGTTTTCCCACATATCGTGGCCATACCAGAAATCTTTGAAACAGTTGAGAAAAGGAGGTATTTTTCTGTTGATCTCGGCACTGGTATTGGTTCTCTGATGTTTGAATCCCCTAGGGAACTGCAATTCGCATATCGAGGGCGTAATGTAGTTATTCATACAGTAGAGCTAGGTTTAGGTGAAATTGTTGCGAGTATGGTTCCACGGTTTGCTTTAAAAATATGAAGAATGTATCAATTATTCAGAGTCCTCTTTTCTCCTAGCGATTAGATTCTGGAATAAATCTGAAAGTTGGGGGTGGTAATACCAAAATAAATTCCATAAGCTATGAAGAGTCAATATGCAAAAAGCGATTATGAACCATAATTCACTTGCTGGGAGAATTTTCTCAAAAATCATTTGATTATTTTCCTCCCACAGTTGAATATAGGTTGCAGATAGAATATATGCTAATTCAGTAAAATATACTAAAACAAATAAGAAGTTTCCAATGGCGAAAACTGAATATGCTTGTACAAATTCATAATCATTTGTTTCTCTTGGTATTCCCTGCTGTTTGCTTAATTTAAATATAACCTCATAGCAAAATTCTCCCAGGAAAAGAAGAATTCTAAATACAACAACCATAGTAATGATTGCAATAATTAACCCAATGAGTGATCCTCCTACTTCTGGAAATCTTTCAATTAAGTACCTTAGGATTGGAGTATTTAACGCTCCATCATTAAATTTCCCCAAAGCTTCTTCAAAAAGAGGATTTATATTGAAATCAAATATTAAAACTGCATATAATGCTCCAAGGGTTGTACTGAAAAAAGACCATATACCTGTTACTATCATACCTCCCTGAGTTAAAGAGGAATTTTTCATAGAATCAAGTATTATCCCAAATCCTATACCGATTAATAGCAGAATTGGAACAATGTAGCGAGGACCGAATGCAGCACCTCCATGAGCTTCATATTTTTTCCCGTAGAAAATAATGAAGGATAATATAAGTGAGAATATGACCATTATCTCAACAGGATAACGTCTATAAGCAAGAAATAAACCGGCAAATCCAAATAACACAATTGGACTGAAATATATTAATCCTCGACTGTCATTTAGCAGCAATACTACAATTCCTTCATGAATCGGTTCTAAAAGATGCAATGTGGCAGCCCAAATAGGTGAAAACGATAAGACATTCGCTAAAATGCTTCCAAAGTTTGTATAATTGTAGTAAAAGAGAGGAAAAGCGGATAAAGTAGTTGCTGTTCCATAAATAAAAACAGATTTGAAGCGTTCTTTCCAAGAAAAATTATTCCGGCTAATAGGCAATAGAATCAACATGGTTAACCAAGGGATTGCAAAAAGAGAGGGAAATTCAATGACAAAACCAAATCCACTAAAAAATCCTGCAGCAATCAAATGATAATTGTTTTTACTTTCCCTATATTTCAAAACATGATAAACACTACTAATTAAGAAAACTGCTGCAGGGACGTGGCCAAACATAGTTCTTGCATATACCCAATATGGTGTTGTAAAGGCTGTAAGTAGTGCACCTAAAGTACTACTACGTTCCGAGACTCCCATCATCCTACTAACATCGTACAATCGAAGTATACCGAAAGCAGCTAATAAACATAGGCCTATTTGAATACCTACAACTGCCAAAATATCATTATTTGGTAAATAGCCAATATAAGGAGAAACAATTGAATCTAAAGTTGGCCATAAATCCATCAAAAAACCTCCAAGATTTTTACCAAGGATGAAGAGTGGAATCGAAAGGAAAGCTACACCTGGTGCTTTATCACTATATAACTTATCATCGATAAGTGCATAGTCGGGAGAAAGCCAATATTGGCTTCCTTCCTCAATGTATTCTACAGGAAACCAGAATCTTCCTTCTTCAACAATTGACTTGGTTACTAAGAAGCGAGAGGTAGCATTGGGCCCTTGGAGTGTAAGAGGAATAGTGATCATATAGATAATAAAGACAAATAATAGTAATTTCCCCCGTAAAGAAAATACTTTTGTGAATTTTTTCCAAGTAATATACGATTTAAATGATTGAAAAGTCATTTTACTCATTTTAATATTTTGATTTTGACTTATTGAGACTAGAATTATGTGAATTCCTTGAAAAGGCTTAAAGTCTGTATCTTTATGGAGGGGGAACTGGTTTAACGATGATAGAATTACTAAATAAAAAATTAACTTAATCGGCTAGAAATACAGTGAAATTATGTTGAATTACCGTTTTTTCTAAATACCCAGATTTTACTAAGTGTAAAGTCGATGATTGTACTAACACCCACAGAAAGCACAGCAGAAAGAAAGTACCAAATTTTGAAGATTTCAGTTAAGAGGATCGTAGATATTGTATAACCTAAGGCTCCTAATATCATGGAAACAACGTATTCTGAATACTGAGCTAGAAATGGTTTATCTGTGGATTTAAACGTAAACTTTCTATTCAAAAGAAAATTATTTGTAATCCCCAAGAAGTAGCCAATCGGTAGTGCGATCCAATATGGAAAATACCCAATTTCAGTAAGACAATACAAAATAGTAAGCGATAGAACAGTACCAGTAGCGCCCACGATTGCAAATTTAAAAAATTGGGTTAGAGTTTGAAATTCTTCGCTTTTCAGTGCATTCAATCTTAGACACCCTTCCATTCGAGATGTATTAATTCTAACGGAATTGATTTGTGATTTCTAAAGAAGATAACCACTTCATATTTCTTTCTTGGGCAATGGATATGTATTGTTCGATTTGTTTTAAACTAAACTCATAAATATCCACTGATTGATCATAATGACACCGATACCAGCTTATGGTCATTTTAATGGTTTCTTCTAAAGTTAAGAGTCCATGCCAATGGAGTTGGTGGTGAGCTTTCGAACAATCAAGTTTCAAATAATGTGCTTCCTCTGGCTGTAAATCTGCATCTTTAGCTGGTTTCCAAGATCCTTCGCCCCAATTCTGGATCAATAAGTCTACTAAATCGTTAACAGCAATATCTTGACCTTTATTTGGACAAAAATTCCATGCAGAGGTATATTTCTCAGTATTATCCCGTAATAAAAGTCCTAACCATAAATATCCAGCGATTGGTTCAAGAACATGTTGCCAAGGGCGTATAGCATGAGGATTGCGAATTTCTATTGCCATTTGTTCAGTTAATGCCCTAATACAGTCTGGAATAATTCGATCTTTTGCCCAGTCACCTCCTCCGACAACATTTCCTGCTCTTGCTGAAGCTATTGCTACTTTATTCTTTGAGAGGGCCTGTTGCGAAAAAAATGATTTTCTGTAGGCGTTTGTGACAATTTCAGAACAGGCTTTACTAGAACTGTAAGGATCGTTCCCACCTAAAGGATCATTTTCCCGATATCCCCAAATCCATTCTTTATTCTCATAACATTTGTCACTTGTAATGTTAAGCATCGTTTTTACGGAGGGAGTTCGGCGTACAACCTCAAACAGGTTAACCAAACCCATGATATTGGTTTCGTATGTGTACTTAGGATCTTTGTATGATTCTCGCACAATCGGTTGAGAAGCGAGATGAAAAACGTATTCAGGATTGAATTTTTTGAAAACTTCTTCTAGATGTTCCTCATCACGAATATCCCCAATGACGTGGTTCACTTTATTGCTTAGCTTAGCAGCCTCAAAAATACTTGGTGTTGTATTGGGTTCTAAGGAATAACCTGTAACATCTGCTCCAAGTGCTTTGAGCCACATGACTAACCAGGATCCTTTGAAACCCGTATGTCCAGTTACAAGAACATTTTTTCCTTGATAATCTAAGTTTTTTCTGTCTACTGTTGACAAGTAATCACTTCTTTTTAGGGGTCTAACCGTTTCTTATGTCAGGTTATCGAAACTTTTCACCAGGCCAAGGAATATTACCTGTTATTTTACCATCTTCCCAGATATGGTTTAATAACTGATATTCTCTATAAGTATCCATGGGTTGCCAAAATCCATTATGGGGAAACATCATAAGTTCTCCGTCTTTCGCTAATTCACGTAATGGTCCCATTTCGAAATTTAAATCTTCACCTTCAGGTAGATAATCCCATATTCTTTTCGAATCAAATACAAAGAACCCACCATTAATTCTTCCACCTGTTGTTTGCGGTTTTTCATTAAACTCCGATATTTGATTATTAGCGGTAACTTCGATTTCACCAAACCGACCACTTGGTCTAACGCCTGTCACAGTCCCAATTTTTTTGTGAATCTTGTGAAAGCGGACTAAATCGTCGATATTGACATCAGACAGACCATCTCCATAGGTTAACATGAAAATATCATCCTTTTCAACGAATTTCCTGATTTTCCGTACTCTTGCACCTGTTTGTGCATTTTCTCCAGTTTCTACTAATGTCGTTTGCCAGTCGATTTCGTGATTACTGTCGTTATAATACTTGATATTATTAGGTTTATCGATTTGGATTGTAAAATTGTTCGCCATTGCTTTAAAATTTAGAAAATAACTCTTAATCTGCCATCCCAAATATCCTAAACACAATATAAATTCCTTGTAATTGTAGTAAGCATAGTGATTCATGATATGCCATAATATAGGGAATTTACCAATTTGTACCAGTGGTTTGGGAATCGCATTGTCAGTTACTTCACGAATTCTTGTTCCTCTACCGCCACAGAAAATAACTGTTTTCATAAATAACACATTCTTTCGTGAAACTTTACCTTATACTTTGATAACTAAGTTTATTTCATTTTTACATGTTAAAGGTAGAATTTTTAATATCTCCTTTCAAAAACCAGTCTTCATAAAGCACGATAATTCTTTAGTAAACTTGAAGAATTGGAATATAATACTTTACAAAACGGAATTTACTTCTAGTAAGGTAATCACAAGTAGATTTTTGATAGAGAAATGAAATAATTGAATTTTTTCTCACAAAACAGAAATAAGGTTGGTTAAATGAAAAAGATCGATTTAGAAGCAATTTCAAAGAAAAAAATCTTGATTACTGGAGGAATTGGATTTGTCGGGACGAATCTGGTAATTAAATTACTTTCAAACAGAATTAAACCGGCGATACTAGATTTTCTATCTAATGGGAACGAATTTGATCAGAATTTTATTCCATTCAAAAAGGATGAGGTTGAATTTTATAATAAGGATATTAGAAATCGTGAGGAAATTCTTCATGCAGTCGAACAGGTGAATCCTGACTATATTATCCATTTAGCATCAATGACTAACCTAACAAGAGATTTTCACCATGCTCATCAATCTGTTGACATTAATATTAGGGGTACATTGAATCTCTTGGAGGCTACAAATTCACAGAAAATCGATAAATTTGTTTTCTTAAGTTCCAGTGATGTTTATGGTGGTGTAGCTCCTCCTTTCCAAGAGACTCAGAATGTTGTTCCAGCATCACCGTATTCTGTGTCAAAAGTTGCATCTGAATTATATTCTCTTATGTTTAGTAAAGTCTATGATCTTCCCGTTGTCGTTCTTAGAGGATTTAATGTATTTGGAAAATATCAACAACCAAATAGAGTCATCCCGTATATAATAACTGAACTATTAAATGGTAGAGAGGTTAAGTTGACTGAAGGAGAGCAAAAGCGAGAATTTAATTATATCGATAACTTAATTGATGCTATTTTGCTTGCACTAGCTAATTCTGAAATTCATGGGGAAATTATCAATATTGGATATGGAGAATCTGTAAAAGTTCGTGATATTGCTCTCAAAATAGGCGGAAAGCTTGAATCAATAGATAAACTTAAATTTGGTGCCATATCCTATAGACCAAATGAAATCTGGGACATGTACTGTGATAATAACAAAGCTAAACGCTTATTAGGATGGGAACCACGAATAAGCTTGGAAAAAGGCCTAAATAGCACTATTGATTGGTTTAAGTCACAGTATTCCGGAAAAAGATGAGTATTTTAATTGTCAACGTATTAAGGGAAAATGCTTTATAAGATACTCATTGGCTGTTCTAATCAGTCTAAACAATTCCTTCTATCAATCTTAGCTATAACGATGCAACTTTATCCTTTTAACGTTGTTAGGAAATTAAATGCAATCTTAGGCGGTGGAAACCAAGATGACACACAAAAAGAAGCTTGCTGTAAAGTTGATTGTCACATGTTTAAATGAAGAAGGAAATGTTCAGGAATTCATACATGAATTGATGGAAAACATATCAACTGAAGTTGAACTCGCAATATTACTGATTGATAATGGATCCTTAGACAATACTGGAGCAATAATTTCTTCCTTAGCTCAGAAATACTCATCGATCACTCCAATTCATCGTAAAAATACTTTCGAATATGGAAAATCCATATTAGAAGCTCTTAAGATCCCTACTGATTTTGTTCCCGATTATATTGGTTGGGCTCCATCTGATAACCAAATCAGTGGAAAAGATGTGAATAAAACAATTAACACACTCATTTCAAGTTCATTGGACTTCATCAAAGTTGAAAGATATGAGAGAAATTATTCCATGTGGCGTAGAATTCAATCTTTCGGATTCAACGCTATAGTATCACTCCTATTTCTTAAAAGGATAAAGGACATAAATGGGTCTCCAAAATTCTTCCATGTTGACCTCCTACCGAAACTTGATTTACAGAACGAAGGTTGGTTTCTTGATGGGGAGGCATTTCTAAAAGCTCTCAAATTAGTGAGTAAAAGAAAAATGTCTTCAATTTCTGTAAAATTTAATGAAAGGACACATGGAAGATCAAATACAAGTTGGATTACAGCATTTGAACTTTTAGTGAAGGTAGTAGTCTTTCGTTTTTGGGGGATAAGAAAATGGGCCAAAAAAAGTAAATCAAACTGAAAAACCGGATCTCATAGAAAGTAGATTACCAAATCCAATCCAATTCATTCGGAGGATTTGACGATAATGTTTATCTTCAAATGAGCCACAAAGACCAATGGGTGAATGACCATAACACCTTAAAGCTATAAAGAAGGAAGAAGCTGAGGATAAGCAAAAAGATTTTAGGAGAATTGGATAATTCATCTGTTAAGACAACGTGAGGATGAAAAACCGATCCGATATACCGCACAATTGACCAACCTGCTGCTGAATAACTTGCATATAGAATAACTTGCCCAATTATTGATAATGAAAGGCTGGGCCACTTTCTAAGAGGAAAAAAACCAATGATTGCTATTAAAAATACAAACGAGTATTTTTCTAATGTCCATCGAATATCTCCCCCGCCAAGCATCTCGAAAAACCCTGAAAAAAATCCATCAAAATCGGCTCCCCAAAACATCTTTCGTAAATCTCCTAGAGGAAGAGGAGCAGTTGCATCTATATGAAGAAGCCATAACAATGGGAAGATTCCCCAAATTAAAACCCAACTCAGTTCTGTATTCAAAAAATCAAGAATTTGATGTGGTTCCTCAGGGCTTTTAATTTTTTCTGCGTAAGTGAGGGAAAGTTGTTTTCTAAATGAAAGTACTCGTTTTCGGATAATAATAGTAGTTTTAATCAAGATAATGACTGGGAAAAATGGAATAGCGAGCAAAGAACCAGCAAATAGTCTTTCATCCCTTTCTCTAATGCATCGTCCGAGATAAATTGCTGCATAAAGAAAGAAGAAAAGTGCTCCTTCGTATCGAGCAAAAGTAGAAATTGCTAAAAAGAGACCTGCAAGTGGATAACGTTGTTTTTCAAAGAAATACCATGATAAAATGACAAAAGTTAAGTAAATCGGTTCAGAATAGGCTACTGTAGAAAATACGAACACAGGTGGAAAAAAAGCAAAGAACAGAGTTGCATAAATAGATTTTATCTCATCTAAATAATGTCTAGCCATCAAATAAAAGGCCATTACTGAAGTTACCGAGAAAATATTTGTGATAATGACAGCTGAGACAGTATAATGAAGCTCAATCGGAGATATTTGTACAAGTATATTAATTAAGAAAGGATATAGTGGAGGAAATACCCAAGCACGGTAATCGGTGGAAGAATTTATAGGGGCATAACCATTTTCCGCCATAGGAATATAGATATTACTATCCCAGCGAGTTCCAAGTAAATCAAAGAATTCTATCCCAGAATGAAATCTTGGGTAATTATTGTCCCAAACTGTTTCTCCAAGGAGGTTAAAAAGCTCTATAAATATAAAAAGCATAGTAAATTTAATACAAATGAATAAAATCATTGTAGTCAGAAAAGAATGCTCTCTAATCCAATTTTTGAACTCCTGTTCTTTCGCTTTGAACGTATCTATCCAAATGCTTATTTCGAACCCCATCATTCAACGAAATCTTCGAAAGTTCAAACCAATATTTAGGAATTATCATTAACCGAGGGATTCTGCAAAGTTGAGGAATCATCGAGAAAAATCGTTTTAGAACTTCGAATTTGTGTACCCATTTAGCATTGTTTATGTAATGGATTAGCTTATATCATTCTGATTATTGCGTTTTATTGAATAAACAGTGTGAGTTCATAAATGAAACATCAAGAAGATTGTGAAAAGGGACGCAAAACAAGTAAATCTGAAAACTAAATAACTTAGGAGAGAAATAACATGGGTCAATTAAAACTACTAACAAAATCCATTGTCTTTAGCACACGCTCCCGCAGACGATTCTTTACATTTGTAGCAGTATTTGCTATACTCAGTGGAGCAACAATCATACTTATCAATTATTTTGATGGTTTTTCACGACAAGAATTATTGGATCAAAGAGGGATCGTATTAAAAGCATCGGCGTTCGGTACACCTTCTCCATTGTCGTTATTTGAAGCTGAAAGCAATAGCCCAGTTGGAATTGGAATAAATGATGGTCAGACTCTAGCGGGAGCCTCAAAAGTAATATTCTATAAGTATGTCGACTTTGGATCAACATTACGAATTTTCAGTATGAATCCAAGTTATCCATGGGCATTTTCAGATTTAAAACCAAGCAATCTTGCGAAAGGACATTTCCCTTATAGTACTCATCAAGTTTTAGTCTCTGAAGATATAACGATGACTTTAGCTGATGCAGAGGGAGGAAATCAAATCTATACGAAACCAGGTTTGGGGACCTTATTTACGCTTGGAACTGCTATTACTGACCCGTTCGAATTAAAAATTTCAGGGATATTTAAAAAACCCGCAGTTGCAGAAGCTGATTCTCGTGAATGGATATTTTTAACTGAAAAAGCTTTTACGACTCTCATTGATGAGTCCCATCTAGATTTTACCGAAAATGAAATTTATATACATTCTATCACAGTTATTGCGGGAGGAGATGTTTTTCTCGGTGGAACTTATACAGAAGTAGATCGACTTGCTGCTGAATTAAGGCCTTTGAGCCAAGGAGGAAGTGCCAATTTCAATGAACCCCTATTTACACCAAAATCCGAGAAAAATGAATTGCGTAACATGATGTTCTTATCATTAATATTTGGTCTCTTTGGAACGTTTGTGGTAAGTACATTGTATTCCTATTTAATCACCCGCTTCCGTAGAAGAGAAGTTGCAGTACTGAAGGCAATGGGTTATTCAAAATGGAGCGTACGAATCGTCGTGCTAAGCGAAATACTCGTGGTGGCGATCACTGGCTTTGCTTTTGGATTATTAGGTATTCAAGCATTTCTCTATCTTACAAGATCAAGTGCTTATGTTTTTAATATTGTTTTCAGTTCCACAGCCCTCTTATCATTTCTTGCAGTAGTCCTCTCAAGTGTCCCAGGCTTTATTCTTATAACTACACGAATTTTAGGTGTACGTCCAATTGAAATTTTCCGACAAAAGTGATGAGGTATTAAAATGAGTTCCAACACATTAATCGAAGCCAAAAATCTAACAAAGGAATATATTAGAGGAAGGAAAGAGGTAGTTGTCGCGGTTAACGATGTCGATCTTGAAATACCTCGCGGAAAATTAATCATGGTTACTGGACCCTCTGGATCCGGAAAATCCACACTGTTGAACGTGTTATCAGGTCTAGATAAACCTACCGAAGGAAAAATCATCTTTAGCGATGAGGACATTTCAGGGTGGGAAGAAGAAAGGCTCTCGAAATTCCGACAAGAAAATATAGGTTTTATATTTCAAAATTGGGAATTGATACGGACACTGACAGCTTTAGAAAATATTGAAAGTCCCCTGTATCCCTTAAAGATCAAAAGTAAAGAAATCCGAACACGAGCAATCTCTCTGCTAAAACAAGTTGGCTTATGGGATAAAGTCGATAATTATCCCGATGAACTTTCAGGGGGAGAACAACAGCGTATTGGAATCGCTAGAGCATTAGTCGGAAAACCAAAGATTATTTTTGCAGATGAACCAACAGGAAATCTTGATGTAGATAATGCTGGGTCAGTTATGCGATTACTGAAAAGTTTTACAAAACGGGATACTGCAATTCTTGTAGTCTCCCATAATGAGGAACTGAAAAAGTACTCAGACAAAGCTTTTCGAATGTCCAATGGACGGTTCATCTAATGAAGAATATACCCCCTATCTCAGGGGGTTATGTTAATGATTTACTTAAAACCTTCTAATAGCGCAGTGGCTAGATTATCGATGTGTTTAGAGAAAGGATGATCAGGATGTTTCAGGCTAAAGATATTTCTTGAACCTTCACGGGCCACCTCACAAAAACAAGGAATAGAGGTAAGAACTTCCATACGCATTTCATTTTTAATCGTATTTTCAAATTTCTTTACCTGTTCCAGATCCGTACTACTCCAGACACCTTCTTCGGGAGGGCAGGATTCAGCTACAACACGATTTAAAACAACGTAATTAATACTATCAAGCAAAGAGTAAAGCTGAGTAACCATACTTTTTGTACCAGATATATCAAAATCATCAGCTTTCAATACAAGACAGGTGGCATCGCTAATAACTAATCCATCAATACTCTCCATTTGAACACCAGGAGAAGTGTCGATAATCGTAAAATCGAAGTTTGCATCACTTAATTCGTCACGAAGTTTCAGAATACGTTTCAGGGAACGTTGACGCTGTTTTTTGTCTGCCCGTACAATTTCCCCCATTTTACGGAAGTCTGTCGAAGCAAAAGCTGCAAATAATGGGATTTGATATTCTTCCTCAAAAGAAACCAAGATGTCTTCGCTACTCAAATCAGGGTCAAACAGGAGATCATTGATAGTCGTCTTCGTTTCAACCCCACACAATGTTTGAAGGTTTGGTCCTCGAAAATCAAGATCTAGAATGCACGTTTTGTAACCACGCCGTGCTAATGCAGTGGCAAGGTTTGCACTAAGATGTGTTTTTCCCGTTCCGCCTTTATATGAATGAAATGCAACAATCTTCATGCTTATCAGCTCTGTTTCTACCTATATATTATTCTTGTCTTAATTCGTGTGAATTCAAAAGATTATTTCAACTCAGAAGCATCCCGAACAGCCTGACGCCGTCTCTGAATGTAATCTTCTGGTGAGTTGGAGTTGTTAGTAGAGTAAGTAGTTATGTCTTTCCATGGTTCGCTAGATTTGATAAAAAAGACAACTCGTTTTCGGTTCTCAGGATCAGGTCTTTTCCGTAAATGTCCCATATCCCATAATTGATTAAGATAATCGCTTTCAAGGGGACGACTTTTACCCGTTTCATGGGAAACTTCTAATGCAGTCGCTCCAATTTCTTTTGTTAACATAACTTTGTATGTTCTTCGTAAATGACTGGGGATATTCGTTAATATGTCTAGACCTGTAGAAATGAGTTCTGGTTCCTTTTCTTCCACGATGAAATCTTCAGTTAAGGACTCTAATCGTCTAAAATTGTTTTGAGTCAGGACCTTAATGTCGCGAATTTCCTTTTCTATTTCCATAAAGGAATTTCGAACATTCTGGGCAATAACCTTCATTTCACTACGAACATCTTTAAAATTCTCTTGAAGAAATATACGAAAATCATCGTTAAGAGAGATTTTCACATCAGCTGAGGGTTTCTTGGATAAAATTTTCTTTGCAGTGTCTTGTGACTTCATAATGAAACCCGAATGAAATTTACTACGGTTTATCGCGAACTATTTTGGTATATGAATAACCTTTCAATGAATATTTGATAATTTATACATACAAACAAAATACATGCCTTCTTAAGAACTATTCGGTTTTTCAGTAAAGAAAGAAAGAGAGGAAGAAGCAAGATAATGGGAAAACAGTAAGATTTTGCCTGATCCAATCTATATTCAAGTATCACTTAATTAATTGCGTAAAAGTGAGTGCGTAAGTCGTGTAAGTCGGGTACTCTCTTGATTTGCCCTGCATCAACAAGTATTTTCAATCCATAGCGAATGGTTCTATGAGATAATGAGGTGTACAGCCCAATTTCACGGGGTTTAAGAGCGCCATTCGTCTGTAGAAGTTGATATATTTCCCGTGCCGACTTGGGTAATTTTGTTACTCTTTCGTCTATTCCCCCTAAGTTTAAATCGCTTACATTGGTTTTAGATTCAATTGCTGCCATTTGGGTCACTACCTTTGTCAATCACCTGTTTCTGACAGATTGTCAACACGTAATCAACATTTCATCATCAACACATCAACACTTTTAAGTATTACCCTAAATGCAAATATTTCCTTGATACCACGAAAAATTCTTTTTAAGCAGAATAGAAGTAATAGTTTGAAATTTGAACTTATATGGGTTAACATTTTATCGACAACTTTGATTTAAACCAAAATTGATTTTTCATCAACACAAAATCTCATCAACAGTAAGTGTTTCTAGAAAGTTCCTAATTAATAAAAATCTAGAAACCGCAGTTCCGATTCGGCGACGATAGTAATGCAAAGACTATATTCTAGAATTTATTGAGAAGAATTCAAGATGTTAATTACTAAAGCCATTGTTCAAGATCTTCCAGAGGTATTGAAGTTACTTCAATTACTAGACCTTCCCATTGAGGGAGTAAAAGAGCATTTTCAACATTTTTTCATATTACGTGAGGACGAAATGGTCGTAGGATGCATCGGAGTGGAAATCTATGATAATACTGGACTACTTCGGTCAATAGGGATACATCCCTCCTATCAGGGAAAAGGTTTTGGTCAACAAATGGTAAGCAGATTAGAAGAATTTTCGTCTGAAAAAGAACTTAACTCCCTTTATTTACTGACAGAGACAGCTGAAAAGTTTTTTTTGAACTTAGGTTACAAATATGTTTCCAGAGAAGAGGTTGATCCAAACATCAAGCAATCAATTGAATTTACAAAACTTTGTCCCTCATCTCCTGTAATGGTAAAACTATTTTCCTCCAAATGATCTTTCACTTCTACTCGTTGTAAGGATTCAGTCACGAAAGGAAGAAACTGATTATCACAGATTTAATCATCGTAGTCCTTCTTCATCCTTTGTAGATGTTCAATGTCAGACAGGGGCTTGTTCTCCCTGTCCGACTTTTTAATCCACAGAAATATGCAAAATATCTCTATTAACAAAAAAAGAAATCCAAAAAATAAATCTCGTAGAATAAACAGAATTGTAAGAATAAACAAAATTATCGTAAAAAGACTACTTGAACTATAATTGAGCCTCGATCTATACCTATGTCTATCCATAATTTTTCATTCCGCTAGAAATTTGATCAATTTTGTATTAATACCTTTACTTGTTGGAACTAAATCGTTGTTTGGATTTTCTTAAAAAGTGGCTAATGCGCTTATTAGCACACGATTGTTTCAGGGATTTATATTACAATTCCGCGTTACAACTGAATGTTTCAAGAAATTATTAAATGGTACATTAAAATTATATTTATTGGATAAAAAACAGTGAACCATCCTTTGTATAGTATTCATAACATAAAAGGTCATGTGATTGATCATGGATGAATTTAAAATTCTAGTTGAACCACGAAGTGAACGAAATGGATTATTTCCTGAAGAACAGAGTTTAAAGTTAGCCATCAAAGAATTAAATAATCCTAAACTATCATTCAAGCGGTCCACAAGAGGATACACCGCTCTTTACGAAAATAAAGATATTAATCCTATGTTAGCTAGAAAACGTAAAAAAGAAATGGAAGATCTCGTACATGAAATTCATTGTCGTTATATCAAGTTTTTAGCTATTCGTGATTTTAGAAAACCTGGATTTCTTCTTGGAGAAACCATTGATGAAAGTGACGAATATCAAGTTATTTTTAATAATGACAAAGAGGGATCACAAATTACCATTGTCTGTAACAAACAAAAATGGCTGATTCAGATTATAGGTAGTGGATTTCCAACTAATTCTTCTCTAAGTTTCCTTACTTCATTTCAAGCACGAATTGGAAAAACTATACCAATTTCTGACTAGGGTATTTTGAGAAAATAGCTGGCTGACTGTTTCTTTTGTAGAAAGAAATACTAAATGTTTTTCTTTCGAAAAAAAAACTGAGGTGACCTCTGATTGGGAAGTTTTCGTCCTGAATACATGCTATGTAGAGTTTCTAACCGTCTATTGACTTTTTTCTTCCTGCTTTTTTCCATTCCATATCGCGAAGCTCCCGATGAAGAACTTTGCCAATGGTCGATTTAGGCATCTCATCAATGAATTGGACATGACGTGGGATCTTAAACCGAGCAATCCTACCTTTACAAAATTCAATGATTTCTTCTTGTGACGCAGTTTCGTCATCCTTTAAGACAATAAATGCCTTGACAGTTTCGCCTTTAATCGAGTGAGGGATACCTACGACAGCCACTTCTTGGATTGCTGGATGTTCCAAAATGAGTTCCTCAACTTCTCGTGGATAAACTTTTAGGCCAGATACATCAATCATATTCTTTTTTCGTCCTGTGATGAAAAAATAGCCATCTTCGTCAATATAGCCAACGTCTCCAGTTAAGAAAAAACCATCCTCATTAAACACATACGCTGTTTCCTCGGGTTTTTTCCAATACCCTTTCATAACTTGAGGTCCTTTTAGTCCTATTTCTCCTTCTTCCCCTTGAGGTAGTTCTTTGTTTTGATCGTTCAAATCATAGATCTTAGCGTCGGTGTTTGGAACGGGAAGCCCAATGCTTCCAGGACGTTTATCGTTTGGAGTAAATGGATTTACATGAGTAACTGGAGAAGTTTCCGTTAATCCGTATCCTTCAACGACATTTGCTCCTGTCAATTCTTCAAAATTATACATAACTTGCTCGGGAAGGGGAGCAGCTCCGGAGAGACAGGCTCTGATTGATGTTAAATCGTAATCCTTTATGTCTTTGTGATATAATAATCCCACATATAAACTTGGTACTGCGTGGAAAACGGTTGGTTGATATTTATACAGCGTTTCTAGCAAGTCCTGTAACATCGGTCTTCCTGCTAATGGATCCGTGATAATAATCATTTTGGATGCTTGACTGACTGCAGTGATCATACACACATTTAGAGCATAAATATGAAATAAGGGTAGGGCAACAACATAACATTCATTTCCGTAATTTACAGGAGGATAATAAAGAATATTTACCTGATTTACATTACTAACAATATTGTAATGAGATAACATTGCTCCTTTAGAGACTCCAGTTGTGCCTCCTGTGTATTGAATTAATGCCAGATCTTCCACAGGGTTAATTTCAACATCCGGTACACTATCAGGATCTCCTTCCTCAATCATTTGGTTAAATGGAATATCTTTATCATGAATTCTCTTTCTTAAGGGGACTTTACCTGTTATCATACCCAGGTATCTTTTAGAAAAAGTCATTTCATCATGCAATGAAGCCACAATGATATGATTCAGTTTTACAAGCTTCTTATCACGTAATTTTCTAACTCTATCATACGTGATATCAATAGTAATAATAGATTCAGCGCCTGAATCATTCAGTTGATATTCGAGCTCGTGATCTACATATTGCTTATTAAATGGGACGATAGTTGCTCCCAATCGATTTATCGCAAAGAACGCAATGATAAATTGGGGACAGTTAGGAAGATAAATTCCGATTCGATCCCCTTTTTGTATCCCTAACTTTGTCAACGAATGAGCAAATCGCAATACACGATCCCAAAGTTCACCATATTTAATTTTTTTGTCAAAAAAGATAGTAGCGACATTATCAGGGCTAGCTATTGCTGATTCCTCTAAAAATTTATAGATAGGAAAATCTTCCGGAAGGTCAATGCTTTTGGGTATCTCCTCTGGCCATAGTTTGAACCAAAGCTTATCTAATTGCTCAACTTGTTCCATAATATGATCAACACCGGGTGAAAGGGACTTTTACGCTATCAGTATGCTGTCTTATATCTTCCTTATCATTACAATAAGTACATTTCGTCTGTAAATTGCATTCACTATACTCAAATTTCAGCATAAACTTTATAATTCTCATAAGCGTATGACCTTGAATTGTTCTTAAAGAATCAATTTAATTCCCTGACGAGTTATCAAAAGGGGATTGAAATAAAAAAGTAAATGTGATTTAATATGAGGAAAATTAGAACGATATTCTTGATATCTATATTCTTCGCCATGTTTCTATCTTCATCAATTGATATTGTGCCTGCTAAACCACAAGCCAGGCCAACAATCAAGATTGGTGGACTTGGGCCCTTATCCATTACTCCTGGAAAGGACATGAGAAAAGGGATTGAACTAGCGGTCGATGAGATTAATGATGGCGACGGTGTAGTCGTTGGTGGAACAGCGTATGACTTTGAAGTCTTTATTGAAGATAATTCAGGCACCACTGGACTCCCTGATACTGACAAAGCCCTTACAGCACTATCAAAATTAACGGTTGATGATGAAGTAGTTGCGATAGTAGGCGGATTCCGAACTGAAGTTATGTGGGGTATTCAAGCAAACTTGGGTACGACTGGAACACCCTTCCTAGGTGTAGGATCCACTGCTCAGTTAATTTCTCCGTATTATTGGAGAGTTGGTCCATCCAACGGCAGTCTCCTTGCTTTTGGACTTATTGATCTCTATGGCTTTGGATTGTTGAATACAGGTGTTGAAAAAATTACAATTATTCGTGAAGATGTTGCCTGGACTCCCCCCTTATCTAAACTGGTACAATTTTACCTTGGATATTATCTAGCAGCGATGAATGTTACTAGTAAAGCAATTGTATTTACTGACGACATTACCGTTAGTCAAGAAGCGGGTCTTGATGCTGTAGCTGCAGCAATGGCGAATGTGGGTGATGATGTTGATGCTCTGATGCCTATATTCTCTGCTCCAGTAGGGAAATATGTAACGCAGGCTTGGTTTAATGATAATATGTCACAAATGTTAGCAGGCATTAATGTTGAAGCTCAATCAAGTACATACTTTGAAGAGACTGAAGGGGCTGCTTACGGCGAAATAACGATGCATCCAAACCCTCCAGATTTAACCCCCACAGCCAAAACTGCAGCCTACAAGACTGGATATGATGCTAAGTGGGATGAAGACCCGACCTATACTGCTACATTCAGCTATGATGCCGTTTTTATCTTGAAAGAGGCTATTGAACGTGCTGATTCCTTTGATAAGGCTGATATTCAAACTGCATTGGCTGATACTGACATGGTTGGTGCAGCATGGCAATATAAGTTTACTAGCGAGCTCGGCCCTCAATTAATATTAGCTGATTTCTTACCAAATGGAACCAAAGTCGTAGTACCAGTTCCAGGTACAGAAAGCACACCATACGGCAGTATTACGGTACATGATCTCTATACCGCATCAACTGTAGGATTTAGAAACAAACCTTTCCCTACTACATACTTCACGCAATGGCAACAAAATGGAACCGTTAAAACTGTCTGGGGAGCGACTGCTGCAATTACAGATGATGCAGTTGCTTTTGCTACAGGACAGTCAGCTTTAGAATGGCCAATTGATCACGCTGAACATGGGTTTTCCCCAAAACAAGCCCCAGGATTTGAACTACCATTGATTATCCTAGTGCTAAGCGGATTTGCGGCGATAGTACGTACGAGGAAACGTAAGAAATTCTAACTCCCCTTCCTCTTTTTTTTTTTATTACTTAAGATATTTAAATTACCTGTATCTATTTGCTTTACCCTTAACATGTAAAAAAGGAGATTTTCTATGAGTTTTCTTGACAAAGTTATCCCTCCAGACCTATTGCAGAAAGAAAAATGGATAATCTTAGGATTAACGATCTTTTTTTCACTTTGTGTAATATTTCCATTCATCGTTCAAATTTCAGATTCCGGGCTCAATTTTAATCTTAGATTAGATTCAGGAATAAAAGTTAATATCTTCGCAATTCAAACTGGTGCATTATATGCTTTATTGGCTATAGGTTTTTCGCTCATTTATGGTGTTGCCAAGCAATTAAAATTATCTCTTGGAGGATATTTTGTCATAGGCGCTTATTGCCAATTTTTCCTATTAGAAACAATGGAAATAGTTCCAGAAATCCGAACTGACATTGATGGACTTATGTTCCTCGGATTGGTTTTGTTACCTATCTTACTTATCATCGTTTTATTGGTGTTTACATTCACTTTATTTTCATTTCGTGATTATTTATTAATTTTGGTAGCCCCAGTAATTTCTGGAGGGAGTATCATCCTTATTGATGGAAATTTAGTTGCAGGTTTTTATGTCGGCCTTGCAGCGATTATCATCAGCTTGACAGGATGGTATTTAGAACTACCGAAACGTGAGATAGCTCTCGGTTCATTTATTTATGCATTGTCCATGCCTGTTCTATATATTCTAGGCTTTCCGTCAATTTATTTTTCTTTGATGATATTATCAGTAGTATTTACCGCGTGTGTTGCTATGATTTCTGATCGCTATCTTTTGGATACCGTGCGACATTCACACATTTCTGTTATGATAGTCACATTTGCATTGGCTTTAATATTACAAAGTATTGTTCAGGTAGTGTATTTCCCCCAAAATGGAAATAATTTCACACGTTTTCAATCAATTGATTGGAGTTTCCCTGGAATCGTCCCCAAAACTGGAATCACGGTTATTTTTGGCGTTTCTATTCCCACAATTCGATTAATCTCACTCATTTTTTCCGTTATTGCAGTAGTTCTTCTTTATATCTTTATTTATTATACTAAATTTGGAATTGCGTTACGTGCAGTTTCACAGGATGAAGAAGCGGCTGCACTAGTCGGTATTAATATCCGGAAGACTACTGCACTAGTTAGCGGAGTAGGTATGGGACTAGCGGGTTTTGCTGCAGTGTTGACTTCCTCGTTTTCGGCTCGTCCTTTGTGGAATCCTTTCATGGGCTGGCCTGTATTAATATGGGCTATTGCAGTAGTAACCTTAGGCGGAATGGGTAGTCTCGGAGGAAGTATTATCGCAGCTTTCGTAATAGGTTACTCTGAAATTCTTGTGAGTACCATTGATCCAAGCTATTCAGTAGCCATTCCCTTCTTGATCGTCATTCTTGTTATGATTATGAAACCTGAAGGACTGTTTGGCGAGAAAAAGGAGGTAGAGTAATAATGGACTGGTATGAGTTTTTTGAAGATATATGGGATGAAATTAAGGATCGTGGTTATTACATTTCAGGAATAGCTCTTTTAATTTTTCTACCCTCTATTCTTGGCGCATCTGATACTCCGAGTATTCCTATTCTAACCGATATTTATGCAATTGTTGGTAATATTGGATTGTTTGGGTCAACAAACTTCTTTTTGATAATCCTTTCACTTTGCGCGATTTGGGGAATATTTGCTGCCTCGTGGGATATTTTATCTGGATATACTGGGCAGATTAGTTTTGGTCATGCGATTTTTTTCGGATTAGCTGCTTATGTTGGGTATTGGACCTCGACAGGTTTTCAAGTTGATCCCCTTTTAGTTGGGCTTTTAGGAACAAGATTTAGCCTCGCTCCAGCGGTAGCTTTAATATTTAGTGGTTTTATATGTGCTTTACTTGCTGTATGTATTGGTATTCTCGCCTTGAGAGTTAAAGGGCCTTATCTTGCTTTAGTGACACTAGTAATACCCTTAATTGTTGCTTCATTATTCAAACTTGAAATCTTTTACACTTTAACAGGAGGGGATCATGGATTCCCAAATGTACCTGATGTTTTAACACCTACCGGTATTCTGGACATTGATACACTGAACTTTTACATTTTTTCAATAAGCGTTCTTTTAGTATCAGTAGGTATAATGATGCTAATAGCCTATTCACGGTATGGATTGGTTTTTCAATCGATCAGGGAAGACGAGGATGCAGCGGAATCTCTAGGTATTAATCTGGCTTTTTATAAAATACTGGCATTCGCAATAAGTGCGTTCTTTGCTGGAATTGCAGGAGGAATGTATGCTCAATATCGGAGTATTGCGGTACCTTCTTTCTTTGATACGTCTTTTTCATTTTCGGTTATTATTATGGCCGTGATTGGGGGGATTGGGTCTATTTCCGGAGGAGTTGTAGGAGCTTTTC
The DNA here is from genome assembly GCA_003144275.1 of Candidatus Heimdallarchaeota archaeon B3_Heim. GTDB lineage: Archaea > Asgardarchaeota > Heimdallarchaeia > Hodarchaeales > Hodarchaeaceae > Hodarchaeum. The sequence continues at coordinate 38,156 of NJBF01000032.1, forward strand.
TTCTCACAATTTTGATAGAAATCCTTCTTGGTGACATTTTTCCATCATCTGTTCTTGAGGGAGTAGATATTCTGGCTTTTGGTTTATTGCTGGTAATTACTCTCCGATATATGCCCTATGGAGTTGCACGTGCAAAGAGTGATCAAAAGAAAGCTATTGTATTCGGATTGTTATTTGCACTATCTTGGGCAATAATTCCCATTAGCAATTTTTTTGAATTTCTTTCTTCAATTTCTATAGGTAACATTATATTATTCCTAGCTATGGTTTTGATCACAATCCTAACATTACCAGCAATTCCAGTTTTCTTTGTGAGTGAGATAGTTGGTCTTTTTGTGCTCGAAGGATTAATGGGTCTTAGTCTTTCACCGAAAGCTCTTATAAAGGCGAAGTTTCTTATATATTGTATTGCAGGCATTCCATTTGCATATTATCTTCCTAAAGTATTTAAAATCCTCCGACTAAGATTCTGGGGTGTATGGCCTTCTGTTGGGAGATATGAACCAGAATAATTAACATGGTGAATGAATATGACTACTACATTTTCAGAAAAACAAGTTTCGAATTCGCAACGATCTGTACTCATTGAAGTACAGAACTTAAGTAAACATTTTGAAGGCCTTAAAGCTGTGGATGATGTAAACTTCAAAATAAAAGCGGGGGAGCTTATCGGAATCATTGGCCCTAATGGAGCTGGAAAAACTACGCTATTTAATCTTCTCACGGGATTTCTCAAACCTACAAAAGGAAAACTCATTCTTGATGAGAAGAAAAATATTGCAGGCTTGAGCCCCCATAAAATCGCAAAACTTGGAATAACTAGAACATTTCAGCTTGTTCGTCCCTTCAAATTGTTAAATGCTTTGGAAAATACAACTGTTCCTCACATTCCTAAATCGAAATTAACTAGATCTTCCACTCTTAAAAATAAAGCAACTTGGTCATTAATAACAGTTGACTTAGCTGAAAAGAAAAATTATCCAGCTTTTATCTTACCACATGGCGATTTAAAAAGACTTGATTTTGCTCGTGCTATGGCTGTTCAACCTCGAATGTTATTGCTAGATGAACCGTTCGCAGGGTTGAGTGTTGAAGAAGCTTTCAGGGTAGAACGTGTCATACGTGAGGCAAATGAAAAAGGTATGACTATTGTTATTGTAGAACATAAACTAAAAATTCTTATGCGGTTAGTTGAGAGAGTAATCGTCTTACATCAAGGAAAATTAATAGGGGAAGGAACTCCAAAAGAAATTGCTAATAATGATGAGGTTATTACAGCTTATCTTGGGACAGAGGCTAAAGACTATGAGTGAAACTAATAAACAATCATCCACCCTATTTGAATTACAAGAGGCATCCGTACATTATGGCAGAGCAATTGCTATCGCGTCTGTTTCGTTAACAGTTGAAAAAGGAGAACTAGTAGCCGTTATCGGACCTAATGGAACTGGAAAAACAACCCTTCTTAGAGCAATTTCAGGTTTGGTAGAGCTCGAAAGAGGAAAAGTATTCTTTGAGGGAAAGAAAATACTGGAGTCAACGAAATCAGAATTCAGAGTCATGGGAACAAATAAATCATTAAAACCACATAGAATCGTGGAATTAGGCATAATCCACTGTCCAGAACGTAGAAGATTGTTCACTGAATCTAGTGTAAGAGAAAATCTAATATTAGGAGCATATACGAATAAGGATAAATTAAAAGTCGAACAAACTCTTGAATACGTTTTGAAACTCTTTCCAGTCCTTGAAAAACGATTGAATGAAAAAGCAGGTAATTTTTCAGGAGGGGAACAACAGATGATTGCAATTGGACGATCACTTATGGGAAACCCGAAATTATTACTACTTGATGAGCCTAGTCTGGGACTTGCTCCAATGGTTAAGAGAAATATAGTTGAAGCAATTCGCAAAATTCAAGAAAGAGGAACTACAATTCTTCTAGTAGAACAGGATGCGAGTATAGCCTTGGAAATTTGTGATCGAGGATATCTCCTTGAAGATGGGAGATTGGAACTCGAGGGCTCTCGTGATGAATTGTTAAAGAATCCCTATGTGAAAGAAGCCTATCTCGGCATTGCATGAAATAGAAGTAACTACGTGGTTCTCCCAATGGACAATTTTTCCACGAGAAATTTCTCTAACTATGGAAAAGTTCTTTCACCCCACGTGATTTTAATACGCCCAGAAAGAAGACAGTACTTGACATCTAATTCACTCCTCTTTCTTGGTGATCAAACCTATCTCCTTGATTCAGGTTATCAATATCAGGGAGATCAACTCAAGAAAATTAGAGATGCAATTGACATTGATGGCATCTTATTCTCCCACTATCACATTGATCATGTTTTCGGTTGCCATATTCTTCCTGAAAGTAAAAAAATGATTCATGAAGAAGAAGTGGATGCACTGCGATCATTCGATAATTTTATTCAATTTTGCTTTAAAGATCAAACTATTTCTTCCCAACAATGGAATATTTGGAAACTAAGGTTTAAGAATTTGCTTAAAAGAGAGGGAATTAATGATTGGAGTGATCTGCGGTTAGATAATGTAATTACTTTTGGAAGTAATGAAAATATTGACCTTGGTGCAACCCAACTTCAAATACTTCACCTCCCTGGGCATTCACCGGGCCATTGTGGAGTATATGAGACTGAAAATCAAATTTTATTTATCGGAGATATTGACCTCTCTGGAAAGTTTGGCCCTTGGTATGGTTGGTGGAATTCAGAACTAGATACTTTCAAAAAGTCGGTGGAGTACGTTATCGATTTTGTTTCCCGAAATGAAATTTCCAGAATTGTATCAAGTCATACACATGATGTATCTAAAGAGGAGGGGATGCATTTACTAAACAATTTTCTCCACCCATTTGATGAGCGCGAACAACAAATTAAAACTTACATTACCCAAAAAAGGACAGGAGTAACTCTCAAACAAATTACTGATCAATCGATTATCTACCAGGGAAAACAAAGTGATCCTCCATATGTCAGGGAATATTTTGAGTTTGTTCATGTCAAAAAGCATATTGAGGCATTAATGAAAAAAAATGAAGTTATCTCAGAGGGAGACAAAATTTTTAGTACATAATATTTAAAAAATTGTTCGAAAGATCTCGATTCTTTTCAGGGGGAAGACTGAAATATTGAACTGAAAACGAAAGAAACGGTGTTAGAAAGAATTCGGGGTAAGTTTAATTCATGGATGTTTTCGATAAGAGTATTCTCTTCAGCTTAGCAAAATCTTGCCGTATTTCATTTTCTCAGCTAGCTTCAGATCTTAACTTACCAGCGAATGAAGTAGGAACGCGAATCCAGCGACTCGTGAATGATCATACAATCCTCAAATTCACGGTGGCACTTAATCCCTATCTTTTACGTTTACACAATGTAATTATTATTTTTCGATCACTCACGCCCTTAGAGCTCAATCGATTGACATTACTTGGAATACATTCAGCTATTGAACATATTTCCATAGGAACAGCTCACGAAGGGTTTGCTTATGCCAGATATAGTAATAAGGAAGAATTTTTAGAATTAGCAGAACACTTCCAGCAATTTCACAGATCGTTCGAGGAATTACACTTATATCCCGTCGTTCCTCTAGTGAATTCAGGTATTTCTCCTCCTACTCAAGATATCGTCTCTCTGGAAAAAGAAGATTGGTTAATTTTAGCTCATCTAAGAGAACAAGGACGACTTTCCCTTCAAGAACTTTCAAAACGGATTGAAATTGATGTGGAAGTCATAAATGAACGGCTGGATTATCTCCGACATTTTAATCTCATCCACGAAACAATTCAAATAAACCCTGTAAAATCTCTAAAAGAAACATTAACAATGTTTCAATGCGAATTTACGATTTTGAATCATTTAATTCAGCAGGAAATAATGCAAGAAATTGACACCTTAGCACATTTTTGGCCCATCAGTTCATTTCGTTCAGCTGATAAACCAGTCTTATTCTTAAGTTTTTACTGTTCGTCTTATACCGAAGTAGAAAAAATACAAGCACATTTAACTGAATTACCAGGAGTAAAGAGTATAATTAAGATTATGGGTGGCACAACATATTATTTCACTGATATACGAGACGAACTCATAGAAGAAAAACGAAGTCACGGTTGGTTCTCACCAGAAAGGTGGGTAACCGATTCCACTGGAAATTAATGCTCAATATTGTCCATTAAGCACAAAATCAATAGGGGAGAGTTGGCCTTTGGGGGAGATATCCCTCAAAAGCCTGGAAGAGTGTTTCCACTCGAATAATCCCTCCTAAGTTAATAAACACCCAAATATTATAGATCAACTAGTGGGTCATTTTCCTTTGTAGAATGTATTGATACTACTTCTACTATTGTTTGTCTTACTAAGTCAGATGTTTCATGGTCTAGATGAATATTGAGTTGATCAATCACCTCTGAATTAATGAAATCGAGCATTCCCAAACCTACTACTGCACCAGTACGAACTACAAAAGATGTATCTTTCTGAAGCGTTTCCAACAAGATTTTTTCAGCTCCTTGTACTTTTAAGCGTCCTAAGGCTCTTGCACACCGATCCCTAATCTGGATGCTCTTTTCATTCATGCACTCAATGAGTTTTTCGGAGAGTATTTCACTAAGTGGTGCTTCCGAGAAACTTAGGGCTGAGATTGTATTACTTCGAACCATATCCACAGAGTCTGATAACAGAGGCTCCAAGAGGGGAACAATTATTTCTCCTTCAAGAAAGACTAAAGTCATCACTACTTCTGCACGTACTTCAGGTGCTGGGTCGGAAAGCGCTTTAACTAGTCTAGAGTGAAGATCCATCGGAATATCAGTTAACGGGATTTCCATTCTACCTATTTTTCTAACCGCTTCGGCTCGTATAAATGAACTAGTTGCCTCTAGTTCGTCTAAAAGTTTCGCAAGTTCCTTTTTTTTTGACATTCTCTTGAACCTTTGTGTTTATTCTAAATAGATCAAATAGAATTCTATTTTTATTTACCTCCTAAAAATTCATCTTTTGTTGCAATTTTACTTGTAGGAGGTAATTAGGAACTTTGACTAGAATTTGTACCTGGATTTGAAGATAGTTTTAGTGAACAGTTAGGACAATTAGGGGGATGTCCCGTTAATTCACAGATGAATGATTGTTTGTCATTAGATGCACATTGTACCAAGTTCTGAAAATAGGTACATTCAAAGTCGTAATTAGCTTGATACAGATGATCAAAGGAAAGAGGTGAGCCGACCTTGTAATATGGGCACTTGGGTGGACAGGATCGTAAAAACTCTTTAAACACTACACATAAGAATAAACATTCTTTTGTGCCCTGATCTATCACTTGATGTTGGCAAGGACCCATAACACTTTTCATTCCCGTTAAAGAACAGATTTTTCATCGGTAATCCATTTACACATTCGACGTAATGGTTCAATAGCATCTTGGGGGGTTGCCATACTAGCATTAGCTGCAAAACCTAGGGATACTACTCTCTGCACCCCATAAAGTGGTAAAATATCACGAATTTGTAATTTGAGAGATTCAGGGAAAATACCAACAGTTTGGGTATAAGAATTGACTGATTGCAAGGCTGTGTCAATTGTGTCTACAGGAACAAGATTTACTACACGACTACACAATCGATGAGAAAAATCGACTGGTTCATCGAATTGAGAAACAATTACTGCACCTTCATTAGACTTCCCTCCATAGATGTGATAAAAGTCATCATCAAGACGGATTCCCTCTATATCATCTTTTAGAGTTTCATTAAAAATCTTAGGAGGTGTAGAAACATGTGAAGGAAGGTTAACAAGGGCAGAATAGAGTATTTTTCCGAAGGTATTCAGTCGTTCAATTCCATCCTCAGTTGTCCCTGACTGCACATACATAATGCGTGAATTTAAACAGGCTTCTTGATTGAATGCTCCCACATCTATAGCAGCTCTTTGAGCAACCGTATAAAGAGTCTGGTCATCCTGAAAAGCATCACGACCGATTATTGAGGTCGAAATTTTAGGGTCAAAGGTAATTAGATCAATTCCTGGTTGAAGGTATCGGCTAATATATTTAATTGAATTAAAACCGCCCCAGGCAATAATTTTTTCAATATTCTCAGGACGATAGAATTTTTCTTCAAAGTGAGTATCCCCCCCTCGCCAATAAAGGACACTGCAATGCTTTGTTATGGGGTGTTGGGGTTCCATTTCCATCATTGTCTGAATCAAAGCGGTAGCAGTTAGTGGATCATTGGAAGGTAGTTTGAAAATCGCGTCACAGCGTGTACCACAACTTCTAATGAGGGAGGCTGCAGAAACCGTTGGTACATTACCTGCAATAATATGGACTGTTCGGGAGCCAAATGCTCGAATAGCAATAGTTCTACCATCCTCCATCTTTGTAGGTACCCAGCTTTCAAGATATTCTATGCCTATCCTTTTATCAAGCATCTCACGAATATTGGATGGATGAAATAGCATAGGTAATGTTTGATATGTAGTATGAAGTACTTCAGGTGTTAAACCTGAGGCTTGACATGCAAGCTCATAAGCTGCTTGTAGATACTCATTTTCTTTTAAAATTAAACGTTGACCCAAATCATGGAGAAAAGTTATTATCTCTTCAATAGATAGATCATAAAGATCTTTCATTTTTGATGGATCAGAGAGGGAAATTTGGTTTGCATATTTCTTTGCGCTCGGAGTAAGAAATTTAGCCCCGTTTCTTCCACCGAAAGTCTCCGAATAATCCTTTATCAGCTTTCCCCGAAGTAAGATGGGGATCTCAAATACCTCAGTATCCATCGTCTTGACAAGTGTTGATTGCATTAGATTGTCCTCCAAAGAAAAGGAAGAAGTTACTCTTCCTTTGTATCGAGAAGGTAATCGATAAACGAGTCATATGCCTCTTGGCTACCAGCACAGCTAATTTTATCGTCACCATTATTCTTTTCACTAATACGTTGTATTTTCTTTTCTAACCAGGGACCAGTTCGACCACAGGAACATTGATCATCATCCCAGTGGATTGTAACCTCGTCGCCTGTCAGAAAACCACCCCAATAACTTTCTGTTAATAGGTCATAAAATCCAAAGCGACCAGTTTGCACACCTGTTCGTGGCAACACTTGCCCACCAATATCAAAAACGAATGGAATAAAGTGGGGATAAATATGGTAATGATTTTGATCACAAGAAGGCATATAACCAGTACTCTCTGTCATACCATACCCATCACGGATGTTCTTAACACCATAAAAGGTACAAATTCTTTCGTACCAATCTTCAGGAACAACTTGTCCTTTCAATCCACCTCCAGTTACTAAAGCGGAATTGGAGGCAAAAACATTACTCAACCCTTGTTTTTCTCCTTCTAATGCTGCATCAATCATCGAGGTAAGTGTCCCCAACATAAATACCTGACGACCTCGATAATTCTTCACCATATTATCAAAGAAAGCAGCCATATATTTAGGACGATTCCGTTTTAACCTAATTAGTTCTCCTCTATTGTAGCTTAAAGCTTTAAGCATTTGAAGTTTGCCCAACTCTCCTTTTGCCTTTGCTGCTTGCAGTCTGCCGGCCAAGGACATGAAATCCGCAGATAAATATCCAGGAATTGCGGTATGATATTCCTCCTTAGAACCTGCTAGCATGGGACCGAAGCGACTTAAAATTCTCTGAGCTAGTTGTCTACCATCGGCAAAACTAGGAAAAAAAACTGGCATTTTTGTTTTGTGAGGATTAACCCCCGTAAGAACTTCAATGAATAAATAAAACGCATTTTTGAAGTTTTCCATCTCGCTTTCGCTACGGGGGAGAAAACTCAGCTTTCCTGTTGTTCCCGTTGAATGGACAATTTGCAGATCTGATTGTTTTTCAATTGCTTCCAACCAGGAATCAATCGAGTTACAGTTGTCTGTCTTCATTGCTGATAAATCGTGTGTTGTTAATTTATCTAACCAAACAGTAAGCTTATCAAATTTCTTTTTCTCAATGAAAGCTAAGGGATAACTCTTGTAGACAGTATGGAGGAACAGAATTGGAGCTAAATCATTCAAAGTTTTGATTTCAGTTATATTTTGTTCATCTGCGAGCTTCTTCAGAGCTTTAATACGTGGATAAAACCAGTCAAAGCGTTTTTGAGCACCAGCTAATTGAATTTGCTGTACAAAATCTGTTTCAAGACTGAACAATTCGTCATTGGTGGCGTGAACCAGCGATTGCGGATTTTGAAACATTTCTGATTGTCTTTCCCCCGACAGTTTACTTGTTGATAAAACCATTTTCAGTAACCTCTGATACCAATACCGAGAATGCTTTAAATATTCAAAATCAGGCTAAGAATCGTTTATTCGCATCATTCCTTATAAACTCCTTTTAAGAGAAATACTAAATTAAGAATAAAATCATTTTATATTCATAAGGTGAAGACAATATTCATCCATGAGCAAGAATGACAGTAGCTCAAAAAGATGAAAAAAACCTCTGGAAACGTTATGAATCGGCCCTTGAAGATTACAGCTTAACACGCGATCTCGATGATTTGCTCACTATATTCAAGAAAATTATTAGATCTTCATCACCTAAACCATCTATTGCGTTACTTACCAACATAGCTGATCGTCTCGTCAAATTCAAACTCTATGACGAAGCGAAACTTGTTTTTGGAATGATATTACGCAAAGAGAGCCAACATCGTGAGACATGGAAAGCCCTTTCTTCTCTCTATTTTAAATTAAAGGATAATAGCAAGGCAGAGTTTTGTTTACAGAAGTACTACTCATTAAAGGGAGGAAGTGTATTAATAAGTTCCTCTGTTAAGAACCGCTTAGCGAGTGCAGGCAAGCTTAAAACATTACCTACTAACCAACCACTAGGTCTTCAAAAAGCCAAACAGATAGAAGTTCATGCACCGAAGAGTGTATTAACTTTAGATGAATTTACGAGGCGCTTCAAATTAAAAAATGTATCTATCCCCACGATTATAAAGAAAATCGTTCATTTTGCTCAACATCAAATAATTGATTATAGAATCTTTGATAAACAGAGCGGAGAATTTGGAGACGATCTACACTTTCTTAGTAATGGCCAAATCATAAAATATCTAACTGATAGAAATATAAAACGGCTTTACAAATTTCAAGAAGAAGCAATCCACAAAATTTTATCGAACCAAGATGTGTGTATTGTTGCACCAACTGGTAATGGGAAAACAGAAGCCTTTCTTCTCCCAGCTCTTTTGAAAATCAAAGATTTTGCTGGATATGGCGTTCAACTTCTTATAATTTATCCTCAGAAGGCCTTAGCCAAAGATCAATTGAGGAAGATTACTGAAGTTGCCTCTCTCCTAAATCTTAAGGTAGAGGTGTTTGATGGAGATACATCTCATTATCGTCGTAAGAAGATTTTTTCTGATCCACCAGAAATCTTGATCACTAATCCTGATATTCTTCACTATCATCTTGGAATTGGAAAGAATTCAGGATTTTTCCAGAATTTAATCAGTAATTTGAAAATAATCATTTTAGACGAGGTTCACACGTATTCAGGTACTTTTGGAAGCAATATACACTTCATCCTTCGTCGATTGGAACGAATATTGGATCAACAAGTGCAATTCATCACAGCTTCTGCTACGGTAGCTAATCCCCAGACTTTCACAAGTCGCCTATTAAATCGACCAATCACCGTGATTGAGTGCAAAAATGGACGAAGAGGACGATTACATTTTTTGATGGTCGCTCCATTTGATGGTATGTCTACTTTTGATGGAATGGCTAGTTTATTGAATTCAATTAAACAGTATGGTAAAATTTTAGCATTTCAAGATTCACATAGAAGTGCAGAATATTTATTTCAAAGATTACGGGGATCTTCCAACAGGGTAGGAATCCATAGAGCTGGTTTAACAAAGAAGATACGAGAAGAAGTTGAAACACAATTTAGAGAAGGAGAAATCGATCTTTTAATCGCCACTCCGACATTGGAGTTGGGAATTGATATTGGTGAGCTGGAAATAGTAGTGACACCTCCAATATCAGTAAATCGGGCTATTCAACGAATTGGTCGGGCTGGGAGAAAAGGACAGGATGCTATAGCGATCATCCACCTTAATGCTGATGATCCTATAAGTAATTATTATTACAACAATCCTGAACGGTATTTTCAAGAAGTAGAAGATGTTTTTTTTGATCCAACAAATCTAAATGTCGTTGATCATCAACTATTGGCTGCAGCTCTTGATCATCCGTTAGGAATTAATGAATTCCCTGAAAATGTACCAGCAGTAGAAGAATTAGTAAATAAAAACTTCCTTCAAAGATTTAACAATGATATTTTCGTCCCAACAGAGCAAGGAATCGAAAAAGTACGGAAATATTCAATCAGAGGGACTAATCACGAAATACAAATCAAAATTCGTGGAGGTAGACTCATCGGAAAACGGACAATGCCGATTGCGATGTTTGAACTATATCCAGGTGCTTATTATTTAGCAGGCGGTACTAGGTATCGAGTTTTTAATTACAGCTTCAACGGCTTTCGTGGATGGGCCGAACTGACAAAGCCAAAAAATGTCTGGGGACAAACTTTTCCTTTAACAAAATTGAAACCTCAGATTTTAGAGGTTCAGAAGCCGTTAACTTCAATATATGGAATAGAAGTGGGATTAGTTACAACTAAAATTCTTCAGTCTGTTATTGGATATACACTACAAACATCAGCTGGAACCGAAACAAAGAAATTACGAGATCCATTACATTATCCATCCCAATCCAGAGGGTTGTTATTTCAAATTCCATTATCTTCCCTAGATGTGCAATTAGATCAGAATAGATTTAGCAATTCCTTACATACCATCGTACATGTCCTGCTACATGCAAGTTTGCCTTTTATTGGCGGACAGATTCATGAAATTGGGGGATTAACTTTATTACCCCAAGGATATATACTTATATTTGATCAAGCAACAGGTTATGGAATATGTGAGATGTTAATGGGCCATTTATCTGAACTCTTTACCCGAGCGCGTGTAATTCTTGAATGTGAATGTCCAGATGGTTGTCCCAAATGTTGCTTTTTATCTCGCTGCAGTAAAAATAATACATCATTAGACAAAGATGGTGCCCGAAAAATTCTTGATTATATCATACAACAAGATGTAACAATTCCCCTTGGAATGGATTATAATGAATGTAGGATTTTTATTTCTTAATTCCCTCATTTCACCACATTTCTCAATTCTCCCATTTTCAGATATTTAAGGTAAGTCAAGGATTCACTACTGAGAAGCCCAGATTAAGAAAGTGGAATGTTGTTTTAAAATAAAGGAATGGATTCTAAAATGATAAATAGAAGCGTTTTAACCACTATTATCGGATTTTTATTTGGGTACTTCCTGTACACTGTTATTGATTCTACTTCACTGTTCATCTTTCTTTTTGGAGGAGTGGGGTACTTCATTGGTTTGATACTTGATAATGCCGATAGAAGACTCCAACTCGAGAATGTTCAGAATATTTCTTCAAGTCACAAGGTTTATTATTCTGATATCCTTCCAGAAGCTGTCATATTATATTCTATGCTTGATAATATAACGATTGTCTTAATTGATTATAAAATTGAGGCAAAACCTGAAGATTACCGGCTATCAGTTCTTAAGAACCTTCAAGAGTTTGATTTTCGAGTAACAGAAGATTCTCTTAAGACAATTTTCTCCTTGACCATTGAATTTCCGGAATTTAATTATCCCTCCATAAGTAATTCCGAAAAAGAACTGAAAAAATTCTTCTATGATATTAAGGAGCAATGCATTGATTTTCAAGGGGCTGTACAAAAGATAATTCCTGGATTAGTTCTTAGTACTATCTATAAACCAGATATATTTGGTGATCAGAATATATATAGCCATGAGACTCATAACCGTTCTGATTCAATGAAACCCCCAGATTTTAATAGCGGAGAGCGAAGCTCTTCTTCGCTTTCTGAGAAAGTAGATAATATTAATCCTAGTATTCCAAAAATCTCAACATCTAACTTGGAAATTCCAGAATTACAAACTGAAAATGAGGAGAAAATAATGTCTGATCTTCTTGGGAATACTTCGAAACCCAAATTAGATTCAAAATCTCTTACCAAGTCGCTAGATGAAAAATTTGAATCTTCTATGCAGAATCGGCCTAAAATATTAACTGCGGACAAAATTAAGGAAATTAGCAATAATTTATTCGCTTTCCAAGATAAGAAGGATGATGATTTTCCTGGTTCCGAAAAACCTGAAACTGACATGAAACCTGAGATAATGACTTCAGTGGAAGCAGACTCAACAGGAAGATTACATGATCCTGGGAAGGATGAGGAGGGCACTTATGAACTTGTAGAAGAAACATTGGATGAAAAGGAAAGACCTCTATTAGCAAAACTCGCTGAACAACTTTATGATGAAAAAGAGCGACGAAGTAGTAATTCAGATCCTGAAGTGGATGAAGATTTTAGACCAAAAGAGTCCTCTAAACAAGAAATTTAGCCCTTATCCCTTGATGACATTTTAAACAGGAAATCTTTCTTTGAAGGAAGTATAAATAATCTCCACCGTGAGAACTTTATATCTAATTGAATTATAAATTGTGTAAAATTTTGATTTTGGAACAGACCAATAACTGTTTATTACAAGGAATGATCTCTCTCTCCAGTTCAGCTTATTAACTGCCGAGGGCGATTCCATAAAGGAGTAGTTGAAAAAGGAATTTTATATCGTTGATTCATGGAATTTAGAATCTCTTTTCTGACTTCCGAATTTAAATTCTGTTGAATTGAAGGGACCCGATTTCTTATTTTTCCTTCATTTGATATTGAAATGATTCCAATCCCGATTTCTCTTGCCCAAAGGAGTTGTTCTTCCAAAGTATCGTTGTTTAGCAACTCAAATTGTTCATCAGGACATAATAAGTAACAATAATCACAAAATTGGCTATAAATTGATGGATGATTGATATGAATCTGAGTCTCGGCCTCGAAGAAGTGAATAGAACTATCTAGTTGACAAATACCTGCTAAATCAATCCGTATTTGCTTCTGACCCCCCTCAAGAAATTCAGATATTTGAAAATGGTCATTACTCCCTATTTGTAGCTCAGAATACGTCTGGAATTGTAGTTGATTTCTTAGGAATAGTTCTAACTGGTTGACTAGCTGATTTTCTGTTAACATCTTTCTCAATAATGATTGAGATTTTCATTTTTAAACTTAAAAATTGAGGAGATCAAATTTTGGATATTTAAGTCACATTCACCATTACTAGATGTAAACATTCAGAACAGAATATTCAGGTGAGTCGCAAGTGACAAGTCAACCAATACTCCAACCGAAAGGTCTTCCCTTTCTGGATGAAGTCTTTGTAAATAGTCCCCTTTGTCAAATATGTGAGTTTGCTAACTGGGGAATAGGAGGAATTTGTTCATTATTGTTGAACAGGCGTATACCATCCGTTTTAGTAATACAAGAAGCGCAAGTGATCTCTTGTAGCGCTCATCGCAACTGGGTTGAGCATTTAGATTTAAATGAATAATCAAAAAAGGAATTATAACTCAATTAAGAACTGGATGGAACCAACTTTGAGCCTAACGAGGAGTGGTAATAAAATTTCTCATAAGCTTAAGTTTACTCCTTCACTGGATGAACAGATATTACTAGCTAAAATTCAAAGACAGAATTGCTTAATTCAGTATCGGCTCGAAGAGAAGCTTAATCGTATTCTGTCCTTGCTTATCAGTCTACATATCTCTAGAGAAAAAACACATGAATCCATTCCACGAGTACTCATTCTTACTAAAAGACAAATTCAGGATATCTTCAGAGCAGGGATCCAGGATACCTTAAATCAGATTATAACGATCCATAACGGCCTTATACTCCCCCAAGCTCGAAAACTGGATTATAGTCGGTTTAGCATAATTCTCTCGACCCCTAAAACGGTGAAAAATGATTTTAAGGAAGATTTCTTTGTAAAAGATCACTTTTCACTAATAGTGATTGATTATGCGGAAATGGGGGTATCCTCATCGACTTTACGATTTATTATCAAAAAATTAAAGCCGAACCAAGTAGTTGGTCTATCGAGAGAGAAAAATACAATAAAGCTTGGACAAGCTTGTGTAAACCTAGAGCTCACGGAATTTGTCAATATCGATGGAAATGCTAGGAGAGAACGGTCTAACATCCAATATTATTCACTTCCTTTACCTAAAGAATATTTCTTTGTGCTAGATATTCTTAATCAACTAAAAAAAAATAGATTAATACAACTTGAAAAGTTAGGGTTTGGAGTTACTGTGAAAAGCACTCCTCAAGAGGTAGCGGCAATCCATACTAGTTTGTTGAATGAAAAGAACCGAAAACTCTTAGTAAAAACAGCGAATTTACAACGAATAATGACAATGCAACGAATGGTAATCTCTCAAGGTTTTCCTGCTCTCATATCTTATTTTGATGATATATGTCACCGTCTAAATGATAATGATTATGTCATAGGTAGAAAAGCTTTAGTTCAGTTTTTAGGAAATCCGATCATCAATAAACTCAATGAATATGTTCGCTTATTTAGTGAGTTAGTTCATCCGAAATTTCGACAGGTTTTGAAATTACTGGAGGACTATGGATCATCTGTTTCCCTAGTAACCAATAATCGATACAATGCAAAGTTTCTCCAGGAAAAGCTGAATGAAAAAGGAGTATCCACGATTAATATCACCCAACCGATATCTTCTCTAAAACGAATTCAGCTAGAAAAGAAACTCTTTGCTTTCAGTGGAAAGAAAACTCGAGTATGCATAACAAATACTGCTAATGAACTTATAGCTAATCTAGCATGGTTTTAACATAAAGATCGGAGAAACGTCTTTCTGGAGTGAAAACGCTTCTTTGGACTATTAAAGCACCGTTGGGCACGGACTTCATCATATTGATACCGATAAAGAGCGATGAGTTGG
>NJBF01000065.1 GCA_003144275.1 Candidatus Heimdallarchaeota archaeon B3_Heim
AAAAAAAATAAATAACGGCTAAAAAAATTCAATTTTTAAAGAAATAATAATAACCTTACTTAATGTAAATCAATAAACAATGTTGAATTTAGCCCCGATGGCTATCGGGGCGATCTTAAGTTTTTTTATAAATCAGGAAATGGCTGAAAACGTTAAAAAATGGTACGCTCTTTACACCAAATCCCGTTGGGAAAAAAAAGTTTATGAAGATTTACAAAGCAAGGGAATTGAAACCTATCTCCCTTTGCTTAAGACCCTGAAGCAATGGAGCGACCGGAAAAAATGGGTGGAAGAACCGCTATTCCGGTCATATATTTTCGTCAATATAACCCGTAAAGAATACCATTCAACCCTCAATACCGATGGGGTGGTGCGTTTCATTACTTTCCAGGGTAAAGCCGTTCCCATACCTCCCCAGCAGATCGAAGCAGTTAAGGCTTATCTGGATGAAGAAGACAGGATCTTCCCTGACGAAACCGACTACCAACCCGGCGACATGGTGGAAGTAGTCAGGGGCCCTATGCGGGGATTGTCCGGTATGCTTGTAGAGGTAAAAGGCAAACAACGTGTGCTGATAGAAATTGAAAACATAGGAAAACACCTGATCATCAACATACCCAAATCAATACTCGAGCAAGTATAACACTATTTCGTCACGATTCCCAGTCTTTTCGTCTCCCAGTCACAAAGTCTCTCAGTCCCTCCGTCTCCTTCACAGACTCTGCCCCGCCTTCGTATACTACGGCGGGCAGGCAGGTTCTCCTGCCACAAGCATCCCTTCGGGAAAACCCTGGCAGGTCTTTTCCAGCCGAATACAATTCGGCTCTACATTTCGCCCCTTAGCCAACTTCTTACTACTTACTCTATTCTCACGCAGATCAACGCATAGAATCAGCAAGAGATAATTTCTTACAGATACTACCTTCCTCCAAGCAACCTTATTCAATTTTTATTAGTCATATATAAAATCCTTTAGGCATACATTCTTAATGGATTTTTTAGTTTTGTATCTTTAGGCCATGGAAAAATTCCTCAAAAAGAGGTTATTGTTTATTCTTATTGATCTTCTCATAGTAGGTCTTTCTTACTTTGTTGTTGTTTGGATCAAACCCGGAGAGAATGTTCCATATCTTTCGCGGTATTTCTTTTCCTTTGTCGTTTTTTTATGTATCTGGATCTTTGTTTCTTCCTTCTTTAAAAAATTTCAATACAAGGAAGATTACGATTTTAAAACGATTATACTTCCTATACTTATCAGCAATTTCATCATCCTGGGCAGTGTTTCTCTCCTGATGTTTCTTCTGCGTATCTCTTTCTATTCCCGGACTATTGTTTTCGGGACCATTCTCCTGGCCACCTTTCTGGAATTTTTCTTTACCAACATGTATTACCTGTTTAAAGCCGCAGTCGTATACCAGAATCCTCCCGATCACGAATATGCTGCCCTGAAAATATTACAGGAAAACGGTAAAATAAACAGAAAGAATGGGTCAATCCTGCAAACACAAACTGGTGATAAGTCAAATTTTTCTGAATCCATTCAACAAACCATCATCAAAGAATGCGGAGAGGACGGTTTTTCGTTCATCAGGGAGAATAATTGCTGCGATTCGGACGAAACCCTGGTTGTTTCAACAACAACAGCCTTTAACATCAAAACCCAACCGTTAAACAAATTCAAAGGCGTAGTTAATTTAAGGCGCATTAACGATATCCGGTATCTCAACCACTTTTTTGAAGCCGTCAACACAAAACTTCCCAAAGAAGGGACATTTGTCGGATGCGTTGAAACCAAAAACCTGCGTAAGAAAAGAATTTTTAAAAAATATCCGTTCCTTCTTAATTATTTTTTCTACTATTTACTCGATTTCCCTGTAAAAAGGGTTTTGCCAAAATTTAAAATGACACAAGGTTTGTACCATTTTCTAACCCGGGGACAAAACCGGGTAATAACCCGGGCTGAGACCCTGGGAAGATTGATTTCCTGCGGGTTTGAGGTGATCAATGAAGATTATATCGGCAGCCTTTATTACTTTGCGGTGAAAAAAATAAAAGAGCCTGTCTATGATCTTCATCCAACTTATGGTTTGTTTGTGCGATTGAAAAGGATCGGGAGGAATGGTAAGCCTATTAAAGTAACAAAATTACGGACCATGCACCCTTATGCTGAATACCTGCAGGATTACATGTACAACATGCATAACCTGAAAGATGGCGGGAAATTCGATCATGATTTCAGGGTTTCCACCCTGGGCAGGATCATGCGGAAACTGTTTATCGATGAGCTTCCTATGCTGTATGACTGGATTAAAAGAGATATGAAGCTTGTTGGTGTACGTCCTATTAGTGAGTATTATTTTAAACTCTATGATAAAGAAGTCCGTGAAAAACGTATCAAATATAAACCCGGACTTATCCCACCTTTTTATAATGACCTGCCTAAAACGCTTGAGGAAATACAGGCCTCAGAAATGAAATACCTTGAGGCTTATGAAAAACGTCCTTTCCGTACTGACTGGAAATATTTCTGGCGTGCCTTATACAACATTATTTTCAAAAATGCCAGAAGCCAGTAAAGAGTGGCAGTAGCAGTAGCAGTTGTGGTGGCCGTGACAGTAGCAGCTGCAGTGGCACTTGCAGGAAAAATCAAGAAATTTCTTATTTTTATTTAAAAAAGAAAAAATGTCACAAGGTTTTAAAGATTTAAAAGTTTATAAATTGGCATATGAAGCAGCCATGAAAAAAACTTTGATCCTCTTTGTATTAATTATTAATCTAAATAACAGTTTTCCTCAACAAGTTTATCACCATATTTCAAACTCTACAATCTATACTTTCCTTGATGAACTTTCTAATCAACAATTAATTAGCCTTAATTCTGCTGTTAAACCTTATTCCAGAACCTTTATTGCTGATAAACTTCAGGAAGTATCTGACCAGAAAGAAAATCTAAACCAACGACAAATAAAAAAACTTGAATTTTACCTGAAGGATTTTAATAAGGAGCTCCTGCCGGATAAAAATTTCAATAAACGCCTGGATCTGTTTTACTATAAAGATTCTCTATTTACTTTCTCAATTAATCTGATCGGAGGACTTCAATACTGGACGAATAAAAACGGTTCGGTTTACCATCGCTGGAATGGAGCGGAAGCATTTGCTTATGTCGGAAAGCATTGGGGTTTTTATGCCAGTCTGAGGGATAATCATGAGAATGAGATACTTTCAGAAGATCATTTTCTGAACCAACGGATGGGAGGGAATTATAAAGCAAAATACGATTACAGTGAGATGAGAGGAGGGGTTACGTATTCCTGGAAATGGGGAAGTCTGGGTTTAATTAAGGATCACTTTGCCTGGGGAAACAACCATAACGGTTCAAACATTTTTTCCGGCAGAACACCTTCCTTTGTTACGTTCAATCTGAACCTAAAACCGGTAAAGTGGCTGGATTTTCATTATGTCCATGGAAGGATCATTTCTGAAGTGATCGATAGTACACGGTCTTATTACCTTGTTAACAGTTATGGATTAAACTACCGGGAAGTCTTTTTTCATAAATTCCTTGCAGCCAATTTTTTTACCATTACCCCTGTTAAACGGTTAAACATTTCATTTGGGAATTCCATTGTTTACAGCGATCTGGGTGTTTATCCGGCATACCTGATCCCCATTTTCTTCTACAAATCCGTTGATCATACTGTAAACTCAGGGATCGACAATCAAAATTCCCAGATGTTTTTTGATATCAGCTCCCGGCAAATAAAAAACCTGCATCTGTATGCCGGCTTGTTCATCGATGAAATTGCTATAGGACGAATGTTCAAACCGGATGAACATTCCAATTTCTACAGTGCAAAGGCAGGCTTTACATTGAGTAATTATCCGCTTCAAAATTTATCAATTACAGCAGAATACACCCGTACCAACCCGCTGACTTACCGGCATTATGTGCCAACCATCACTTTTGAATCAAACCGGTTTAACCTTGGGCATTATTTAATGGATAACGCTAAAGAATTCTTCTTTGAAATTGAATCCAGGCCTATCAGGGGTCTAAACATCCATCTTTCATACACTCATGCGCAAAAAGGACCTGATTACACCCTTCCGGGCGCAGACAGACTTGGATTACCCTTCATGGAAATGGTAGAATGGGAAAATAAGACCCTGGCTTTAAAAGCCAGGTATGAGGCAATTAATGACGGGTTTGTTTTTGCCGAATTCCTGTTTAGGGACATTACCGGGGTAGAAAGTTACACTCCGGAATTCTGGTATGGAAGGACGAGTACGGTTTCGGTGGGAGTAAATTTTGGATTTTAATTGTTAAACAGGGAGTATAAAATATAAACAGTCATTGCGATTCCGACAAAGTCGGAAGAAGCAATCTTATTGTTTTTCTTTAAGGAAAAATTCTGCCGTTTCCTGAATTGTATCAATCAAAAGTCTAAACTCCATCCCTATTATATCCTTAATCTTCTGATTTGAAAAATAAACCTTCCTATGCCCTGATCTGGCTGACTCTCTGGTAACCAAAGCTTGTTTATTCAAAATTTTACTTCTCATCCAATCCAGTCGCCAGGCTATACTTGTAAGGAAGGGGGTCGCATGAATATTTGGTGGTTTTTTATTAAAGGCATTTGCAATCATTCCAAAAACCTCTTTGTAGGAAAGATTTTCAGAAGAAATGATATATCGTTCTCCAATTATTTCACCTTCCATAAGTTCAATCATGGCTTTTACTACATCCCTGACATCCACAAAACCAGTCACCCCTAATGTATAAAATTTCAATCCATCCCAAACAGACTTCATTATACGCCCGCTGCTCCTGTTCCAGTCGCCGGGTCCCAATACCACGGAAGGGTTTACAATCACTGCTTTCAATCCTTCTTCCATTCCCCGCCAGACCTCCATTTCGGATTTAAACTTGCTTACCGAATACCACGAATGGGATTTGGAAGGTTTCCAAATGGTGCTTTCATCCACAAGCCCGGCGCCTGATTTGTCACCTAATGCAGCTGTTGAACTGACAAAACAAAGTTTTTCTATCTTCGTTCCAAGGCAGGCATTTACAACATTCGCCGTTCCCATGATATTTGTTTCGAGCATTTTTTTTCTGTCCCTTGTTTCAAATGAAACCATTGCAGCACAGTGATAGACCTTTGAAACACCCTGCATAGCGTCTTCCAGGAAGGTTATGTCTGACACATCTCCTTCAACCCATTCGATTTTTGAGAATAATTCTTCAGGATTATCGGAATAATAACGGAATGTTTTGAGTACGTTTTCAGTTTTACTGGTTGGGCGTTTTAAAGCTCTGACCTTTTGCTCCTTTTTAACTAATTCATAGAGCAAATGTGAGCCAACCAAGCCTGTTCCTCCGGTTATTAGGATCATGGTGAATGGTGAAAAGTGAAAGATAATAATTTTTTATAGAACGCTGATTACACATATAAAGCGGATAAAAACAGATAGATTTGTGAAACGTCAAAGGTGAATAGAAATTACTTTTTGTCCTTTAAATATTTTATCAATCCGAGCAATAATCTTCTAACCTTATTTATTTTTTCGATGATAGAATCAACTTCTTTAATAAATTCTAATTCTACTGCAATAATCATTTGTGTTTCAACTTCCTATAGCGATCCAAGAGCTATGTAAAGGAAATGATTAAATTCTTTATCCGATCTCCTTGCGGCTCCCTCAGAAATGTTTGAAGGAACTGAAACTGCTGCTCTTTTTATTTGGCTTGTCAATCCAAATATTTCGTCTTTAGAAAAATCTCTAGTTTTGGCATAAATCATTTTTACTAAGTTAATTGATTCTTTCCAAACATCTAATTCTTTATGATCCATGATAATAAATTTTAATTGGTTAAACTTAAATATGTTTTAAATTTCAATATATTCAAATAATTACTCTTTCTGATATCTGTAGTTGAAAAAATTTAATTCAAGGCGCCATTCACCTTTCACTTTTCACTTCTCACCTTTCATTTTTCACTTCTCACTATTACCTCAAATTGCTTTGAGAATTTTATATCTTTAACATTTTAGGATTCTTCATAAAATAAAAAGAAAACATCATGAAAACACATCTGAAAATTCTTTCTTTTGTTTTAATTTCTGTAATCCTTTCCACCGGATTGCATAACTCATGCTATGCACAAGAAATAGAGAAAGACCTGGAGATCAGAGCACTGCTTTTAGGTGCTCCGGATAGTGAAGATCTGCAACTTTTTAACAAATTTATCCGGGAAGCGCTTCCGGAGGAGGGGGTAAATATGCTTGTGGTACGATTCCGGTATAAATATCAGTTTGAAAGTTATCCTGAACTGGCTGATGAAGGGGCTTTGTCAAAAAAGGAGGTAAAACAAATTCTCCAGGCGTGTAAGGATGCCGGTGTAAAACTTATCCCAAAAATGAACTTCCTGGGTCATCAATCAAGCAGAACAAAAGTGTTACCGTTACTGACCGAATACCCTGAATTTGATGAGACCCCTCATTTCGAACCTCCGGATCCATATGTCTGGCCTAACGAACATGATTTCTACTGTAAAAGTTACTGCCCCTCCCATCCCGATCTGCACAAGGTACTTTTTTCATTAATGGATGAACTCATTGAAGTCTGTGAAGCGGATGCCTTTCATGTAGGAATGGATGAGGTTTTTTACCTTGCTGACAGTAAATGCCCTAGGTGCAGTGGAAGAGATAAGGCAGAATTATACGCCGAAGAAGTAACAAGATTATTTAACCACCTGAAAGGAAAGAACATTACGATGTGGATGTGGGGAGATCGGTTCCTTGATGGAAAAACAATGGGGTTGGGCATGTGGCAGGCCAGCATGAATACTACCTTTAAGGCTATCGATCTGGTACCAAAAGATATTATGATCTGTGACTGGCATTATAATGAAGCACCTCCGACACCGGCCTATTTTGCTTTGAAAGGATTTAATGTGCTGGCATGTCCGTATACTGATGCTGATGTGGCTTTGTCTCAACTGGAACACATTAACCAGGTGCGTAACAGCTCAAATAAACAAATTGCAACAAGGTTAAAGGGCGTTTTTCAGACTTCCTGGGGTAATGCAAAAGATTTTATTCAGGCCTACTACGGAGAGGATGTGAAAGAAAAAGACAAAAATTGTGCTGAGTGCTTTAAGAAGCTGTTTTCTGAGATAAGGAATAATAGTGAGAAGTGAAGGGTGAAAAGTGAAAGGTTTTCGGATTTCGAACGTTTTGCGAAGCAAAACCTCACGAGCAGATTTGAGCGAAGGATAGTGCGAGCGAGTAACTAACGTTTTGCGCAGCAAAACCTCACGCCTGTCCCGTTTTTTCGGGGAGTGGCATGTGTGTTAGATTGTGGGAACGAGTAACCATTCTGTGAGCAAAGTGAACAGAATGTCTCACAAGCAGGATTGAGCGAACGATTGAGGGAGCGAGTAATTTTAAATTTTTATGCTTAACCTGTAGACAAATATCAGGACAAGACAAACTAAATAATTCTTAACTGAAAAATATTATTTCAGAATAAAAACATGGCAATCAGAATAAAATCAAAATAAATTATAATTTTGTTATAGCAAATACTGAATTGCCCTTATGAAAAACCCACCTTCAACTGATCATGCTTTTGTATATTCCCTTTACCAGAGAATGTTAAAGGATCATTTAAATTATGCATACCTGGGGATTTTTACACAGGAAATTACCAATAGCTTAATAAACTTCATACAAGGTCTTCTGAAGATAACCGAAGGTAGTCGAAAAATCAAGAAAAGGGTATTTTATGTGATGATTGAATGCATACAAAACGTTACAAGGCATCAGGAAATGCCCGGTAAAGCCCCACCACGAAGCGATGGAATATTCCTTTTTCAAAGTAAAACAGGAATGTATAATATATCAATGGGTAATTCAATTGATAACAAGCATATTGATTTACTGAAAGAAAAACTTGAGAAGGTTAATCAACTAAGTAAAGTAGAATTAAAGGAATATTACAAAACAGTATTGAAAAATACCGTTATTTCTGAAAAAGGTGGTGCCGGGCTTGGATTGATAGAAATTGCGAGAAAATCAGGCAATCAACTGAGGTTTAAATTTTCAAAACTGGATGACAATTTTTCTTTTTTCTTTATGGATACCTTAATTAATGAGCTTGAGGATGCCAATTCAGAACAAATGCATTTTTTTAATGGTGTTGAAGTCACAGAAAAAGTAATGGATCTGATGGATTTGAACCATATCAATCTTCTTTATCGTGGTCAGTTTTCTGAACATAAGGCATTTGACATGTTGGATGTGATAGAAAATGTACGGTTTCATGAAGACCAGCCCCCGTTGGTTAAAAAAAGAATATTCAGGGTTGTGGTTGAAATGCTTGAGAGTATTTCCTTGCATGGTGCAGACCTAAAATGTCTGGCAGGTCAGAAAATTGGTATCTTGTTGATAGGGAGAGAGGGAAAAACAAATAGATTAGTTACCGGGAATATAATAATGAATGATTCAGCAAAAACCTTAGCAAAAAAACTTGACTATATCAATAGTATGAATGAAAAAAAGCTGAATGATTTTTTTATCCGGAAACTTGATGATGAAGATATGTCGGATTTTAAAACGGATTTGGGTTTTGTGGATATGCGCAGAAAGAGTGGTAACGCATTAAGTTACCAAATTGTTCCTGTTAATTCCGATTGTTCGTTTTTCTCCCTCGAAGTGAATATTGAAGAAAAGTAAAACTAATTTTTGTGTTGACCATTTAATGGATTTCGACATATTATCTTCGCTTTCGCCGTAATTTTTTTCTATCCAAGTGTAATTCACGTTTCTTCCAGGCAATTAATCCGTCCCTGAGAAGATATACTTTTTCAAATCCCCTTTCAACCAGGAGAGCACAAGCTGTTGTGCTTCGATTGCTGTCATCACAATACACAAAAAGAGGTTGTTCAAAATCAAGGGTGTCTGCCAAACGGAAAAGTTCAGAACTGTTGGGGGCAAGAATTGCATGGGGAATTCGCACTTTTCGGTATTCCTTGTATTCCCTGACATCAATCAGAACCTCATTTTCAACAAGGTTCATCTGGATGAAAAACTCATGTACATCTACTTCCTGAAAATCACCGGATTGTTTTTCCTGGGTAAATCCCGGAAAATTCAAAAGGAAGATAAAACAAGCAAGATTTGTAGCAAGAATTGTTTTTCCGGTACCTCCCTTTCCTCTGGCAACAGCAATCTTCATTAAAATATTATTTATTATATTTTTCAATTATTGTTTTGACATCAGACATTCTAAAATCATATATTCTGCGTAATTGTCCCAATGCTCTGCTATTAGAAACCGATTCTGGTATTCCGAGTTGCTGCTTTAAATAATCAACCGGAACATTGTGCTTTTCAGAAACTTCGAGGATTGTCATAAATCCTCTGATGTCCAAAGGGCTTTCCTGATGGTCATGTGTTTGTATGGAAGAATCGTGTGTGTCCGGAGTTTCAATAATTTTTTCTGTAACTTTATATTCCTGGTCCTTTATTCTGGGTTGAATCTCTCTTTTCGCTTCTTTGATTTCTTCCTTTACTGCTTTTTCAGAAGGTTCTGTTATTTCAAAATCAGTATAAATATTCCTCTGTCTGCCCCTTCCCTGCTCAAGCTCTTGTATTTCGGGATTTATTATAAGAAAAGAAAAAACCAGGAATATACTGATAATGATGAATATTGTTGTTAAGATTCGCCGCCACATTTTCTGCGGAATAAATTTACCGAACATTCCCAGAAGAATTTTCCAGTTAAGAAAAAGATGAAGCAAAAGCAATCCCAATAAAACAAAAGCAATAATAAGATGAATTTTTCCCCATTCATGTCTGTCCAATCCAAAGAAAAACATATCAAAATTTCTACCGTATTTTTCCCACCTTTCAACTCCTGATATTAAGACATATTTCATTAAAAAACCTATTCCTGCAATTGCCATCATGCAGAGAAACATTGAAACATTAATTATCAATTTTATTGTGGATCGATTAAACTTTTTTTTGCCATTCATTATTTTAAATTTAATATTTGATGAAAAAGTTATTATTTATTTTAATGATCGCATAAATTTTCTGTTGTTACCAATGTCCCGTTTAAAAAATCTCTAACCAGTTCTTCCGGTCTTTTTGCAGGAGCTCCTGTATATACATTTATTTTATTCTGGTTAAAGATAGAAATTGCACGCTGACCCATACCTCCTGCAATCACATCGGTAACCCCCAACTCATTTAGCCAGACTGGAAGCAAGCCGGGTTGATGCGTGGGTGATTTTTTAGTGACAGAATTTCGAATTTCCTGTCCTTCTGTATCAAATATTTGAAAGTCATCACAATGACCAAAATGAGTACTTGGAATACCGTTTAATACGGGAATAGCTATCTTTTTCATATTTTAGATTCTCTTTTTATTCTCTTATAAGAGTTATATCACATTTTGGACATTTAAGATTATGGCATGGATTGCCCGGCATATGAGATATTTTATACCAACAATTCAGGCAAATACGAAACTCCCTGTGCCAATTTTTCTTTTGCCCACGCCTGTGTCTCATACCCGGCCTCCAGTTACGGATACTTTCATTAATGTTTTCGATATTGTCGGATTGACAATGCGGACAAACCTTTCTCGATTCGAAATTTAAGTGAAAGACGTAGTGACAATCATTGCACCTTAACCACTGTTTATCAAAAGTCACCTGTCCACCTTCAATTACTACAGGTTTTCCTTCGACAAAAGCCTTTGCCAGTTTTTTCCTTACCGTATCATAAATTCGCGTAAATGTTGGACGCGAAATCTGCATTTTTTTTGCTGCCTCCACGTGAGATAAATTATCATAATCTGTAAGTTTTAAGGCTTCATATTCTTCGAATTGTATGGAAATAACCTCTTCTGCAGGGAAAGGTACACCTGTAGGCCTGAAACCTTTAAAAAAAGGTGGATTACCAATCCTTCGGTTTCTTTTTGGCCTTGGAGACATTATTATAATATATAATGATCAAATGCTCAATACAAATATAATGAACAGATGTTCATAATACAAATTTTTTGATGTTTTTTTAAGTGAGAGACCATAAAGGTTTTTCATTGGGTAAATACAATTCCTTATAACATAATTTCACGGGGTAAAATATTTGTGATTTGTACGAAGGACTCCTTTGGAGAAATTTGTCTTTTTTGGTTTATTCGGGTTAGGTTCTTTCTTGTTATTTATTAACTTGCAACCTGTAACTCGCAACTTGAATTTTTTTTAAATCCTGATTTAATGAATGAGACCCTTCACTTTTTTACTGATTTTGTAAATCTTTTATACCCCCGGGTTTGTCCTTGCTGTGGACAAAATTTATTTAAGCAGGAGAATTTGATCTGTACCCAATGTCTTTATCATATCCCCAAAACAAATTTTCATCATTTTAATGATAATCCGGTAGCCAGGCAATTTTGGGGAAGGGTCAATGTCGAAAATGCCACTTCCTATTATTTTTTTTACAAAGGGAGTAAATTTCAGGTACTGATCCATAATATGAAATATCGTGGACAAAAGGAAATAGGTTATGAACTTGGCAAAATCTTTGGCAGTGAATTAATGTCTTCTAGTGCTTATAGGGAGATTGATTTGGTGGTGCCGGTCCCATTACATGTCAGGAAACAAAGGAAACGGGGGTACAACCAAAGTGAGTGGATAGCCAGAGGTATCGCGGAACGGATGGAGAAACCAATTGATACCAGAACTCTTTACAGGGCAATTGAATCGGAGACTCAAACGCGAAAAACCAGGTACGAACGGTGGAAAAATGTTGAAAATATTTTCAAACTAAAAACTGCTGACGCCTTAAAAGACAAACATATTCTGCTTGTCGATGACGTTGTTACTACCGGTTCAACTCTTGAAGCCTGTGCGAGGGTCCTCCTTACTATTGAAAACACCAAAGTAAGTATTGCCACCTTGGCAATGGCCTGATTTTATGGTGAATTATGGGGCTTATGTCTCCAGAACCCAGCATCTGGCTAATAACATATAACAATTTAACAAATAAACAGTTAACATATAACGTATAACATCCTATTTCTTTTCCTTTCAGCGCACTGATTAGGTAATTCAAAGCTTTTCCGGAGTTAGTTTTTGTATTAGAATTGAAACCCCTGTGCTTGCCTTTTCCTGGATGAATTCAATGTTTCTGTATCCGGATGTTAATACTTCATTGGGATCAATTAGATATTTTGGCGAAGATTCCGGGACATAATCAATTAATCCTGCTGCCGGATAAACATTTAACGACGTTCCGATAACAACACAAATATCAGCTTTCTGTGTGATTTGAGCAGCGGTTTCAATAGCCGGCACAGGTTCTCCAAACCATACAACCTGGGGACGCAGTTGAGATCCCTTCTCGCATTTATCGCCTAATTTTAATTCCCATCCCTCGATCTCATAAATAAGATTCGGATCGATTGTGCTTTGTGCCTTTTTTAACTCTCCGTGCAGATGCAATACTTTTGAACTACCTGCACGTTCGTGAAGATCATCGATGTTTTGCGTAATGATTTCAACATCAAAATATTTTTCCAGCTCAACCAAACCTTTATGGCCCGCATTTGGCTCGGCTTGCAAGAGTTGCTTTCGACGTTCATTGTAAAAACGGAGAACCAATTCCTTATCCCTTACCCATGCCTGAGGGCTTGCTACCTCCATTACATCGTATTCTTCCCATAAACCTCCCATATCACGGAAAGTTTTTAATCCACTTTCAGCACTCATGCCGGCTCCGGTTAAAACAACAAGTTTTTTCATATTTTTTAATAAGTAGTATCAGGTATACAAATCTACAAATTTCAACTGACAAAAATACAACTCGTCAGACGAACTGAAGTCGTCTGACGAGTTAAACACTGTTATGTGAAAAACAACTATTAATAGTATCGGAATTTATTCACTCGCCCTGTGAAATAAAGTCTATGACTTTACTGCATGGCAGTATTTCACAGGGCAAGTTCATGAGATCGCCCCGATAGCCATCGGGGCTAAGTTCAATGTTTATGGCTTGATAATGGCTAATTTCATGTGTTTATATTTTATTTTCAATGGCCACATGCAGCTCACAAGACAATTTTAATACTGCCACTGTGTGACAATTTATAGATTAAAATTGTCATGTTCGGTTCATTATACTTTGCATTTTTATGTCGGCAATCTT
>NJBF01000066.1 GCA_003144275.1 Candidatus Heimdallarchaeota archaeon B3_Heim
CTCAAGTTTGATCCTCAGGTGAGCTTAGTTATGCAATGGGTTGATGATAACGGCACGTTATGAATTTGATTGAAGCTTGTAATCATGGACAGAGAGATATTACATGTCAAGATGGCCTCGGTCACCCCTTGACCCCTGATTGCTCGGTCATCCTGGGGTAAAGCTTCTCAAGATGTTCAAGCCTCTTGTTTGTAGCATTCGGTGGACCTACAAGCCATGGACAAACATCGATGTTTGTCCATGTCATTGTGTGTCTCTCTCTTCAGTGTCATAATGTGTCTCTGTGGCTGCTGGTCATTGAAGAGGTCCAGAGCCACATTGAGGGTGTGTACAGGCAGTATGAGGAGCTCTACAAGTCAAAGGATGCTGCCGGCATCGCCTCCCTCTACACTGAGGACTGTCAGTTCCTGCCCCCTAACAGACCCTTGCTGAGAGGTAGACAGGGTGAGGATTGAACATTCTCCGGCTGCAGGCCACAGGTCTTGGTGGGGTATGGTGAATCATGATAAAATATAAGACAGAAAAGAAATACCTAGGATGACATCTGTAAACTATGATTTCCAATGAATTTACATTTTCTCAGCTTCAGTATATTGTCCTCTCTTGGCTCTCTGTTTTATTAGCCATAAGTGGAACAATCATTGTATTTAGGGAATATCGAAAACTACCAGCTCGTCCATTAATCTATCTGGAATTAATTTTATTATTTTTTATTCCATATAATATATGTCATGGCTTACTTTTCCTAGTCGGTTTTGAAAATGAGCCTCTCATGATATTGCTCTTTCGTGTGCAAATGATATTTCTCTTTATTGTCGTTTTCTTTCTTGTTTTTTTTATTGAATCATTAAGAGCTGATACACCATCGCCCCTCATCTTGATGATGCTTGGTCTAGGATTGGGGAACGGATTGGTTCTATCGGTGTTTCCAGAGTCTGTACAATTCAGTTTAGAAATTGGGCCGTACTTATCCGATGTAGCACGGATTATTTTTGGGATCGATTTGATCTGCTTGGGTTTTCTTCTATCAATAAGAATTAGCAGGTTTATTCCATTTGTCCCTCGGCCTTACTTAAAACCAGCCCTTCTGTTTTACTTTGGATGTTTAAGTCCGATTCTCTTTCCTTTAGTGCTTATAAGCACAAAATTATCTTTAGTTATTCTTGGAATTGAAATATTAAGTTTAGCAGTAGGTACGTTCATTGTGATTATAGCTATCTTAGTTGATGAGCGTGTCTTAAGAGTTCTACCCTTCAATGTGTATCGTGTTTCAGTCATCAACATGAATATAGGGCTATCGATTTTTGATGTTCTATTTGAAGCTAAACAGAGTGGACCTAATTCCAGTGTTCTTATTCCACATTTGATGACAGCAAATTTTCAATTCGTACAATCTGTCATTCATGATACGGAAAAAATTCGTTCTATTGCTACCGATAATTATTATTTTATCTTTGAAGCTTATAAAGATATCGTTGCTTTTGTTATCGCAGACCAAACGTCAATGTTGATTAAATCTGCTCTGAAAGAATTTGTGAAGAATTTTTACGTGAAATTTGGTGAAAATATTGATTCTTCGGAAATTAGTCAGTATAAGGAAGCAGGAACGTTATTAGATCTATATTTTGCTTTTCTTCCCTCACATAAAATAGTCTCTATTGGTTCTTAATACAAAATAAATTTTTCTTTGAATTAGAGGGTGAGCTTTTTATTTTATGCATAGTAACACCCGTTGATATTTAATGGGACAAGATTCTCTCACATCTGAGCTTATTTCTGTTTTAAACGCTATGGTCGATCCAGTACACGTTATAGATCGAAATCTCAAATTTATCTTCTTCAATAATGCGTTTAAGAAATGGAATGCTCATTTAGGGTATAAAACCCAAGTTATAGGTGAAAAATTAACTGATATTTTCCCCTTCCTATCAGCTCGACCATTAGCTGAGTATGAATACATTTTCAAGACAGGAAAAGCAATGGCTATTCCTGAAAGGACAAACTATAAGCGAGAAGGCTTTTATAATATCCAACGAATTCCAATAGTTGATGAAACTTCTTCTAAAGTAACTCACATTGTTACAATCTTACGTGATATCACTCAAAATGTAACCATTCTGGAAGCTCTCAAAGAATCCGAAAGAAAATATCGTTCACTTATACAAACGATGGGAGAGGGTGTTTGGGTTACGGATAAACTGGATAGGACGATTCTGGTTAATTCAACACTATTAAACATGTTGGGTTATTCAGAGGGAGAATTACTAGGGAGAACAGTTACAGAATTCATAAGTCCTGAGTATTTAGATATTTTTAAGGAAGTTTGTGAACAACGATTATCAGAAGAGGTTACTGCTTCCACATATGAATTAGTGTTTTTGACGAAGAATGGTTTAACGGTTCATACTCGTGTTGCTGGTACAGCTTTATACAATGAAGAGAAGAACGAATTGATCGGTTCAGTAGGAGTAATATCAGATATTTCCTCGGAAAAAAGATTTCAGCAACTTCAAGAACGATTCATAGGAGTTACGGCACACGAATTAAGAACACCCTTAGCAATTATTTCAGGATACTTAGAACTTCTTCAAAAAGACCCCTCAATTACACAGGAGCATCAAGAAATATACGATGCTATGTTTAATAATGCGAGTCGATTGCAACAGCTAGTACAGTCAGTACACGATCTTACAGCAATACAAGCAAATGTTTTCACCGTCAACCCGACTAAAACGAATCTGAATGACTTTGTAATCCAATTTAAAATGCAAATTAAAATGCTTTACCCAGATCGTTTACTAGTCATTGACGAACAGAATATTAACGATCAAATTGAGATACTGATTGACACCGATCGGATTACCCAGGTTCTTGAAAATCTTGTAGATAATGCTGCAAAAAATTCCCCAAATAACAGTATAATTTCGATTGTTGTAAGTCATTTAGAGAATTCCCTTCATATAATGGTACAAGATGAAGGAACGGGAATCTCTAATCAAATTTTATTTCAGCTATTCCAACCTTTTTCCCATATTCCAACTGAATATTCCCGAAGAGGAACAGGGCTTGGACTTTACATAATTAAATCAATAATATCTGCTCATAATGGTACTATGAGTGTCATAACCCAAGAAAATAAGGGTAGCTGTTTTACTATTACCATTCCGAACAACATTGAAAACAATGCCTAAAAAAAGTATTCATATTACTTGATTCAGGAAATCCAAGACTTTTTTTCTGTATTCAGGAAGGTGCTCATGGTTAAAATGTGTACCATCTTCAGGAATCCAAAGAGTGGAATTTTTAATGCATGAATTTAATTTATAGGAATATTTGTACGGAAATATGGCATCAAGTTTCCCATGAATGATTAAAGTCGGGGCATCAATCTTAGGAGCAATATCAATTGGACTGTATTCTCCCCTGTGAAATCTTCTGAACACTCTTAAGGTAACAAATGTGACTCCTGGGATCAGAATTGGAGTAAACATTTTGAGAGCAGGTTTGTAAACATATTTTAAGCTGAATGGGAATGCATAAGGAGGGGATTCAGCAATAATTGCTTTTACTTGAGGATTTTGCGCTCCTGCTAACAAGGCTGCCCCTCCCGCTATTGAATGGCCACATAATACTACAGGTTGGTTCCACCACTTAATGCAGGCTTTTAGGTCTTGAGTGAATCGTATTATACTCATTCCAAGTAATTCTTTATCTGATTCTCCATGATCTCGGGCTGAAAAAAGAATGGTAGTATATCCCTGTTCTCCAAAAATTTTTGCTCGTGCAACCATTCGTCCCCTATTACGTCCCCAACCGTGAAGAAGAATAATTGCAGGAGTATCATTTGATAATCCATTTTTAATTACGGTTTTTTCATCTGGTCTGACAACCCAACATTCTAGCTTTTTATTATTTACAGTAGGAATTCGATGTTCCTCTATAGTACCCCAATCGGGAGAGTCTGGTATTGGATCTCTAGGTAATTTGGCTAATACAAGCATAATGATTAAACAACCACCAAGATAAATAACTAACCCAATACTAAGTATCACAAGCAATTGGAAAAGTAGTTCAAACACCTGTCACGACTCTCCAAAGATAATTCGTGGGGAACAAAAATCTCTTCTAATTAACAATCTTTCAACAATCCTTTATATTTCATTCTTGAAACTGAATTATATATTAATCATTATTAAATAATTGTATCTCTATAGAGTAACTGGTTGGAGTATAATATAAATCAAATGGATGAGGATTTAACATGAGTAATAAAGCTGAATATGAATATTGTCGTTTATGTGGTTATGTACGACGAGTGGGAAAAGGAGGAATATGTCCTGCATGTGGAGCACGAAAGAAAGCTTTTCTACCTTATGAACATAAAGCCTCAGAACAAAGACGTATGTTTCTCAAGCTCGATGTTCATCCAGTGTCTGTTCACTTTACCATTAGTTATATAGCTGTTATCGCACTACTGTATATTATATCCATATTTTCCTCCGAATTACTGGGAATATCTATTGACGGGACACGGGATTTACAAATTATCTTCTTTCCTCTTCTAGTTATTGGAGGAGGAATTACAGGAATCATTGATGGGAAAATCCGGTTTAGGAAACTAACTACTCCGTATCTACAAAGAAAGATCATATTAGGAAGTGTTCTTTTTGTAATTTCTGTTCTAATCTTAATTGTCCACAATCTTGAGGTAACAGACGGTGTAACTGGTTTACTTGAAGGTCTTTTGATCTTTTCCGCGTTTGGAATAGCAAGTTACCTTGGATGGATTGGAGCAGAAATGATTTGTCCCATAGTTCCTGTTGGAAGACCGAGAGAGTAGTATAATTCATAGGTTACTTCTGAAATTCGATGACTCAACCTTAAGAACAACTTACACTTCATTCTATACAAACGAAATGATGAAATTAATGATGTCTACAAGAAATCGTCATTACAAACTAACCTGTTCATCCTGTGGAAAACAACAAGGCACCTGCTTTGCCTACTGTGTCGTTTGCGGAACAAAACTTGTTCCAAAGTCTCATGATGTAAATTACTCACATCAATCAAAAGGGTAATTTAGTCAATATTATTGGGAAGTTTAATAGTAAAAATACATCCAGTGTTTTCTTCACCGCTAACAACCTCAATGGTGCCTCCATGGGCTTGAATGATAGCTTTTATAATATAAAGACCCAAACCAGTTCCACTCTGAGAATATTGGGTTGGTTTATGAGCGAAAGGTCGGAATAATTGAAGCATACCATCATTAGAAATCCCTGTTCCTTGATCTTGAACGACTATGGACAATTCGTCAGATTTACTGAGAATTCGAATATTAATCGATGAATCTTCAGGTGAATTTTTCACAGAATTCTGCGTTAAATTTTCAACAGTTTGTTTGATTCTTTCACTATCCAGGTTAAACGATAAATTTGAGTCTGAAGTGACATTAGTATCCCAGAATATATTTCGAGTTGGAAAGAGAATCGCAATTTGATCTTTTATTTCATTAATGAACTCAAATAAGTTTACATCTTTACGATCAATGGTAAATAGATTCGCTCGGACGGCGGATAGATCATGTACATTTCTAACTAATCTCACAAGTCGATTTACATTACGAGACATTTTCTCAATAATAGCAAGGAGATCTTCTTGAGAAAGATCAGGGCCAATTTGTAAAACGTCAATGTAGCCACTTAGGACAGTTAATGGAGTTTGAAGTTCATGGGCAGTTGTGGCAATAAAACGTTCTTGCAACTCCTGAAGTGATTTTTCTTGTGTGATATCCGAGATAACACAAAAATTTCCAACTACTTGATTATCTGGATCAGTTAGTGAGGATAGAATTAACCTTGTCTCTACTTCCACACCCGATTTATTCAAGAAAGTAATTTCAGTGGGGTTTGAAGTTGATTGAGTATCTAAAGAGAGTAAAACTTTGTTAAATTTGTCGTGAGATGTTTCAACCATAAAATCAGTAATTTTATTGCCAATGAGCTCACTTTCTGAAAATCTTAACATTTCACATAACGCTTTGTTGATGAAAATTGTTTCTTGAGAGGAATCAAAAAGCCAAGCTCCGTCACCCATTTGAGTAATTAACTTTCTAAATTTATGTTCACTTTCACGAAGAGCTTTCATCATACCTTCGTATTTCTTCTCAACATACATAATTTTTTTAGCAGTTTTTTCATCATTTGATTGATACTTGATGATTGTGGTCACTAAATTAGGATTTTTGGTCTTAATCATTGGTAATTTGTGAATAGTATAGGCAGTGGGATCCTTAGGGAAGGTATCAACGCTTTCGATCTGTGATTCTTGGGAATTAAAGATCTTTTTGTAATCTGCTATCCAAGTGTTGGTTAAGAAAGGGATAGCCTCTGTAATATGTTGATCTTTACCTGGGGGTGGTAATTCCCAACTATTCATCAAACGTACTAGTGCTTCATTATAAAACTGGATTTTCAAATGAGTATCTACTACAAAGATTGGGTCTGAGATTAAACTAAATGCCTGAAAAAGTGGCCTAGTTTTACTTACATCAATTTGTCTGATGTCAGTATTTGTAGTTATAATCTTAGGCATATATTCCCAATCCTTTCTTCACTAAAGGGGAATTTATAATTTTTTATTGCATATTAATGATTTGGCATTAGAATGGTGTAATTTGTATGCAACCTCATAAAAGAAATTTCAGAGGTTTTAAATTATTTTTGTATATTTACCATAGCGTTCTTAGTAGCATGAAGGGGTTCATCCACCATATATTCTTGAGATGCTTTCCATTTTTCACTTGTGAAATCAAAATTTTCTGGATAAAAACAATAAAGCATAGACCCCTGTGTTTTTGTATCAAGTACATGGATTTTTAAGTTAGGGATATTTTGCCAGCAAGCATAGGTAAAATCAGAGGCTTGTCCTGGACTCATCGTTATCCAAATGAGAATTTTATTGTCTTTTAGTATGTCAAGAGACAGGAAGAAAGGAGGTGCATCCTTTTTTATACCATTATACAATCGTGCTTGTCTAAGGAGATCAACTTCTGACCCAAAAGCAATAATTGTTTCAGTAAGGTCAAAAATCTTTCTATCATACATAAATCTAATTGCCCCGACATATTTCTCTTTCACAATTGGATATTCAGTCTCGACTACTTCTCTATTTAGGCCTGTCTTGTCACTAAGTTCGTCTATTGATAGTGAGGCATTCTCTGTTAAAACTTCAAGGATTTTACCTTGGGCAGGTGTAAATTCTGAGAGATTTCTTCTTGTCTCTAAAGGAGATGGTAGACGTGGAGGATCTACTTCAAGGGTTGCGAACCAAATTGGCCAAATAAAACTCCAACTTGATGTCCCCGCGTTATATTTCTCTAGATTTGGATAGGATTCAGTTCTAACTCCGTTACTTTCTGAAATTTCAAACGAAGTAATTATTTTCTTTTCTACCAACGTTTCAAATAACATCTCAATATATTTTCTTGTACCAATCGGAATATCAAACTGAATAAATACCCCAATATTTCCCCCAAAAATTCTTGTCCTAAAGTGTGTATAAGGATGAGCAGTACATAATTCTTCCATCACTTCCAAGCAAGAATGATCGGGAAGAACTGTAATAACATGAATACGTTGTAAACCTAAAGATTCAGGATTAAAGATTGCGACCGGATTTTTAATGACCCCTTTCGCTTTCAAAAGATCATATCTTTCAGTTGCTTCAGATTCTGGGACTTTAATTTGGCGAGAGAGCTCACTTATCGACATGAAAGGGTTCTGATTTAGCGCTAAAAGGATCGCAAAATCTTCAAATTTGAGCTCCATTCATTTTCACATTTAAGCTTGTGCTCCAAAGTATATTGAAGAAGTACTCTCATATCATATTTTATATACATGTCCGAGGAGAATTTCTCTAGGACGTCTTATATAGTGGTAGCTGCAATTAATTCAGTTATACGCTGAATGCATCCCCCTAGTTCTTAGAAATATAATTTCAAGTCATTAAAATTAACCATTAGAAAGACAAAAAGAAAAGACTCCCTGCCAACCCATCATTTCTCCAAGGTATTTTATTCGAGTCTATCCAGATGTCTAACTCCAATGTAGAGGAATATAAGACCTAAAGTCATAGCAAAAATAACCACGATACCCATTATGTAATAGAAAGAGTCGATAATGCGGAATGTATCGTATAGAAATTGATCCAAAACTATTAGGCCAAAGAAAAATGGGATCATGATTAAAAATATGATGACTTGCATATTGACCATATATTCTGGAGCTTTATCGTGAAATGCTGGATTACGTAGAAATAAACCAGTGGAAAACAGGGTTAAACTTGTAGCCATAATTACCTGAAAGATCATATTGAAAAGAAGCTCATGTAGTTGAATATTTGGAACTAGGAGAGAAACAACTCCTCCTATTACGACTGCTATGGGAAGGATGATTAAGAAATAATGACCTAACTTGCCTTTCACAAAGGAAAAAGTAGTTGTCGGAGTGTGTTTGTATAACAGTAAGCTATCTTTTCCCTGTAAACCAATTTCTCCTGCAACAAAAGCAGCTAAAAGAGGAGTAATCATGATTGTACTAACTATCGCACTTTCTACATCTTCAGGCTGCATAAGAAAGATATTCATTGCTGCTACCAGTGCAATGACGTACAAGAGCATTGTCAAGTTTCTGACCGTACGAGTGTATCCTTTCCAGCTAGCAGTAACCAATACTGCAAATGATCCATTACCAAGTAATTTAGACAAGAATCGATAAAACATTCTATCTGGTTTAGCTTTGGCCGCTGAGAATGATTTTAATTCAAGGCTATATAATCGATTAGCAAATACTATTCCTGTGATAAAAACGACAATAGTAAAGGTGATCAGTAAGATTACTTGAATGGAAGTTGTAGGATTAATTCCAGTTAGATTACCTGGTGATCGAGCAAATTCAATAATGATTTCTGCACCCCAGGAACTCGGGAAAAACTTTAACAAGTCTCCAAACCATTTGCTCTTTTCTGGGTCAAGAAGAAAATCAAAGTAGCCACCCAGCGCGGCATACATAAGAACAACTAAAGGAATGATTATTAAAAAGGCCACACCCTTACCAATATCACGGCCTCTAGCATTTTTCATGAGAAATGATCTGACAAGCACCGCTGTGACATTACCAATCCAAGTGGACGTTAAAAAAGTAAGAATGAATATTCCGAGAATAATTAGTACTTGAATCACACTTATGCCTAATGGAATCAATGCAATAGTGAAAAAACTTCCAATAATTATGGCGAAAGTTGCATAAAAAGGCATTTTACCAAGAAATTCTCCAAAGAGAAGATTTCCAGGACTGATGGGAGTAGAAAACAAATTTTCAAAATGATGATCTCGAATATCTTGGAGTATACTCATCATGGGTAATACAAAGAATATTAAGGAGCAAAAGAACAGTATAAACTGGACTAGAACAACTGCAACAAGGGAAAATAAGTATTTATCCATTTCTGAAAGTAGTGACTCTGCTAGTGAGGGTCCCAAGTAAAAAATCCAGAAAATTAACCCCCCACCAAGAATAAAAGGGAGAATTGGACGGAATTGTCTAAAGCGGCTCGTTATCATGCGATAATCAGCTTTAGCAACAGTCCACCATTGAAACGAGATCATTCTGATCATGCCCTCCAGGGGGATATACTTGAACTAGGGACTCCACCAGTAATTGCGATAAATGCCTCTTCAAGTGTACGTGTTTGAGTCTGATCTTTGATATCTGAAATTGTTCCTAGCGCTATTAACTATCCATTGTGGATAATACCAATCCTGTCACATAATTCGTCAACAACTGAAAGTCTGTGGCTACTGACAAGAATTGTTTTTCCACGGTTTGACATATCTTTGACTAATTGTTTAACAGTACGCGCAGCTCGTGGATCAAGACCTGCAGTAGGTTCATCCAAAAAGATCACCTCTGGATCATGGATAATGGCAGAGGCTAATAATACTTTTTGACGCATACCTGTGCTAAATCCTTCTATAAGATCATTTTGTCTATCTAAAAGATCAAAGAAAGTCAATAATTCATTTATGCGCATTTTTAACTCAGATTTGTGAATGCCGTAAAGAGAACCCATGAACTCGAGAAACTCATAAGCTGAAAGTTTTGCATAGACTCCAGGCGATTCGGCAAGGAGGCCAGATATTGATTTTACTTGTTGAGAATCTGTGAGGATATCATATCCATTTATATTGGCTGTACCATTTGTTGGTTTGATAAGCCCATTTAACAAGCGAAGTGTGGTCGTTTTTCCAGCGCCATTAGGTCCAAGTAATCCGAAGGTTTCTCCTTGATTAATAGTTAAGCATAGATCGTCAACCGCTCTTATTTTTCCTTTCGAATAAAATTTAGAAAGATTAGTTATTTGTATTAAACCGTTTGACCTATTTGATGTTTTTTCTGTTTTCATTATTATATCACCTTTGAATATTTGTTTATTTTAATCGTGACCCACAAGTAGCGCAAAAAAAATCTGATCGATCGACCAATGAACCACAATTGAGACAATATTCGTATTTATTTTGAGGTTGATTTTCCCAAGTGGGTTGTAACGATTGGGATGGTCGTGAAACGTATCTAACTTGTTTTCCTGTATCAGAACTGGTTTGTTTTGACTCTAGAAATACAAACATAGGAATAAAGGATGCAATGAAGATAATAATTCCTAGAACAACAAAAACCATATTGAAAGACATTCCGTTTAATAACGGAAATGCAACTAAGGCTAACGTCAGAAATAACAGAAGAAAGCTGCTAACAATGAAAGCAATTAAATTCGGTTTCTGACCTTTCTGACTAGGAGGGATATAAGGGATGATAGGTATCATTAATTTTACACCAATTTCATTTTTTGTAGGTTGATGATTGACATTATTTGTCAATTACTATATTTTGGTAACATGTTTAAATATTCTTCGATTGTGGAAAAAATCCCCGAAATGGACTGTCACTACTTATTTGTCGAAAAGTCAAAGATTTTAACTGTAATCCATAAGAAATTTGTACCTTTCGCTCAAATAATGATACTCTTGGAGAATTTGGCTAGTAAATTGCACAAATGATTCAATGTTATGATATTTAGATATTTCATCTCACCAGAAGGTTTAAAAGGAAATTGGTAATTAACTAATTATAGTAATATTACATTCGAAAGGAATGGACTTCAATTGAAAAAGCTCTCAGATAGTGAAAAGATAGTGATTCGAGAGATATTTAGAAGACCATCCATTACATTGAATGAATTGGCAGAAGTTCTAGAGAACGCTGAAAATCGCCAAGTACGTAAACCTAACAAAGCTGTTGACTTACGATCTGTATCTAAATTTAAATCTATCGGGTATAAAAAGATTAGAGAAGGATTGTTAAAACTGGCTACTGATTTTCGGCTAGATCTTTCATTACAAGAAGATACTGCTGAAGGTAAAAAAGAAGAAGAACAAGTAAATGAGATATTGCTCAGGAATGGAATTCTGAAAGGATTTGATTTTCGCGTCAATGCCATGGTGTACCTTTTATTTATCCTCAAAGAACAATCAATTCTTCCTTGGCAAGCACATCATTGTAGACCGCAGTGTGAGACTGAGTGTAAGAATATTCTTGATTCTTTTCGCGGTGAACATGGTTTACCTTCTCCAAATATACAATTAGAAGTTCTTGATCTTATAGAAATTACTATAAAAGAAATTATTGCACGAGAAAAGTGATTAAAAATGAATGATCTCCCTCATATTATTGGATCGGATATTCCAGCGTCCCCACCTGAGAAACCACGTATAATACGTCCTAGCAGAAACTTTCTGTACAAGAATTATTTTTTGTTTCTTCTGACAGCAGTGGTGTTCATTGGTGCAATGATCATATTTTTATTGTTTGTTAATACATGGATCGGTAGCTCTAGAGGGCCAACGGTCCAACAACAGTTGACTGACATGTATGTCCTCCTTTCGGTAGGATTTACTGTTTTATGGTTGATAGCGTTTGTTATTTATGGAATTGGAATGTACATCTATGTTAAACAAATGGTCTTCATTGTACATGGGAGTGAGATTGTTGTGAAAAAAGGATTAATTAATAAGACTGAGAAGCATGTTCCCTATCGGACTGTAACTCATATTAGTATGCGATCAGGCCCTTTCGATCGGTTATTTAATATTGGTACCGTGGAGGTTCAAACGGCTGGAGGTTCTAGTTCATCTCTAGAATCAATGGCTGAAGAAAAGCTAGAAGGGATTGTTATATATCGTGAAGTCCGTGATTATATCTTAACCCAACTTCGTTTGTTCCAACAACAGGAAAAGAAAGATTCGACTCTTGTTACTGGTGTACAAGATTTATCTTCAGGATTGAGAGAGGACGCTCTTTTAGGAACCCTTCAGGATATTAAAACTATCTTATCTGGAAAATTTCAAATCATTGAAGATAAACTCGCAGAGATTTCTAAAGAATTGAAGGATCTTCACAAACCGTTCTGAATTGTGGAAATTCGAAAGAATTCATGATAATTTAAAAGAAATTTAGTGGATGATCATTTTTAAGGGGAATAAGAGCTCAAAGCTATTTCCTTTAGGGTCTAGCGGAGTAATTTTCAAAGATCCATCGTAGTACTTCATGATAACAGAGGCAAGAGCAATAGGAAGATAATGTCCTCTAGATACCCACTTCTCTGTAATAGTTGAAATTAATTCAGTGCTTAAAAGCTCGGATATTGGCTGTGAATTAGTATCACGGATACGGATACAAAGATTCGAGGAGAGAATCGAGGCATCGATAAGAATGGAAGGGTCTGAATGATCAGAATCTAGCACACTAGATCTAGTACTCACAATAAACCGTAATAACTCGGAAAACACGTCGAAAAGATTATTATCCGCCTCTAGTACAATGCTTGAAAGAATTGATTCTTGAATCTCAATTTGTTCGAGATAAGAGGATGGAATAAAATTATTTATGGCGTCATTAATTAATTTAAGAACTTTTAGTTGTTCGGTCTCTCCTGGGGTCTCTGATTGAAGCACAGCAAAAATTTTATTAACTAATTCAATATTTCGAGAAGAATAATTGACAATCTCCATTAATTGTAAGACCATTTCTTGATCAAATTCTTCTGTAGCATTATGTTTATGAACTAACGTATCTAAGCCAAAAAGGATTTTCTGTAGATCATTGTTA
>NJBF01000067.1 GCA_003144275.1 Candidatus Heimdallarchaeota archaeon B3_Heim
CCAGCGAGCTTCGCTCTACCTCGTCAAATATCAGGACACTCCCCTTATCATAATTACGATATACGTTAACTGCCGCTGTAGCTCCACTAGACGCGGGAGTTACAAACTTGTCGTCAATCTGAGCTAAATTGCCAAGTAAGATTGTGCGGCAGTTTTTCCCTCCTCGGCTAAGCATCCCTTTCATTTGTGCACGAGTCATATACTGAGCTTCGTCTATTATCAAAACGGCATCGTCGATAGAACGGCCTCGGAAATATGCCATTGAAGTGAACTCGATGTTCGCTCGCTCAATAATATGCTCCACGGTAGCATGGATATTTGCATCATGATCATCATCGGTGTGCATTGAAATCAGCGCATCTGTAATACCTGCTAGTAAAGTCTGGCCGATTCACACTTAACATAAGGAGTAAATCACTTTTAGCTCAAACCACCTCAAAAACCCTAACTAAAGTGCAATTATTAGGATGACATTTCAAAATTCAAATAAAAATATGGTTGAATTTACATTTATTCTATGTATTGTAGTATAAGTTCAAGGATGAATTGTGTAGTGCCTTGAATAAGTTGCGTTAGGAATCGCTAACGTTTTCTCTAACTTATTTTTGTGGAATCTATCATGAAAAATCGTAAAAAGAACGGCCAGTATACTGGTTCATTGCTTGGCTAATTTCAGTTAGTTAGTACAAGCTGAGGTCGGCTTTGCCCGGCCTCAATTAGTTTTTTAATTTTAGGTTGTTACATTGGTATGTAGTTGCAACAGTCTTAGCGTCTACACATCTTTGTACCATCTTAGATTTTTTAGCCTCACAACAATAAAGGGATGTTATGAAAACGATCATTGTTAACCCTGATGATATTGTTTCATTGGGAGACGATGGGGCAGAGGGTTTTTATTTAGTAACCAACACTCCTTACTTAGAAAACTTTTCTCTAGGTGCGTCAAATAAGTATAAACACACTGAAATATTGTCTTGCGATGCTCAAGACAATTTCATCGAAAAAGTTCTTGGCAATATTCCAGAATCTAGCTGTGTATTAACCATAATGCCTGATTGCCTTGTAAAATCTGTTCCCTCAGAAGTACTAGGTAAGCGAAAACTCCTAATTATGGCTTGCAGATCCGGTAAAACAGGGTTAGACGGAATCGAGCATTTTCTCAACTGCACCGCAAACTTCGATATAGATAGACAAATTGAGGCTGGCGAATCTTTTTTTGACAAAGGAGAGAAAAGTCAGTATCTCGAACTCGTAAATCATCGGCAAGGTGCAAGTTGTCGCTTTGAACATTTGAATGAAATATATGAATGGCATGAGCAATATGGTCGTGTTGAGTGGAATGAACAGCAAGTCTTCCCATCAGGTGAGATTGCTTGCTTTTTAGTTCCTTTGTATATCGAAAAATTGTCTGAAAACACTAGGTTTGATTTGAATGGTGAAATCATTATGGAAGGTCCAGTCATTGTTCAATCTGGTCCACCATCTTTCCAACTAAAAGACCAACTTAACATCCACGATGCACTGACAACTGAAGAAGGAAGTGGTGTAAAGCTCACAATCAAAAGTGGGGAAATTATAAAACATGAACCGGTCAATGAATCAGGACAAAAAGCGGCAGATATGTTGTCAAGCTTGTTCGCTGTCGACTCACGCTTTCGGACGATATATGAAGTTGGATTTTCGCTCAATGAATCAATAAAACTATGGCCGGGGAACACAGCGATGAATGAAATTTGGGGTGGTTCAGGTGGTCGGCTTCATCTAGGTCTAGGTATGCTTCCTCATACTCAATATCATATAGATGCCTTTTGCGCAAACACTCAAGTTAAAACAGATTCAGGTGAAGTCATATTTGGGCCTAGAGCTAAAAGCATGAATAGAA
Organism: Candidatus Heimdallarchaeota archaeon B3_Heim; assembly: GCA_003144275.1. Classification (GTDB taxonomy): domain Archaea; phylum Asgardarchaeota; class Heimdallarchaeia; order Hodarchaeales; family Hodarchaeaceae; genus Hodarchaeum. The sequence continues at coordinate 1,883 of NJBF01000067.1, forward strand.
GGAAAAGCTCTCATTGTCCATGTGTAGAATTATAGGTGCAAGGGATTATGACATTTCAATTAGACGTATCAAAATTAGATAATTTTGGAGAGATCTCGGGAGCAGATTTCATCTTGGTGACAACTGATGAACTCGCTAGCAAACTAGATTTAGTGGATACAAAAAAAGCTTACTCATCGCTTATTAAAGAATGTGTGACAAACTACAACCAATTTGAAGAAGCGCTTAGCTCCAAATTTCCAGAAAAAGCTCACATCTTGGTAGTTTTACCGTCAATATATGTAGCTTCCCCTCCCCCTGAAGTTTTAGGTAAGTACCGCAAACTTGCAACACTTGCGTGTTTTTCTACCCCCACTTCAATTGAGTCGATATTTCATTTTCTTGAGCAGGCAACACGCACAGATTCTGCCATGCAAGAAAAGATTGCAGATCGCTTTTTCGAAGTAGGTGAATCTGCGAAACACATCAAATTTGTAAACGAAGAATATGGAACTTCAGCAGTATTTAAACATTTAAGTGATGACCTTACATGGCATGAGCAAATTGGGAAGCTAGATTGGGGAGAGCAACAACTACTGCCTTCTGGAGAGGTAAGTACTCTTCCTGTATCTGTCTTCGGTGAAGATATAAAATCAAAATTGGACCTGAATGGTGAAATCCTATTGAAAGGGCAACCTGTTTTACATGCTGGCAACGTGTCCTTTTTGAGAAAAGATCAAGACCGAATTTTTAATGCTCTCAACTCAATAACTGAACATCCCCTAAAACTTGAAGTTAAACAAGGAGAGATCCAACACGTTACTGCAATCAGCTCAAAAGGAAAGGGTTCAGCTGATATGCTGAACGCATTATTCGATGTTGACTCTCGATTTAGGACTATCATCGAATTAGGCTTTGGAATAAATACAAATCTTGAATTGTTTCCCGGAAATCAAGCAATGAACGAGGTGTACGGAGGAAAATCAGGGGTAATTCATTATGGAATAGGCCTTTTGCCCTTTACACAATACCACATTGACTTTATTTGTCCTGATACCAGAGTTATGGATAACAATGGAATTCCTCTAGTGGGCGAATAAAATGGAATACGAATTAGAGCAAGAGATTAACAATTACAAATCATACTTCGATTTAGATGGTTATCATTATCTAAACTGCGCATACATGGGCCCCTTGGCTACTTCGACCAAAAATGAAGGAATTGCCGCAATAGAAAGAAAAACTAACCCCAAATATGTAACGAAAGAACATTTTTTTTGCCATTCCACCGAAATTAGGCAACGTTTTTCTAAGCTTATTAACGAAGACGAGCCGAGTTCAATAGCAATAATCCCTTCCGTTTCCTACGGCATGTCGATAGTAGCTAATAATGTTGATATCCGGGAAGGTCAAAAAATCATTGTTGTCGCGGATGAGATGCCTTCGAATTATTATATTTGGTATAGGTTAGCCAAAGAGAAACACGCAGAACTCGTTGTTATTGATAAACCATCCGATGCTAATGTTCGTTCAGATGAATGGAATCAAACCATACTATCAACTATCTCCGATTCTACTGCGATTGTATCAATTCCAAATGTACATTGGTTAGATGGTTGCCTTTTTGATCTAGCTACTATCAGCAAGAAGATACATGAACATGGAGGCCTGTTGATTGTCGACGGAACACAATCAATAGGAGCATATCCATTTGACAATAAGATAATCAGGGCCGATGCGGTTGTGTGTGCGGGATACAAATGGCTACTCGGTCCCTATGCTATTAGTATAGCTTACTTTTCTGAAAAGTTTTGGAAAGGCAAACCGCTTGAAGAAGGATGGTTGAATAGAAAAAATAGCAACGATTTTGAATCTCTAACAAATTATCAGGATCAATATCGGGAGGGGGCGATCAGATTTGATATGGGTCAATCAAGTAATTTTCTTAATGGTCCGATGTTAGCAGACTCTCTAAAAAATACTGAAATTTGGACCCCTTCAAAAGTGTCTGAACATTGTGCTTCGCTGAATAGCTTATTGGTGCAAGAATTATGTGATGTGCCGATTAAAGTATTAGCTGAAGATCAGAGAGGGCCTCATTATGTTGGTTTAGAAATAGACCCAATACTCTTGGAAAAAATCGGACCTAAATTTTCAGACAACAACGTTTCTGCGTCAGTAAGAAACGGAAATATAAGAGTTACTCCGCACATATATAATGATATCGAGGATATCAAAGCTCTCGTTAAAGTTGTAAGAAGTTCTTTAAAATAGGTTTGTTAAAATTTTAACCTAGAGGCTTCTGGAATCATTTTAGCACCAATTTTATAGGCAATTCTTAAAGTAAAACTTTGGACAATTTAATCGCGGCAAACATTATGGAAAAAAAAATCTTTGGCTCAGTTATTCCAGCGCCTAACCCAACCGGTGAATTGCATTTAGGGCACTTCCTCAACCTTTCGATTCAAGATCTTTTTTGTAGATGGCGGAGAACACAAGGTTGTGATATCAAATGGGCACTTGCATTAGATCATGGAGGTTCATCCACTGAATACGTTGCCACCAAGAACGATAAAAATTACATACAAAACTGCTCAGACAGAAAGTATATCTCAAATAAAATAACATCTTGGGTTGACGGTATAACCCCAACAATACTCGAGCAGATAGATAAAATGAACTTGATCATTGATAGCGATGAGTTTAGATCTATGGCTGACAGTAAACGTGAGTATGAGTTTTTACAGTTCATTTCTCAAATGGCAAAAAGTGGAACAATATACAAAAGTGACCGTGTAATACCGTGGTGTACTGACAGACAATCTTTTGTAGATATTGCAGATATAGTGAAAAGTGAACATACAATTTACAAATATTCATTAATTTATAAAAGTGATGAAAACGAAAAGATAACTATAGATTCTGAAGACTTAAGTCTATTGCTTAATGAAACAATAATTTTGATGTCAGAAGATTTTTATCAACGTTTACATGGTTCGCCTAAGTTTATTACAAACCCGCTCGGAGAAAATATAAAAATAATTGTAAGTGATAAATTAATTTCCTTATTTTCTGGTAAAGAAATTGTAAGCATAACTCCGGGCCATTGTATTAATTCTTATTTCATATCTTTATATCTCAACGAAAAGATAAGTAGGGCTTTTAACGAAGGAGGCTATATTGAAAAAGAAGGTGAATACTTCAAAGTTCATAAGGAAGATGTAGAAAAAAGGCTATTAGAAGTTCTCCAATCTAGCAATCTTGTGAGTAAAATTCAGAAGTTAAATGTCATGGCAGATACATTTCGACTCAGTGGAAAGCGTGTCGAAAGTTTGCTTTCTAGGCAATGTTTCTTTGATGTCTCATCTCTAGCAAAAGATGCTTTAGAAAAAATAAGGAAAGGCACTGTCGATATAAAGCCTTCGCTATACAAACAAGCCTTAGAAAATTACTTAGAGGAACTTAACAAACCAGTCTTTCAATCTTTCAATGAGAGCGTATTTCTTAGAGATATTTGTATTTCTCAACAACTAGTATGTGGTACGGACTTTTCGTTAAAATCAGAAGAATTACGCTTCAAAGGAGACAAGTATCTTTTGGAAACCCAGATACCAAAAGAGGAAGTATACGTTGCAACAATGAGGCTGTCTTGTGCTTTGTGGGCATTTTCGGCACAAATGGTATATGAAAAAGAACAAGCTAAATTAGAAAACTTAGGACAAAATAGTGTGTGTGTTACAGGTATGGATCTGACAACGTTTTGGATTGCACCTATTTTGATGATGTCAGATGAAATTGGGTTCGCTCCATTTAAAACAGTTTACATACACCCTTTAATAACCGATACAAAAGGTCGAAAAATGAGCAAGAGTTTTGGAAACACTGAAACTCCAGATACATTGATTGACAATTATGACGTTGATTCTGTAAGGCTATCACTTTTCCTGTCCATAGATAACTCACTTCATAGGGTTATCGTAGACAAAAGTAAAATCGACTCAGTTCACCGCAACTTAAAAGATTTTAGAGAAAAGATTGTTTCTAAAACTACAGATAAGGAAAAATTCGAAATAGATTCATTAATAAATTCAAGTACAAAAGTAGTAAATGAATCTTTGCAAGTTAGCGATATACAAAGAGCTTCATCAGAAATAGAACAACTATTGAAAGCTGTAATAAGTAATCAAAACACCCTTTCAAAAAGACAAGTTTTTGATATTGCTAATGTGATAGAACCATTTCTTCCTGAAACATCAGAATTTCTAAACCATAGCCTTGAATCTACATTAAAGGATTAGTACATGAAATGTTTTATTTCGGGCTTAAAATATGAAATCGGCGATATTTTTGATATAGATGAGCTTTTAGTGAGTCCTGAAGTTACTGAATCAGATATCAAAAGGTTTAGAAACCTTGGGTTAAAAAATTATTCAAAATATGAAGGATCTCTAGCAAGCCTATATGTGAAGTCTATTTCAAGTTCAATTGAATCTAGCGGTTTCATACCAGAGTCAATTGACGCGGTTATTCCTAGTGTAATGACAGACTCTACGCCTGAAGATGATATGGAAATGTGGAAGGCTCTACATCAGTCAGGTCTAAACTCTCCGGCGGTTTTTGGGCTAGGCTGTCAAGAGTCAGCAACATTTGGAGGGGCAATTGATTTAGCAAAGAATCTTGTCAAGTCAGGTTCTTATAAAAGAGTACTAATATTAGTTGGTGCCATACGTAATAGCATAAAAGATAGAGTTACTCTTGGAGGTGAGACTATAGTAAGTGACGGAGCAGCGAGCTGCATTGTTTCGGATCATCCTGCTCAGTTCGAAATACTATCAACAAAAGTCATATCGAACCCCAAAAAAGCAGCTTCTTACAAGAGCGACCTTAGTCATGGTTTCATGATTGATGAATCTATAAGAATGATATCGGAAATCTCGAAACTCCTTTTAGGCGAAGCAAATTTAAAATCATGTGCTATAGATAAACTTTTTTGTACAAACGCCAATGACCCCATATATACAATGTTCTCGCACTTTTCAAATATTGACGATCATAAAGTTATTAAAGAAGGGCTTAGAAAATACGGTCATGTAAATTTATGCGATAACGCTGTAGATATCTCATCTAAAATGCAATCAGGCGGCATTTCAATGGGAGAGAACTTAATGCTGCTTAATTGGGCAAGAAACCTTTTTTCAGGTGTTTGTCTGAGATACCTATGACTATTGATAGGCTATGGAATTGATATGAAAAACGTGCTTAGAAATATTTTTAAAGAACATTTGAGTCAAAATAACATTAATGATACTTCGAATTTTTTTGACCTTGGGGGAGATTCACTCTCAGCAGTCTTATTATTAATAAAAGTAGAAAAAGAAACTGGCATTAAAATACAAAATGAGCAGTTTTACGCAGAACCTACGATAAACGGCCTTACAGAAATATGTGAAAAAAAGAACGAAAATAAATAAAAATCCCCTAGGAATAATTACAAATGAATATATCAAACCTTTATAGATTACGTAGCTATAATCTATTATGCCCACTTATATATACTTACATGGACAGTTCTTATGAAAGTAATTTTTTTAGAACAAATTTTTTACATCATTACGAAAACGCTGTTTCCTACTGGTAATTTCTAAAAATGAAATTTACTGCTACCAGAGTTTTTACTATATCTTCGATTCTTATAGCGGCTTTGGTATTTTTTTTGGCAGAACTTCCCAAAGAGCTTGATTTATTTGAAAGGGTTGGGACTGATAATGCTTATGTCCATGGTCATCTCTTTCACATTGGCAGCCCAATTTCAGGAATTGTCGAAAAAGTATACGTTAGTGAATTTGATTCTATCAAAGAAGGTCAGTTACTAGTAAAACTATCTGATAAGGAGCTGATAGCTAGTTTGGAAAGAACAGTTTTGGAACTAGATGTGAATAATCAAGCAATAATTTCTTTAGATTCTGATGAAGCTCTTCAAAAGAAGATACTTGAGCAAGCTCAATCAAACCTTAAAGGTCTAAAAGAGCTGTCCGAGATAGTAAACAGGGAAAGAAGAAGGTCAGAAGAGTTATTTAAAAGTAACGCACTTGGACAGTCGGACTTTGATGCTGCCACATTTAGAGCCAAAGAGTTGGAAAATGAGATAAAAGATGTTAGCGCACAGATTGATATAGAGTCAGCAAAGCTACAGGTTATTTATAGCAGAAAAGCCATGTTAGTCGCAGAGGGGGAAGTTCTCAGGAAAAATATTGAAGTAAAAAAGTACAACATCAATAAACTTAACATAGTAGCACCATATGAAGGAACCATTGGTAGATTACATGTTCATAGTGGTTCTTGGGTTTCAGAGGGTGACAATGTTCTATCAATTGCTGACAGTTCTGCACTTTGGGTTGAAGCTAACTTTAAAGAGTCTCAATTATTAGAAATTTCAATTGGAGACGAAGTATACATTTATGTTGACGCTATCCCTGATAGGAAGCTCTTTGGTTCAGTAAAACAAATTTCTCCAGCAACAGCTTCAGAATTTAGTTTCCTGCCCTTGAGAAAAAACTCTGGGACTTTTACCAAAACTATACAGAGAGTGCCTGTCAAAATCTCAATTGATGAAGATAACTGGAAATCAAGACTTAGAATAGGCATGTCAGTAGAAGTGGAACTTAACAGGTGACTTCGCATAATTCGAGTGACAATGAACCAATCATTACTTCGCTCAGACGTACGATTGGTTTTTTTTTCATCTTGTTAGGGATGTTTGCTGCATTTTTTGATACTTATGTTACTCTCTCCATCTTCCCTCAAATTAGCGCTTCTCTTGGGGCATCTATCGAAGAAGGAAGTCGAGTCCAGTCATCATACTTGATTGCTGAAGTACTAATGATTGGACTGAGCGGCTATCTGGTTAAAAGAATGTCTCTAGCTTTCGTATTCTCCGTATCATCGATTTTATTTTCTGTAACAAGCTATTTATGCGCTCTAGCAACCAGCATTGATCAACTAACCGTGTGTAGGTTTATACAAGGCCTCGCGGGCGGCGCTATGATCCCAACAGCATTTTCTGCAATTTATATTCTTTACAACGCAGACAAACATGCATTAGTTGGTGCGATTGCTGGCGCAATAGGAACACTAGCCCCTACACTCGCTCCTTCATTCGGTGCATATGCCGCAGAAGTATATGACTGGCGAATCATCTTCTATATAAATATATTCCCTTTGATAATAGGTGGTTTCGTTGTCTATTTAGCTTTCAAATCCGAAACCAATAAGAATCGTCCAAAATCAGAGGAAACGTTCGACTACCAAAGTTTCTTGTTTCTAATAGCGTTTGTTTTTTTAATACACTATGTCATCGATAATGGGTTGGAAAAGGGTTGGCTCGAATCTCGGGGAATATTTATATCGATAATTTTTCTATTTTTCTTATGTGTTTCCTACCTTAATTTTTTCAGCAGAATAAATAACCCTTTAATTGAATGGCGTGTTTTTAAGAGTCAATACTTCATGTTCGGTACGGTTGTGATTTTCTTTTTCAACTTAATTCACATAACAACATCTTTTGTGATATCAAGCTATTTTGCTGATATTGCGGGTATGGGGTCGGAATATATTGGCAAAGTTTTGCTTATTGTAGGCGTGTTTCAAATTCTATGTTCACCGATAGCTCCCTATCTTGCAAGCAAGATAGGCTATGAGACAACGTTAATAACAGGTTTAGTAGTACTTTTTCTATCTATTGCTATTGATATAAATATTACTGACGAGTGGACGATCAACGATTTTTTCTTTTCGCAAGCCCTTAGGGGCTGTGTTTTTATGATTATTGCAGTTTCAGCCCAAAATCTTGCTATGAGTATGCTTCCACGCGATTTGATTAGCGACGGGAGTACAGTAATGAATATGTTTAGGGCTTTAAGCGCAGGCATCGGCATCGCTGCTATTACTTCTTCGTTGTTGTATTGGAAAGATAAATATTATTCGGATACTACTATTTTCTTAGATTCTCAAAAAACAAATAACGCTTATCAATTCATCAACAATTCTATAATTCGCTCCGAAAATCATATAACACCCATCGAAATAGAAAGATATATAGCATATCGGGTAGAAATAGATTCGTCAGTTTTGGCATATTCAAATACATTTTTTGGTTTAGCAGCCCTAACATTTTTATTATGCCTTTTTTCTGCGCTTTTCTTGATTTTCGTTAAAACGAAAAGTTTAAAGTCTGGCAAGGTACTTATCTAACGTCTAAATTTACAGGTTTTATTTAGGGCTTTGAAGGATCAATAAATTGAAATATTCTTCCAATTGTTCATGTGTCTGTGTGAAATTAGAACTCCAATTACCTCAAGTAATTGCATCTTACAACCCACGAGAGTGCGATTGTAGTTTTTGTAAGAAACGTAGTTTAAGATATCTTTCAGACAAATCAGGAAAGCTTGTCATTAGGACTGGCTTACAACTCTGTCAATCCAAGCAAGGATCCAAGCAGGCAAATTTTATCAGTTGTTCAAATTGTGGTGATGTGGTTGCTGTTACTTTCTCCTCACTTGAAGGATTGAAAGGGGCGGTCGTAGCAAATTTATTTGAAGAAAAATTCAAAATAGGTAAACCTATAAGTGTTTCACCTAAACTGTTGACTCCAGAAGAAAAACGCATAAGGTGGACGTCGCTATGGCTAACAGTTGATATCCATGAGGATCAAGTTTTTGTTTGATGATACTAAGCCTACAAAAAGTGTTCTGCGCAACTAAATCAGGACACTTTTCTTAAGGAACTTTGTTCATACTCTACTGGCGACAGATCACCATTAGCTGTATAAAGTCGTTCTAAGTTGTAATAGCGCATATACACTGTTACATCGTTTCTCATATGCTCACGAGTTGGCTGTGGCACTTTCAGCAACCAATCATGTTTTAAACTGCCGAAGAATCTTTCAACAACAGCGTTATCCCAACAGGATCCAACATCGCCCATGCTAGCTCTCATACCATAGTTAGCTAACAGTTTACGATAATGTTTGCTGGTATATTGTGACTCTCTGTCAGAGTGAAACACTAAGCCTTTTGGAGGCTGACGTAAGTTATAAGCTTTAATCATTGCCTTGCTAACCAAATCAGTCGTCATCCGCTTATCAATATGCCAGCCGACGATACGGCGAGAGTATAAGTCCATCACAATGGCTAGATACATCCAGCCTTCGCCAGTTCTCAAGTACGTCACATCACCAGCCCACACCTGATTGGGCGTAACAGGGTTAAAGTTCTGATTCAGCAGATTATCTGCAACAGCATCATTGTGTTTACGTTTGGTTGTCACCTTGTAAGCCACTCGTTGAGTCACTTCTAGACCAAGTATTGCCATTAATTTCTGAACGCCATAATCACTGACGCTAAAGCCCTCACTGAGTAACTTCTTTCTAAGCTCACGATAACCTAAGCTATTTCGGCTTCTCTTAAATATAGCCTTGGCTCTTCGATACAAATTAAGCTGCTCAGCGGTGATGATTTTAGCTGGCCGTTTAAGCCAAGCGTAATAAGCACTGCGACTTACGTTCATAATTTTGCAGAGCTTAACTACGGGAAACACCGAAGATAACTGCTTAATCGTTTTAAACGTTACTTGGTTTCCTTTAGCAGGAGGGCGCTGGCCTTTTTTAAGACTTCTTTTTCCATCCTTAGCTCTTTATTTTCCTTGCGTAGCCTTAACAGCTCAGCTCGCTCATCTGAATTTGAACTGGCACCAGATTGCTCTGCTTCAACTTTAGCTTTCCAGTTATAAAGTAATTTATCTGTGATACCTAAAGACGCTGCTGCCTTTGGTACGCTATAGCCTTGCTCTGTTACTAATGCCACAGCTTCTTGTTTAAATTCTGCTGTGTAACTTCTGTTTGTTCGTTTTGTCATTTCACACCTCAATAATTGGATTATATTCCATTATTAAAGTGTCCTATTTAATTAAAGCAATTCAAAATACGCTTAAAAGATAACCGTCAATTTCCCTTGGTAATTAAGGACTACGACAAAATCGCGTGGTGTTAACAGCGGAAAAGAATTTAACTCAAATCTAATTTGTCGCTGAGACCGAAAAACTGGGTAACTGTCAGATCAAGTATGAGCTAATACATCTTAGGTTTTGGCATTAGCATTTTAGTGCTTATTTCCGCGATATTTACTTCTTTCGTTGATGATAATTTCATTTCCGAGGGCTTTAGGCTTGGCGATAGGCTTTGGAGAGACAACATGAGGCTAAGAAGTGTAAGATGCCGGACATAACAGTTACTTATTTAGAGCTGGGGCTGGAACAAAAGTGGAGTCCAGAACAAATAGCTGGCGTGGGTAAAATCGTCGGTCAGTTGGTAAGCCATGATTGGATTTATTGCTATTTACAACGCGATAAACTAACAGGTGGCAGACTTTATAAAAGGTTGCGTCACGGTCGGCGTTAATACAGTAAAAGCAGTCGCGGGAAGCGTGTGATTAGTTCAAATCGCGTTGGCGAAGCGTGTCGCCCCGCTATCGTGAACAAGAAGAAACGGTTCAGCAATTAGTAAGCCGATACAGTTTTAGGTAAGCAAGGAACATGCGCGATTGTCAGCCTTGTCGAGGGAAAAAGTAAACTATATCTGGTAAGGAAAAGTGTCAGCGAAAAGCGCGGCTGATGCCGCCAAGGCTATGGTTAGTATGCTGTGGAAATACCGGAGCCACTCTTCCACCTTTCTCGCTTGACGGCCTCGATTTAGATTTTGTGAGATGCTTCTATTTGTTGATGTATTGATAATGCCTCTGCTAAATCTAAGGCCGAGTTCTTTTTTGTTTAATTGATTACTTTTTTGATTGAACAGAGATTTAGTTGTCTGGCAAATAAATAATATGGGTACTCAACGCTCAATGACAATACCTTAAGTACCCATACCTAATCCTTGTTTACAAATTTTGCTCTGTAAACTGAGCCAGCGAGCTTCGCTCTACCTCGTCAAATATCAGGACACTCCCCTTATCATAATTACGATATACGTTAACTGCCGCTGTAGCTCCACTAGACGCGGGAGTTACAAACTTGTCGTCAATCTGAGCTAA
>NJBF01000033.1 GCA_003144275.1 Candidatus Heimdallarchaeota archaeon B3_Heim
CGGAGTTCGTTTTCTAACGGGTGTATTTCTTGTTTTGGTGACATAGAATTACATTTGGTTCAGAAGTTAAATGCTTGTGGGTCAGCTCCGTCATTACTCCCCGATGGTGACTTACTCATCATTCGAGATTCTAACCTTTAGTAGATATTTCTATAGATGTATATAGAATAACTTTTACATGTTTTTGATTTAAAAATATTAAAAACTTATAAAGGATAATTTCTTTATATTACAAATCAGGTGTACTACGTTGAAATTCAGAAATCTAATAAATTGTTTATTGATAGTCTTATTATTAGCATTAGGTATTAGCTTAAATAATACTAATGTAATGGGCCAATCTGTTTCTTTTGGTGTCGATGTTGGTGATCAAGCTACTTTCTTTGTCAAAAAATATCTTATAAATACAACGGATTTACCCCCCGAGTATGGAGGGACAGGTGAACTTCTTGTATTTAACGAATTTACAATTGCTGGATCTAGCAATATCTCAGCTGGGACTCCTGTAGCTAAATTTAATATTACTATTTCCGATATAATAGAAAATCAACCTGAACCTGGTGAAGTAACAGCGTCCTATGAAATTAGAAAAGATAATAATGCTGTAAATGTCTCTGAATCCGGGTTTGGTCTATTTCCGCTTATGATTATTTCTCCTTCATTATTATACGCTGCGGGATTAAATTCTTCATCTTTTGGTGTATCCCTAGCAACCAATAATGAACTTGGAGCATCACCATTGTATCCAGGATCGAGTGTTTATTTCCCTAGTATGCCTTATATTATCCCTTTAACTTTCATAAATGCGAGTAGTGAATTACCAGTTGATACTTGGACAACATTTTCTCAAATATATAGTCAAATGTATGTTGATGCAATGTATACGCCAATCTTTGGTAATGACTTATCTATAAAACTCAATACTACCAGTACAACTGATGATATTGAATTTTTCTCCTCAATCAATGGTTCACTTACCAATCAATCCACAGGCGATCACTTAACAATCAATAGTTCTACTACAATAATTTTTGAAATATCCACGGGTGTTTTAAAATTATTTAAAGATTTTCAAGATGTTGAAGGTGTTATTACTGGTAATACAACAGTTGCAAAACGTGAGATTGAAATAGAGCGAGAAAGTTTCAGTTCTGCTCCTCCGCCAAATTCTGATACTACTACTACGCCCAGTTCTGATACTACTACAACCACAGATACAATCACAGATACAACCACAAGCCCTACAACTACTACAGATACTACTACAACCACACAAGCTTCGCCATCGTGGACTCCACTGATAGTTCTTATGTCGATAACAGTACTACTTATCTTTCGAAAGAGAATGAAATATCATTAAGAGATTTAAATACAGCTAGTTAAAAAAAAATATAATTACAGAAAAAAAGAGGCTTGGAGAGAAACCTTCCAATGAAAGATAAAATACACACTTTACAATTCAAATTTAAGATTATTTTCATTATTTTTCTTGTTTTTGGGTTAAGTGTTAATTTGTTCCAAGAATCACACGAAACTAATGAGATTGACATTTCAGTTAGAATCACATCTGGAACAGTGGTGAATATAAGTCCGCACAGTGAAATACTTATTACTAGTGATTCACAACTAATTAATACTGCTGTTAGTGGTACAGGAACAGCTATTGATCCTTACATATTAGAAGGCTGGAATATTACGGTTTCAGGCAATTTCACACATGGTATCGCGATATCTGGAACAACAAAATATTTTGTAATCCGCAATAATTATATCAATACTGGAGGTTTAACTAATGTTCATGGGATATTCATTAATGGTGTTGCAAATGGAACAGCCAGAATCGAAAATAATACTGTTGAAAATAATTATGTCGGGATTGAGATTCAATCTGGAACCTATTCGACCATTCAGAATAACACTGCTCGATTTAACATTAACTATGGGATTGAAACTAGAGACGGAGCCAGTAACACACTTGTTGCCCAAAACACCTTAATTCTAAACCTTGCTGGAGGGATTCGGTTGGAAAGTGTGGACACCTCCCTGATTAATAATACTATTCAGGGAAACGCTAGTGATGAGGTTCCCAGTAATTTAGGTATTGAAATCACTCGCAATAACGCGAGAGTCATTGGTAATACAATTCTTAGTAGCAATTTAGTAGGAATCGAAGTTGGACCAGTCTTGAATGCATATGTTGCGTTAAATCTGGTTGATGGTTGCAGGGGTGGAATTGCAAGTTGGTCTAATAACAGTATAATCTATAATAATACTCTGAAAAATGGAGGCGTAGGTGGTAGTGGATTAAGTTTGGGAGGACAACCAGTAAGTACTCCTACCAATAATACCATTGCTTGGAACCTAGTCATGAATTTCCCTTGGTATGCTTTCTACGTCTCTGATAATGCTTCTGGAAACATCATCCACCACAATGCCTTTATCCATAATAATTTTGATAATCCAGGTTCACCACAGGGTCGAGATTTCAGTACAAATCGCTATTATGATAATATCACTAACAAAGGCAACTATTGGCATGATTATTCTGGTAGTGGTAACTATAAACTAGATGGAGTTGCAGAAGATCCTTTTCCATTGACATCGATCGATTTAGATCAAGATTTAATGGCTGATGGCTGGGAGTATGATAATAATCTCGATCCAGCTACTGCAACCGATGCTAACTGGGATCTTGATAATGATAGTCTAATTAATCTTTTTGAATATCAGAACGGTCTACGAGCTGATAATCCAGATACGGATGGGGATGGTCTTACTGATGGAATTGAGGTAATAATTCACCATACTGATCCCCTGCTGAATGATTCCGATAATGATGGATTAACTGACGGGACTGAGATCGCTACGCATCTGACTGATCCTACTGATAATGATACTGATAATGATGGGTTAATGGACGGTGTTGAAATCATTACTTATCGAACTGATCCTAATGATGGTGATTCGGACGACGATGGTGTGAGTGATGGTGACGAAGTTAATCTATACCTCATTGATCCTAATGATGATGATTCAGACGATGATGGCATACTAGATGGAGAAGAAATCAATCGTGGTTTTGATCCAACGGATCCAAACGACCCTCCAATACAGGATCCTTTACAGGAATTTCTTGTTATCAGTGGAATAATTGCTGTTGTTGGTGGGGTATCTGTAACCGTTATATCAGTGGGAGCCTCCTATATTGCTCCAAATTCAACAATTGGTAGGTTAGGTCGTCGGATCCGGAATCCACGGAAGAAAAAACCTAAGAAGAAAAGAAAACCCAAGGAACCTCAAAAGCAAGTAGAAAGCGACTTAGAGAAGATTTCATCTGATCTTCCAATATCTTCCGCAGTTCTTGAGTTATTGACGCGATGTCGATTTTATGTGGACAAATTAACAATTCGTAGTAATATTTCTGAACCGATAACGAATCTAGAAGTTCATTTAAAGAGTAAACAATTATATAGAATCCTAACGTTACATGGCTCACTAGTTAGTAATGGAAAACTATTCTTAGAAAGGTTGGACCCACATCAAAAAGCTGATTTGACTACTAGCATGGTTGGATTAGACGTTCCGCTTTTATCAAGACTTGAAGATATCCTCCTCAATTACAATTATTCAGGTACTCAGAATATGCTCACTCTGAAACCTGGAGAAAAAGTTGAGAACTCAGGAATCATTGTCCATCATGAACATGGGTTCTCATCAGAGGCCCTGAAAATTTTTAGCGGATTTGATCAAATAATAATGAGTCTCACAAGTTATGTGGGCAAAAAAATCCTTGGATTAACGATCCAGCGGATCAAGGAATTAATTGAAGATTGGCGTTTCCATGTTCTGATCATCAAAAAGCTCACAGAATCAAGCTCTTTTGAGGATAAATCTGTCAAAATCTCGTTACCCAAATTTGGAGTGCTGTCTCAGATCCAAGTGAAAACTCCAGTAGCGATTGAGGATTTTTCGTCAAAGAATATGGATTCTCGTACAATAACACTCAAAGATACTACCATCGATACTGTAATGATAAGATTCGGAACAATAATGCTACTAATTAATGATAAATTGCCCCTCTCACCCCTGAAAATTGATTTTGGGGGAAAAGAGCTCGTAGAAGGAGTAGAACTGATTCATGAAGGTTTCCAGGTCATTTGGCTCTCGAAAAACAGGAAAAAACTCAATAAGGAGCTTGAATTGTTATCTTCTGAAATTGAGGAGGAGGTGGGAAAGAGAGGAGGGTAATATTCCAATCTTTCATATACGATGCATTTGTGGCGTCATATTAGCTAAATAGTTTATTAATAAATTCTTTCCCGATTTAACACTATCTTACTTTTAGGATTTTCCTAATTTCTGCTGTATGATGATTAATATTTCCTGAAATTATAAACTCGTCAGAAAAGCTGTTTAAAAGCAGTTTGTATTGCTTGAATCATAATTTTTTACTGGTCTAGTTACTCAAATGAACGAATATTGTTTTTGACAAAATCAAATTTTGAAAAATCTCAATATTCGAAAGCTAGTTTTAACAATTATAAGAATTATTTGACGAAAGCGGGCTTTAAAATTCAAACAGATATGTAGCGAAGTTATAGATCAAATAATTTGTCTAGCTTTACTTGATGACAACACCGATTTGACGACGTATTCAGAATTTTATTCAGATCATTAAAAGAAATACAGAACTTTGTTTTACGGTTCCCTAAGGTTTGTCAGGCTACACGTTTTATAAGTGTTATTAACAGGAGATTATCAAAACAATCGCAATGCTATTGGAAAAGCAAGACAATTGGAGCTCATCAATTATTACCGAAAATCATCCTCTATTAGTCATTGGAGAATCCTTAATACATGTATCCATCAAATAATTAATTTATGAAATTAGTTTCATTGATGAAACAATCTCTCAACATCTTCCCAAAGCCATTCTTTTTTATAAATAGGATAACGTTTTTGTAAGTTTCTAATCTCCTTTTCAACCATAGATGTCAGATTATATTCTAGTCCTTGATATGCAGGACATTTATCATCAGTATAAGGAATCCCGGTAATGAATATGGGGTAAAATTTACAGTATAAGGGTTTAAAATCATGAATACTACATTTTTTCTCCTTATCCAAATAAGGACATCCCTCTTTCGTATAGAATACTGCCCCATCTTTTTCCTTAGTTACACAGAACCCAGGGAATTTTTCAAATAAATCCATTTCATCAGGATTGAGTATAATAAAGACATCAATACAGCAATCCTCTCCTGCGCCCCTTTCCCCTATACAAAACCTACAAGGATTGGTTGCAGTCATGTTTTCTCCTTAGATTAATCACGGAGTATGTTAATATTTAAATTCAATGGTTTTTTTTCTTAGGAATCACATGTTTAAAGGTAACGCCAACAAATAATGCAATTACAACAGGAAGAAAATCAAGTGTGATTCTAGATTTTGTTTTTCCTACAATTGCTGGTATGATATAATTATTCAAAATCGGATCCCTATTGATATCAGCTGAAGCAGTAAATACCACAATTAGATCTAATTCTGGGAAACAATGGATTTTTTGACCTGCATATCCTACTGCAAGAAAATCAAAATATCCATATGTTTGATCAAAAATCCACCATTGATAACCATATTGAATAGGTACGCCATATCTTTCCCCAATTTGAGCATAATTTCTGGTAGATTCTATAACCCAAGATTCTGAAATAATTTGTTCACCATCCCACGTTCCATTATTTAAATACAGAAGTCCAAATCGGGCCATGTCTAAGGGGGTTAGATGAAGCCCGTGAGCTCCGAAAAATACGTCATGAGGACTTGTTAAATGCGTTCCAGGATTAATTCCGATGGGGTTGAATAGATAGAGATTCAGAAAATCCCATGTTGTCATATTGGCTGTCTGTTGTACAATTGCTGAAAGAAGATGGCTTGCTCCTCCACAATAAACAAAAACAGTTCCAGGATCAGATGCCATTGGTTTATCGAGAATAAATTGAATATAATCATCGCTACGTTGCATAGCTGTGTGATCATTATCAGGGTGTCCATATGCTAAGCTCCATTCATCCCAATCAAGGCCTGTTTGCATTTGTAAGAGATTTTTCACAGTAATGTTCTTTTTATGTACATCGACAGTTTCAAATGTTCGGTTCGGGAAGAAATCAAGCACATAGTCATCTACAGTGAAGTATCCTTTGTCTATGGCAATTCCTACTGCTGCTGAGGTAATACTTTTCGTGCAGGAGTAGAGTGGATGTTCCATATTTTCCTTCCAGCCATTGTAATACTCATTCAACACAAGATAACCATTTTTAACAACGATAATTCCATCTAAGCCCACTACCTCGGCATCTATGTACTTCTTAAGATCTTCAATAAGCGATGCATTCATTCCTACTGTCTCTGGGATAACAAACGTCCATTCGTCAGTAGGCCAATAGCTACGGTCGTGATTTCCTGCGATCTCTGCTTTTAGACTCATTTGTCCTATGGATGTGGACATAGTGATTGCTAGAAGAATTAGGAGAATTTGTTTTTTCATTTCACTTCTCTTCAAAATCGTATTTGAGAAATCATTACGGTAAATGTGATTACCCCTATTTTCCTCAAATTAATGGTAGTTTTCTCGATTAGTTAGAAGAGAGAATGAAATTTGAAATAGTTAAATCTTATGTTATGGGTAAAAAGGAGAAGCCCATGACATTACCTTCTTCTTTAACTCTAGTTTTTCGTACTAAAGATACGACTTAAAAAGAGAAAAAGGAAAGAAGGAGGAGAAGAATGTTATAAAGATGAAATAAAAGAAAATTATGGTTTCATCATCTTGATGATGGGAATTAACTTCATGGTTCCCATAACATCGCCTTCTATCTTATATTTCTTGGCAAAGTAGGCTTTTTGTGCGTCTTCTTCACCAGTAAACATCTTTTCGAAGATTTCTGTCGTACCGATCATAGTAAAGCTTGCTTTTTCAGGTTTTCCTTCATGAAATTCGCAGGTTCCATCCGCGTTGTGTGATATGTAACAATCTTCACCATCAACATTATATCCAGCAACTTTTGTCCAATTCTTTAATTTTGCTTTAACGTCATCACGACTGTTAATTGCTTCACAAAAATCTTTAATCTTTTCAATACCCATTTTTATCGCCTTTGTAATAATTCTTAGAAATAGAACTTTTACTATCTCTTCTAGTAAGAATTTCTGGTAAGAGTCCTCAATGAGCAATCCTCCAGATTCTTATTGTAATAATTTGTTAAAATGTCAATAATAAAAGTTTTTGCGTCTAAGTTATATTCAAGTTATAACTTTAAACAACATATCAAAAAGTCAAGGGAATAGTTTAAGCAATTCACGAAAATCATTGATAACAAGGTCGGCCTTCTTTACTTCCCCAAATCCGTATCCATACGCACATCCAATGGAAAGCCCCCGATTAACCTTTGCAGCGTCGATATCGTGATGTCGATCGCCTACAACGGCAAAATTCTCTGTTCTGAGGTTTTTGATGATTTGACTGATCATCCAGTCTTTACTTTTCCAGTTATGTTGACCTGCTGCATACATCACCGAAAAATAGTTGGTTAGCTGAAATCTTTTAGTAACAGCTTCGAGATAATCCTTACGAGCGTTTGTACACAAGGCTAGTTTGTAATTTCGCTTTCTTAACTCAGTTAATACCTCTGGTACTCCTTCATAGAGTTCTCCTCCCCCATTTTCTAATGTTTTGACCTCTGCATTTTCTATACATTCTGCAAATGATTCTATAATATCTGGTTTTGCATTTTGTAATAGGGTTCGATATATATCGTTGGAATGTCTTCCAAACTGTGCCAATATTTTTGCTTCTGAAGGAAAATCTAAATTGTAATGAAACTCATCAATAAGTATTGTTAAACACTCTTGGAAAATCGGCAGGCTGAATGTTTCCCCTTTAAACAGTGTGCCATCAAAATCAAAAATTATTGTATCGACTTGGGAAAGGGAATTTTGAGGATCCAAGATTTTGATTTCTCCTTGATTGCTTTCGTGAATCTAAGATGTACTTAATGGTGGCAAGTCCAAGGTGGGAATCATAGATAAATCGATTTCAAAGGCCACTGCAGGCATGTAAATTTGCC
Source organism: Candidatus Heimdallarchaeota archaeon B3_Heim (assembly GCA_003144275.1). GTDB lineage: Archaea > Asgardarchaeota > Heimdallarchaeia > Hodarchaeales > Hodarchaeaceae > Hodarchaeum. The sequence continues at coordinate 8,127 of NJBF01000033.1, forward strand.
ATTTCTCAAGAATTGCTGGAGAAATTTCTCCAATAATACCTATTTGTTTATCTTTATGTAAGATTTTTGCCGTTCTTCCTTCTAAAAATTCAGAATCTACTAATGCTTCCAAGACAATAGTAATTCCTAATTGTGTAGCTAAAGAATCAAGAATGCTATGAGCATTTTCAAAAGAGATATCTGCATCTGTGAGGACAGCTGCCGTTTTTGTAAATGTGATTACACTCTTTTGGTTCTTTTTTACTACCTCCCCTACTTCAAAGATGTATTGAGGGTACTCGTTGTGAGTATTTCGAGATAAGAAGTCCAGGAGATTAGGAAGCAATCGTGATCGTAACACAGAATATGTTAAACTTACTGGATTTGCTATATGGACATTATTCTTCAAGTTCTCTTGCTTTTGCCCCATAAAGTCTGCTATTTTTTCTGGTGCTGTAAGAGTGAAAGTAAGTACTTCCTGCAAAGCACACCCACTCAAAATTTCTCTAACATAGTTTTCGCTAATACTTCGTTTTGAAAGATGTCCTATTGTCATAACTTTCCATTTAGTTGGTTCTATATTCATATATCCATATGCCATAGCTATTTCTTCTGCGATATCAACCCAGTGAAGGAGATCTACACGATATGGAGGGTATTTGATCAAAAGAGAATTCTTCTTCTTTACTACATCAAAACGTCTTTTCTGTAATAGTTTCACCATGTCTGCTGGCTTTAAATTTAAGTTTAAGTATTTTTCAATATCTTTTGGATTAATAGTTAGTTCAAATGGCTCAGTATTTGGTGTGATTTGAATTTCTGAAGTATCTAGATATTTGGGAGGATATTGGATCTCGACACTGTATGCTTTGCCTCCCCGATCTCGTAACGCTTGAGTGATAATTGTAGTGACGGCATTAACAACTTCTAAATTGGTTCCTGTAACTTCCACAAGAACATCGGTTGTTTCCTCGGTTATTCTTCCAACATCATTAGAATTGATAATTGGAGGCATGGATAGAACGACTCCCCTATGATCCCGCAAGATTGGTAAATCACCTTTTTTAGGGAATATATCTCCATACTCAATCCCCTTTTCATGTTGAGAAAGAATCTGGCTTAATGTGAGTTTCTTCTCATATCCCAAGGGGACAAATGCTGTCGAACGGGGTGTTAAGTCGTACTGAATTGGGCTTTCAACCATTCCTAAATTGTAAATTCCAATCGAAGATCGTTTGCGTTTCCGACCGTAAGAAAAATCAACTTTTTCTTGGAGTTGCATAATTTGTTTAATTAAAAAATCTGAAAACGATAATCCTCTGATTATAGCAGCTCCAATATATGGTCGAACTGTTTTAAGTCTTGGGTCAACTTTGATAACATATCCACTTGGTTCAGCGGAGATATCTGGTAGGCCTGACTTCTCACCAGTTATTCCCTTGACTTCACGTGTTAAACCTTCCACACCCCAGCAATCTGGCCTATTAGAGGTTTTGCAGTCTATTTTAAGGAGATCATCATCTAAATCATGTTCCTCAATTTCACATTTCGCATAGCTAAAGAGGTCATCAAGGGCCTCAACTGTGGTACCTTGAGGAAGATTTAGTATAGATAATACATCATTATATGAAATTTTATAGCTAACCATCTCAATTCATCCTCAAATTACAGGGACAGTCCGTAACCACTCCAGTTTCTGGGTGAATAATTCCCGAATATCATTGATTCCACGTTTGACCATGTATAACCTGTCAACTCCTATCCCCCAAGCAATGACTGGGTCTTTGATTTCAAAGGGGGCGGTGACTTCAGGTCGGAACATTCCTGCTCCGCCAAACTCTATATACCCTAATTTAGGATGTAATGCACTTAACTCTACTGATGGGCTAGTAAACGGATAGTAATCAGGTCTAAATTTTACTTTTGTCGCCTCAGCAACTTCTACTGCAAATGTTTTTAAAATCCCCAGAAGATCTCTGAAAGTAATAGATGGATCACATACAATTCCTTCTAATTGATTAAATTCAGATAGATGAGTCGCATCGACTGAATCGGGACGATAACATCGTGCAATAGAGAAAAATTTGGCTGGAATTTCTAGATTGTAAAGCGTACGCGCACTTACTGATGTCCCCTGAGGCCTTAATAATAAGAGTGATGCTTTTTTAGGGCTCCAATTATAACGCCAACCTCGTGAACCTACAGGCTCTCCAGTTTCATGAACAGTCTTAACAGCATTAACGAGTTTCCTATCTTTAGGCAGTTTACCGTAAGGTGGATCCTGGATCGAATAAACATCTGTTGGTTCACGAGCAGGATGATCTTGGGCGGCGAATAAGGCATCAAAATTCCAAAATTCTGTTTCAACGATTGGGCCTCGCATTTCCGAAAAGCCTAATCCAAGAAGCTTCTCTTTTACTTCCTGTAAGAAGAGTAGATAGGGATGTTTTCTACCAATTGGTATATGTTTTGGTCGTGTGGCGATTTTATACTTCTTCAATTGCAATGATCGCCATTCGCCTGTTCGAATTTGATCAGGGGTCAATTTAGAGACAGTTTGGACGATTTTTAATTTCGGTAAAGATTTCACTCCTAGCGGTGTTATCTCGACTATCGTCTTTTGACGATCTTTCGTTTCTACAAGCTTTCTACGAAGGAGGTGGTTCAAAATCTGTTCTTGTATTTCATTGGAGGCATTATCCGCGATTACCTGGAGCGCTTCCTCTAAGGTTTCGTTAATTCTTTGTGTTGCTTTAGTAAGAGTAACTTGTCCTTTTTCGATAGTGATAATCTTTTCTTTCCGTAGTTGGCCAATAGCAGCATTAACCGCCTGTTTTGGAAGACCTGTTGCTGTAGCTACGTTAGCAAGTGCAATCTTCTTCTGATTCTGTAAAAAAGTCAATAATAAATTCTCAGGCAATCCTGCTTTTAATACTCGCTTTCCTTCTGATGTCAATTCTATCAAAGTGATAAGTGAAGTGAGTCGTGAGACTAAATCCTTTGACATGAGTTGAAACATGAGTAATTCAGTTTTTGCTCTCGGGATTTGTAATATTTCAGCTAATTCATCTAATGTTTTATTTTTGTATTTATTCACAGCTTCTAAGAGCTGATTCATTTCTTTAGTTATCGATAAAGAATCATTATGCACTTATGAGAACTCCTTCTTACGAATCCTTACATCTTTGATTTAAAAGTTAAATAAGAATAAACTTTTAGGACATTCTTCCTCTCTTCCGTAAAATAGACTCATAAATGTATAAAAGACACAAATCTGCAACCAAGAATAACAAAAGTCAAAACTTAGTACATATGGATCTATGGAGATAGGTATAGATGGAAAAATCAATGTCCCTGATAAAGTTGTATGGTCCCGGAATCCCGTTTGCATTAAGAATATTAGAACATTTCAAAGCTGAACTTGTAACAGGGAAAAATTCTGAATTTCTTTCAAAGATTAGTCAAGCTCATCCCTATATTGGAGAGGAAGCAGATTATGAATTTGTATGGAAAAATGTACCAGAAACATTGGACATTTTGTCATTGATAGAGATACTAGATGAAAAAATAGCTGAAAGTGAAGCAAAATATAGTATAACGACGAAAGTTCCAGAAGAAGACATCCTAATTTACAATTTTGACTCTCCCAAGGTCAAAGGAGTTGCTTATACTTTCTTCCGTATTCACGGCCCAAGCTTGTCAAAGGCAATAAATATCTTGAACAAAGAGATAACAAATAAAATTCCTGGAATTCAACTCTCTAAGGGGATCCTACTTGGTAAATACGATTATGTAATTGAATGGTTACGAATCCCAACTGTGAGCGATATAATTGGCCTTCTTGAACGAATTGATTCTGTTTTAAAAGATACAGGTGTGACTTATAATGTCACCACTAAAAGCAAGCTTAAATTACATACGGATCCCCTAGACAAGAAACAAGAAAAACAAATAATGGAAATCGGAGCCCCGTCACCGAGTTTTACCATTGAAACAGGATCTGAAAATAACAAATAAGGTGTCTTCCAGTGAAGAAAAAAATAATCGCTGAACTATCAACTTATCCAGTGGGCGAAGGAACGAGTTTAAGTCAATATGTAAAGAAAGCTGTGGATGTAATTGACCGATATCCAGATATTCGCGTAGTTCATCATCCTATGGGAACTGTGATTGAAGCTGATGACTTGAGTCAGATTTTTGAAGTAGCTCGTCTAGCTCATGAAGCTATCTTATCTACAGGAGCCAATCGCGTGATCACACAATTGAAAATCGATGATCGTCGGGATAAAGTTAGGAGGATGGAAGATAAGGTCTCTGCGGTAACTAAGTAATCCTTGATTTACTCTAACCAAGTTTCATGCACATGTAGCCAGCTTATATCGTTATAATTATTGGTAGCTTTCTCAAAAATGGCTGTACTCAATCGACCTTTCTTGTTTGAGTTATTCTCGTGCCATTCTTCATATGTTACAATGTAAATAAAGTTAAATTCTCCTTTATACGTGTAGTTTTCAATCCATATTCTCATTGGATCTTTTTTGGAATCTCGTGATCCATATGCATCCCAAATCCCCTGAATAACTTCCTTCCTTTTCCTTTCTTTCCCATCTGGAGATATTAAGACAAACTTGGGATGGAGTACTGTGGTCAGTCGTTGGAAGATCAGATTGGATTTATGGAGTTCTCCGTTAAACCACTTTTGAAAGAAGGTGTGAAGTTCATTTAATTCTGATTGACATACAGATTTCAATTTTTTTCCCAAAAAAAAAGGAGGATGGAAGTGGAGTTATCTATCAGACCCTAAAGCCTTCAATAATTGACAGATTGCTACCGCAAAAAAGCAATATGCCCAAAATTGCATCATTCCCCAGAAATCATGATTTTTAAAGATATCTCCCACAATTCCTTCTGTAGTGAACATAAACTGGTTGAAAACCAGACCATCCGCGAAATCTAACGGATTAGCCGTTTGTACAGCAAAATCTAAGACCGAAAATGCACAAAGAGCAATAAAAACAAATTGTACGATTGAAAGTGACTTATATCCCATAATTTTTTCCTCATTTACTTTTTAAAGGCACTTTATTGCCTATTCCTTTAATCTATAGAACATACAATTTAAAGGTTTCTCAGCTCAGTTTCTTTATTTGTAGTGTTTGTCCCAGATACTTTAAATGAAATTAATCGGGAAGATCTCTAAATGGTAAACCAAAAAAGACGGAAAAAAACCCGAACAAGCTCTTTCGGTTCATCAAAAAGAGAAAGCCACGATGCTTCCCTTTTTTATAGGAGCAAATTATATCAAAATCAGCCGATAGAAACTTCATCGACACAGACGGTAAATCAATTTCCATCTGAATATGAGAATTGTATTTTTTCTAAGTCCGCAGAAAGAATGAAGGAAATTCCTGATAATAGCATTCATTTAATGATTTCTTCCCCTCCTTATAATTCATCTAAGGAATATGATGAAGATTTAAGTTTAGAAGAATACCTAGCATTCTTGAATCGTGTGTGGACTGAAGTCCAACGAGTTCTCATTCCAGGAGGGAGAGCCTGTATTAATATAGCAAATCTTGGCCGAAAACCATACATTCCCCTTCATTCCTACATTATCAATTGTATGGATCAACTTGGCTTTCTCATGCGGGGAGAAATCATTTGGGATAAATCAGCCAGTGCAGGTACATCCACCGCCTGGGGTTGTTTTGACGATAAAACGCGTGTATTAACGAATAATGGATTAAAACTCTTTAAAGATGTCAATATGTCCTCTGATCTTTTTCCAACATTTAATATTGAAGAAAATTCGATACAATATCAAAAAGCATTCGATTTCATTGAGAAACGGTTTGAGGGAGAGATGTACAAGATAAGTAATAAAAATTTCAATCTCGTCCTAACTCCAAACCATAATGTACTATACGTGTCACGAAAATACATACGTTCAGGTTCAATGCCCAAATTTTTATTCAAACCGATCAAAGAGTTGGCTCTTGATTCATTTTTCTATATCCCGAAGAAATATGGGGGTAGTTATAATTCAGGCAAGAATCTTTCACATTATTCCATTCCTAACACTACTTGCGGTAAAAGAACTAATAAAGAATATATAGAGAAAGATACTCTAAATATTGAAATGAACTCATGGTTGAAATTTTTAGGAATCTTCTTAACTGATGGGAGTGTATACTTCTCAACAAAAAATAGACAATATAAAGTTTCAATATTTCAGAAGAAAGAGAACTTCTTGGAGGAAATTCAAGATCTTTTACAAGAATTGCCATTTGATTTCAAACATAAACCATCGAAATACGAATACTACATCTGTAATAAAAGATTAGCCTCACTTTTATCAAAGTGGAAAGGGAAGAACAAGTTGATATTTCCAGAATTCATTCATGATCTATCCATTTCACAAAAGCGAATTTTTGTTGAATGGCTTTTCAAAGGAGATGGATCATTTCATAAAGATGGAAGTCTCAGATACTTCGCAACAATTTCAATAAATTTCCGTGACAATTTATTTCATTTACTGTTGCAATTGGGCTATAATTTCTCTTTTTATAAGCAAAGTGACAAGTCTAGTCTGAGCAAAAATCCGATACCAATTTATCGAATTAACCTGAAGAAGAGTGATTACTATTACATAAGGAAAAGAAATATTACTACAACTCCGTATGATGGGAAGGTATATTGTGTCTCTGTTCCTAATAGAGTTCTATTTGTTGAACGTAATGGGAAATTCACCTGGTGCGGTAATAGCTGGCAGTCAGCATCCAATCCTACCCTAAGAGATGTGCATGAATATATCCTTATTTTTTCTAAAAGCGTGTACAAAAGAAATAAACCCGATAAAAGTTCAGATAGCATAACTCGCGATGAATTCCTCACAAATACCAAGAGTGTGTGGACCTTTCCAACCGAATCTGCAAAGAGAATTGGTCATCCAGCCCCCTTCCCAATTGAATTACCTTATCGTTTGATTCAACTATATTCCTTTCAAGAAGACATTGTGTTGGATCCTTTTATGGGGAGTGGTCAAACGGCTATTGCTGCATTAAAATCCTCACGTCGCTTTGTGGGGTATGACATCAACCAAGATTATGTGGACTTAGCTAATAGACGCGTTAAACAATTCAAAGATGAACAAAGTCGTAAAAAGTTGGATAATTTTCTTCCCTCCCTCAGTGAAAATTCAGAATAATCCTGGAACTTTTTTTATTGCATAAAATAGCTAAAATCATCTAATCGTAGGGGTTTAGGTGTTACTAAATGTTCTGCATACTCAACACCGATCCGTGAACCCAGATTCCGATTCCATTCCATGATTACACTGGGGAAATGTCTCAACCCCTGAGTAGCTTTGGGTTCGAACCCTTGGGATTTATACACCAGTATTGCTTCTTCTTTAATATCTATGGTATCACTGATATCTACAAAGAAAGAGGTATAATTCTCGGGGTGAAGATCAATGAAACGAACTGGAAAATATAATAACGATTTAATTCTATGAACAGGCAAATGATTGAAGTATTTTTCCCATTTTGTCAATCGACTGTAAAATGTTGCAGCTTCCACAATTTGTTGAGCTTGATTATGATCTGGAGAAGCTAGTATCGTCTTACCATACATGGCAATGACAATTTTTGGACGCCATTGACGAAAAATAGTTGCTAGTGTACATCTTGCTTCAAAAGTATCAAATAAACGACGATTTGGCAAATTAAGAGTGATTCGTTCTACCCCAAGAATTTTTGCTGATTTTTGTGCCTCTGCTAGCCGTACATCGGCATAGTCCTCATCATGATCATCTGGACTTCGATATTTTTCATTTAGAGGGGTAGGTTCTGCAGTAGTCAGGTCAATAATTCCAGTTCTAATACCACTGCGTGCTAATTTCGCTAGTGTTCCTCCAACTCCTAATTCTACATCATCGGGATGGGCTCCAATTGCTACTACTTCTATTGGTTCTTCAGACATTATGTACTCCACATTCCAATATCATTTGACATATCACTCGACTTCTTCCCTTTAAATTTCCTTCATTTAAGGCAATTATAAATTATCAATGATAGTTGAAATCAAAAACTTACGAAAACGCATCATTCACCTTTAACTCCTTTATACATATCTTGCATTAGAGGATCGGAGATTCTTGTGAGCGATCAAAAACCAAATTATTTAATTAATGAAACCAGTTCTTACCTTCTTCAACATGCTTACAACCCAGTTGAATGGTTTACGTGGGATAAAGGACTTAAAAAGGCTAAAGAAGTAAACAAACCTATTCTAATATCTATTGGCTACGCCGCGTGTCATTGGTGTCACGTAATGCAACATGAGTCCTTTGAAGATCCTGAAACTGCGGAATTAATGAATGAGCTCTTCGTTTCAATTAAAATTGATCGTGAAGAACGTCCCGATCTTGACAACACGCTCCAAACTGCGGTTGCACGTTTATCAGGGGGACGAGGAGGGTGGCCCTTGACGGCATTCGCAACATCGTCTGGACAGGTTTTTGCAGGGGGAACTTATTTTCCAAAAGAATCGTCATATGGGTTACCTGGATTTAAGCAGGTTCTTCGCTTTATTATTGAAGAATACGAGAAAGATCCTGAAAAAATTAAATCGTTGACTGAGAATAATTTATCGTTCTTAAGGGAATCTTACAATATAAAATCCATTGCTGGTAGCACAGAGAAGATTTCTACAATAAGGAATATTACATTTGGTAGATTAAGTGAGACTTATGATTCAGTCTTCGGAGGGTTTGGATTTCAACCCAAATTTCCGAATGTAAGTGATTTGCGATTGTTATTAGCGGAATCTCATCGCACGAAAAATCAGACCTTTCTAGATATGGTCATTACAACACTGAATCATCTAGCAGGTGGGGGAATATATGATCAGTTAGGATTTGGGTTTCATCGGTATTCTACTGATAGAAAATGGTTAATCCCACATTTTGAGAAAATGCTGTACGATAATGCACAACTCCTTTTATTATATTTAGAAACTTTTCAATTGACACAAAATAAACCGTACGCCGATATATCTAAGGAAATTATTACCTACTTAAGACATGAAATGCAATCTTCTGATGAATTATTTTTTTCCTCACAAGATGCAGATTCTGAGGGAAGAGAAGGAGCGTTTTTTGTCTGGAAAGAAAAAGAAATCTTAGATATCTTAGGTGAAAAAGATGGCACTATCTTTAATCGTTGCTTTGGAGTAACTTCTGAAGGCAATTTTGAGAATGGTTATTCTGTGCTTCATGAAAGAGAGGATATACAACATGTCCTTACTCATGGTGAGATTACATGGGAAAAAATTTCCCAATTAAAGCAGAAATTATTTTTACATAGAGAAAAACGGGTTAAACCGGTTTTAAACGATAATATTATTCTGTCTTGGAATGCGATTACCATCCTTGCCTTTGCTCGTGCTTCCTTCATTTTGAGTGATCCTGAATATTTAGATGTGGCAGAGCAATCACTTAATTCTTTAGTAACTCTACTTCAAGATCAAGCGACAGGTCGTTTGCGACGCACATTTCGGAAGCAACCTCGCGGGTGGGCTTTTTCGGAAGATTACACTCTCTTGATACAGGCTATCTTAGAACTCTTTGGTTTAACTGGCAAAAGAAAATACTTGGAATTGTCTTTACAGTTTCAACGGATCTTAGACGATCATTTTTGGGATGAAACCAATTCGGGGTACTATTTTACTGGTTCATGGGTAAAAGATACCATTGTACGGGAAAAACCTGTGATAACGTTTTCAATTCCCAATTCTAATGCCGTTGCTTTGGAAAATCTCCTTAAATTATATCATTATACTGGTGAAAGTGATTTTCTTAAAAGAGCGGATGCTCAAGTGGCGTTCCTCCTCGGTTGGTTCGAAGAATATGAAACTTTCAATGGAGAGGCCTTACTCTCCCTCAATTTATATGAACATAAACCAGTTGAATGTATCTATTTTGGAGGTTCTGATCTTAGCGAGACAGATAAAATAATGGATTATTATCGGAGTACTTTTCTCCCAAATTCAATTTTCCTTAATGTTTCAAAAGAGACGTTCAACGATTTGAAGGACTTGCCTTTAGTTCGTGATCGATTCAAAGAATCTTTGGAGTATCCTTTGGGCAAGGCAACAACTTTCATTTGTAAAGATCTCACTTGTTCAGTTCCTTTAAAAACAGGAACAGAAATCGATCTTTATTTAAATAGTGATTTGGGTGATAAATAGTCCTAATATTACAAGTAGATTCTTTACTACAATCCCACGTTAGTTCATCTCTTAAGGACTACTCAACAATGAGTAAATAAGAAATATTTAAGTAGAGCCTGTCTTGATTGGTGACCATATCTTTAATTTTATGAATACTCTTAGAACCAGCTAAATGTGATTTTTATGGATCCTCAGGAACAAAAAGAAGTGATTATAGGACCTGCCATTGTAGCGGGTGCAAATGCTATGCGTGCTCTTGATGCACCTGTCAGATATCCTTTAACACTGAAAAATTTTGATCTTATGATCCAACGTCAGGTAGCAAGTGATCCCATTAGATATATATATGTTCCTGATCCCGTTCTGGTACCCTCACGATCCATATTCATCGTATTGATTGAACATCTAATCGGTACAATCTTAGTCCTATTACTCTTATTTTCCAGGAAAGCTTCTTCCACTCTCAAATCACAGATTAGTACTTTTGATAGACGAGATTGGATATCTTTTTTCTTAATGTCAGCAGGTTCAGGTTTGGGACTCTTTTTCTTTATGATTGCCTTTAGTCATGGAAGTCCAACTATTGCTATCCTTCTGCAAAAAAGTCAACCCTTTATTACGTTACTCTTTGCAATGGTGGTATTACAGGAACGTCCCTCCAAGTGGTTCTACTTCTCTCTGCTTGTTGCTATTTTTGGCATCTATCTTATGATATTTGAGACTTTTGGTTCAGGATCCACAGATGAACTAATGGCAGCTGTGTTTTCTCTTGTTGCTGCGATTTTTTGGGGATCAAATACAGTATGGGGACGAATTTTAACTGAGAAAGTTGATTATTGGAATCTAACTACACTACGATATATCGGAGGATCAGCAATACTGATCGTTGTTAATCTTTTAGTTGGAGCCTACAATCCTGACAACTTCGGAGTTTTATCAGAGACGATAATCACTTTCGGCTCTGATTTTGCTATTCCAATCAACGCGTTAGTTGCAATAGCTCTGGTAACAATATTTACTGGCGGAATCTTTCCTTTAGCGCTGTACTATTATGGATTACGCTGGTCACGAGCTTCTGTTGGTGGAATTGCTGAACTAGCATTTCCTATTCTAGCGATTTTTGTAAATTTCTATTTTCTAGGTTTTGGACTCACTGAAATGCAAATAGTAGGGGCGATTATTCTATTCATTATCGTCTCGTTAATGAGTTATATCAACAAGATTGAACACGAGCAGTCTACTATAGATACCACAAGTGCCTAGTATATGAAAAAGTATATTTCCTCTGCGAAAATAAATTTTCAACTATTTTTCTTCTGATATACTAGAAGATTTGGCTTGTTCTAAACGAGGAATTAACCCCCAAAACTCTAAAAGAAGTATGAGACCAAATACTAAAGTAAAACCTGGTAAATCATGCAGGAATGTTTTTACAAAAACATTATCACCAACGAAAGGGTTTAAGAGAAACGCAAATGCTATACCTGTAAGCCATACTATTAAGCCCACTAATATTCCCGAAATAAATCTTGTTGTTCTGGATCTTTGAGAGAGTTTGTAGATATCTTCGATTGGTTTTGGTATTCTTTGTGAGATCACTGAGTTCACCTGTTAATTCGGTCTATTTCTCGTTTTAATATAAGACTTATTCTTTGATCTACTAATGTTGAGAGGGGGTCGTGTAGGAAGAATGAGTATTACTTGTTCCTAAATTTTCTTTTTTTTCTTAACAATTAGGGGGAGCAATAAAAATAGAATTAACTGGTTATGAAATCCAGAAACTTGATTTGAAGTTATTGATGTTGTTGGAGGAGTGGATGTATCCACTATGTTTATTGAAAAGTAAAAAAGATCGTCTGAGGCTTTACGAATTGAGTGTACATCAGAATAATCTAAACAGTCAGGAATATTAAACAGCGTACCATTCTCCAACTTGATTTCGAAGTTAAATCCAAGTATTGTCTCTGCTTCATACTCTGGGATAAATTCTATGCTGAAAAAACCAAAAACATTCCTTTCTAGTTGTAAACTTGGAAAGTGACAAATAAAAACTGGTTCTAAGGAGCAATAATGAAGCAATACGGAACTGATGGCTATTTCTAAATTATTTCTAATTGTTAAATTGAGAGGTGTTTCTACAAGAAGAGATGTCCCATCTGGATCCTGTATAATTGTAAAAGGTTGTGATGCCTTGAGAGCAGAACTAGGTTGACAAACGAAAAGAAAAAGGAATAGCATTCCATAAAGGAAACCTGTTTGATTTCGCTGAAACATATATTAATCTCTCAAGAATCGCAATCACTTATCTAAATTGGAGAAATCTTTCTCTTCTTCATCAAGAAGATAATAGTTATCGAACTTATAAGGTTAAAGAGTATAATAAATCCAGGGGAGGACTTGGAGCTAGTGTTTACACTCATCTCTGAAGTAGAAAGGGAGGAATATGTATAATCTATAACAATCAATTGATCTAAAGCAGAGATTATGCCTACATTATCAAACCCAATTTCTGTATACACAATGAAGCCTGATTGGTTAATGATGTACATTGTAGGAATATATCCAGTTCCGTAATCTTGATTCATATTAGATTCATCCAGTGAAACAATCCATGACATATTATGCTCTTGTACAAAAGAAATCACCTTGTCATACGATTCATCTGGATCGATATCAATAGAGATGATTTCAAGATCAGTGCTATTACAAGAATTCTGAATCTGTTTGATTTGAGGAATTGCCTGAATGCATGGACCACACCAGGTTGCGAATAGATCAAGAATTACAACTTTGCCCAAATAGTCTGATAGTTGTGAACTTGTATTAGAATAAATATTAACCATATCAAAATTTGGAGCGAGCTCTCCAACTGATAATTCTTGCGGAGAAGCGATTGTATTAGACATCCCAGGAATAATTGCCAATAAATTGAAGAAAAGTATTGGAAGTAGCCTGAAAATTTTTTTTAAGTGCATAATTTTTAGAATGTTAGAAGTTAGATATAAAGTCATTCAGTTACTAGTGTTAAGTGAGACGTTGATGTCTGACTATACTAACATTTTAAATGCAGAAATAACCAAAGAAAAATATCAATGGCTTTTAACACGAATGGAACCATTTCTTCTCATGTTTCAAAAAGAAATTCACAATTCTAATGATAAATCTCATGGAATTACCACTTCTACGATACCAAACTTATTGGGAATAGGTGAAGGTAGTACACCACAGTCAGATGATTTATATTTAGGAATCATTGCTACAATAAAATGTAAAGAACCCTCTCTCTCTGAGGTTCTTCAAAATTTATCGCTTATTAAATACGAAAGCTATACAACAAGAAAAAGTTCATCCTTAATTCGGTCTTTTCTTCGCTATAATTTTCCCGATGAAATAAAACCTATTATAGAGCTCTTAAAGATTGATTTTCCTTCTACTGCGCATATCATGAAATTTAAAATGGAAATTCAAAAAATAAAACTGATTGGTGCCTCATCTGGGTACTATTTTCTGGTTGGAGTGCTATGGCAACTCGAATATTATGAAAATCAGAAGCAAAATTTGATAGTGAAAAAATAAACGACACAAGAATGAGTGTGATTGGATGAAAGCTGTATTATTACACGAACATGGAGCAATTGAAAATTTAAAGTACGAGGATTTCCCTACTCCAGAACCCAAGTCAAATGAAGTTTTAGTAAAGATTCAAGGTGTTGCATTGAATCATTTGGACTTATTTGTACGAAAGGGATTACCTGGGTTAAAATTGGAAATGCCCCACATATTAGGATCTGATATTAGTGGTACCATTAATGAGCTGGGATCCGCAGTATCTGAATTACACCTTACAGAAGGACAAAATGTTGTTATTGACCCAGGTATCTATTGTGGAACATGTGAATTCTGTTGTCAGGGACAACACTCATTATGCAATACTTATGGAATTCTTGGTGAACATAAACGTGGAGGATATGCAGAATATATAGCCATTCCTGCTCCTTTAGTTATTCCTATACCCAAATCTAGTCCAATAAGTCCATTACATGCAGCAGCTGTTCCTTTAACGTTTATGACAGCCTATCACATGTTAATGGATCGTGCGAAAATTAAATTGGGAGAGGATGTTTTAATTACAGGAATTTCAGGCGGGGTAGCTCTTGCCGCATTACAAATTGCAAAAACCGTTGGCGCACGGACTTTTGTAACTTCATCTTCTGATGAGAAATTGAAGCAAGCCAAAGATCTAGGAGCCGATTTTTTAATTAATTACAACACTACTCCTGACTATCACAAAGAAGTGTTCAAAATGACACATAAAAGAGGTGTAGATATTGTGATAGATTCCGCAGGACAGGATACTTGGAAAAAAAGTATACGTTCATTGCGTAAAGGAGGACGTCTAGTCACCTGTGGTGCAACTACAGGTCCGATTGCAGAAACAAATATTAATCTTTTATTTTGGAAGCAATTCGATCTTCTTGGTTCTACCATGGGGACTCGGGGGGATTTGAATGCTGTGCTAGAACTTGTCTGGAAAGGTAGGTTGAAACCAGTTATTGATCGTGTTCTCCCGTTAAGAGAAGCTCAGGATGCACATAGACTACTAGAAAAAGGAGATCATTTTGGTAAGATAATTTTGCAACCTTAATGAATAATACTGGAGATTTATGTATAAATACTTCCTATGGAATATAATTAGAAGAGGAACTTGCCTATTTGAAAATTTTTGAAAACCAGATCCTTCCATCTATTGAATAGACATCGTATAAAGTGTTTTTCCAATAGGTATTAGAATATAATTAAAATCAGGATGTTACGCACATGTGGCGGAAGTTATATCAGTTATTAAAGGCTCAGGGTTTCCGACTCCCTCGAGAACATGGTTTAACTATCATTTGGACTGGTGCTATTAGTCTCGGGATTGGAATCTCTATAATGAATAATTCAGACATCATTGGACTGACCCTTTCCATATTGTTTTCTACTAGTATCCTATTTAGTGCGGATTCATTGATGAAGCTGGCAAAAAATCCTAGCAAAGAGATTCAATGGTTACCAATACTTCTAATTGCTGGAACTGCTGGGATAATGCTACTGTGGACTTCTTTAAGAGCAGAATTAGTGTTTATTCTAATTATAATTGGAATTTTATCGACGGGGTGGATATTTTTCTCTTATAGAACTAAACAAGTAAATCCAATGGAGCTGGTTCTCGGATCGGTGTCTATTGGGTTACTTTCTCTGGTTATATTTCTTGCATCTGTTAAGAGTATATCACCAATTCTTTTACAACAAGGGGTAGTAATTGTTTGGGCATTTATTGGTGTTGCAATCGCGCATATTCAATATGTTGAGACTTTACGCGATAAATTGAGTATAAAACCCTTTTTCTTTACATGGATTCTATTTTTAGGGAGTTTATTCATTCCAATTAGTCTTTCTAAAGTCACAATCTTCATTTTTCTACCTTTGATAGAGCCAACGATTTTTGTGCTGTTACAAACATATCAGCAGGAGAGATTAAAAAATTCGAGACGTAAAATAAGAACAATTGGATTTCGTTTAATGTTTCGTCTTTGGTTTGCAGTAGTCTTAATGTTAGTATTTTATCCTTTGATCATAGTATCATGAGACGAAGCTAGTTAGTTTTCTTTTCAAGATAAGCTTTTAACTGTAAATAAAGATCCTCTAACGTACCTGAATCATCAATTGGAAACTGAGGGTTTTCGCGATCTAAATCTGTGGTAATGATCTTATCTGGGGCAGTATTTGTTTCGATGAAAAAAGTCTTGATCCCAAGCTTTCCAGCAACCATATCATTAATTCTATCATTACCAATCATTGCACATTCATCTGGAGATTTGTTGATTTTTTCCAGGACTTCCTCATAATACGTGAGATACGGTTTTGCAGTAGAATAAGCATCGGCAACGGTTATTTCTAGCCAGGGAATTATATCTAATCCAATTTTACCCCAATTAAGTCTCTTTTCTGTTGCAATTCTTGGGAACAGGGGATTAGTAGCGGCTACCACATGAAAATGTTGGGATACAAGATGAAGTAAGGGCTGAGCAAATGGAGCTGGTGAAATAATTTGGGCCAATTGATCAAATTGATAGGCATAAAAATGGAGGAATCGTTTTAAGATTTCTTCAAAAGGAAGATTTAGTTTTGGACTAAAGTGAGCAGCAAATTTCTCAAGGTTTGTAAGTCCTTCAGGTTCCTTTTCTAACATTGCATGAGTCGAAGTTAAGAATAATTTCATAAATTCTTCATAAGAAGATATCTCTTCGGTAAAATACGCATGAATATTCTTGCCATACATAGGAATGAACTCATTTTCATCAAACATGATCAAGGTATTGTCTAAATCGAATAAAAGTGTAGTAATTTCATTCCAGTTAATCATGATAAGTACCGATCCGGAATTTATCCAGAAAAGTGTTAAATAAAAATATTATTTTGTTACTCCCAGAAAATTCGACCGAAAATTCATTTAGGTAGAGATTATTAGTGAGATTCCTTTCCTCTGATTTTTGCGTGTTCCTCGCTTCTTAAAACAAATGGTTTATTAAGAAACTACTGACAAGCCATTAATGTACGAGAAAAAGGATAAAAGGATGATAGAAAAATGACAAGTCCAATGAGACCAGTTTCACGGAAGAAATCAAGCGCATTAAAGTTCACTGCTGAAAAAGTAAGAATATATCCAAAAAATACAGTAATTCTTTCACCAGAGACTGGTTTGTTTAAGGGGAGTTTCAAAAATCCGCAACTTCAATTAATATCCCCAACACAAACCGTCTTTACCGAGCATATCGTCATCTCTGACCATGTACCCGTCGATAAGATATGGATTTCAAAACAGATGCTAAATGAATTAGATGCAGAGGACGGGGATATTATTCAAGTATTACCTCTAAGTCGCACACCACCCGATTCTTATTATTTAATCCGTAAACGAATGATGCATAGAAGAGCATTCAAGGGTAATGAAATAGAACAAGTTGTTAATGATATTGCATATCACAGATTGAATCAATTAGAAAAAGCTGCTTTTGTACTTTCTCAAATCTTTGAACCGTTTAATATGGATGAGATTGAAGAATTAACAAAGGCTATGGCTCAAACAGGAGAGATGATAGATTTCGGCCAGCACACAGTCTTTGACAAACATTCTACTGGGGGTGTTCCCGGTAATAAGGTAACTCTTTTGATTGTGCCGATTATCGCCGCCTCTGGATTATTAATTCCCAAAACAAGTAGTCGAGCAATTACTAGCCCTTCAGGTACGGCAGATACTATGGAAGCACTGGGATGTGAGGTCATTTTTACCTCAGATGAACTAGTGGAAATTTCCCAAAGAACTAAAGGAATGATTGTATGGGGCGGAGGATTCAATCTTGCACCAGCTGATGATATTCTAATTAAAGATGTTGAATTTCCACTAGGAGTAAATCCCACTTCGATGATGCTTGCATCAATTATGTCTAAGAAGCTGGCCACTGGGATTCATTTTCTCGTGATGGACCTACCTACTGGACCCGGTACTAAAATCTCTGATATAGGAACAGCCCAAGCTCTAGGTAGAGAATTTGCTGAGCTAGGAAGACGTCTAGAAATTAGAGTTGAAAGTGGAATTACTTTTGGAGCATCTCCAGTAGGTCATACTGTGGGAAGCGCTTTAGAAGCCCAAGAAGCTCTTCAGACATTAATAAATCCCAAAGAAGGCCCATCTAGTTTAGTAGAAAAGTCCTGCGAGTTGTCAGGGATATTACTAGAGATGGCTGGTAAAGCTCTTAGAGGGCAAGGTCGGGAACTGGCAAAACAAATCCTTTATAGTGGAAAAGCGATAGAAAAATTCCGAGAAATCATCGAAGCCCAATCAGCCAATCGAGATATGAAACCTGACGATATTGAAATTGGACAGTATTCTATTGAAATTCCTGCTCCTTCCTCTGGCTGGATAGTTCAAATTGATAATGTTAAAATTGCTGAAATTGCTCGAACCGCAGGTTGTCCCAAAGATAAAGGTGCCGGTATCGTCTTTTTAAAGAAGAAGGATGCTGTTAAACGGGGTGAATCATTAATTCGGATTTATTCATCTTCTGAATCCCGTCTATCTGCCGCTGAAGGTAAATTTGCTAAGTTAAATCCTATTACTATTGAAGGGATGCTCATAGGTCGAGTTTAGTCAATTTATTTCTCTCTTCCCCTTTTTTATTGGTTATTTTTGAGCGTGTTAATGAATTCTCTAGCTGAAATTTCCCAAAAAGAAAGCTGTAAAAAAGGCCAGTGATTTAGTAAAACAATAAGTTAGTAAAGAGTATTCACAATAGATAATCAATTTAACGAGTCTTTCTCCATTCAATAAGAGATATAGCTAAACTCATCACTCTAGAATCTCGGGGAAGATTTTGTATTCTAAGGGTGAGATTTTTCTCTTTATCCACTGTAGAACAGGATGTACAATATATGAAATTAACACTTAAAGAAATACCTTTAGATTCACCATTCGCGCTTATTAATGAGCAAAATTTTCCTAAAGCAATTACTTATCCATGTCAATTACGAATCTCATTTGATAGCACTTATTTTCCTGTACAAGCTTATTTAACTAGTAAATATGTCGATAAAGGGGAGATTGGTTTGTCTGAATCTGTGATCAAACGATATGGCTTGTTGGAAGGGACGGAAGTGGATGTTCAGACTAGACGAACATTTGATTCAGTTGCACATAGACTGATTATTGATAAAGTTAAAGGAAATATGCTCAATAAAGAAGACATGGATACAATTACAAAGGGGTTCATGAATGCGGAGATTTCTCCTTCCCATTCTTCTGCATTTTTATTGAGCCAGCATTTCACAGAGTTCTCCTTGGATGAAATAGAAGCAATGGCCCGTTCTTTTGCCGATTCGGGAAAAATTCATGATTTTTCAGCTCCAGTCTTTGATAAACACAGCATTGGAGGTGTTCCAGGCAATAAAATTACGTTATTAATTGTACCCATCCTTGCTGCTGCTGGATTACTCATTCCCAAAACATCTACCTATGCTATCACTTCTGCCAGTGGCACAGCAGATACAATGTCGGTTTTGGCACCTGTTGAGTTAAATGCTGATGAGGTTTTTGATCTAGTTAAAAAAACGAAGGGATGTATAGTATCTGGCCGTGATATGGGGATTGCGCCCGTTGTTGATAAAATTATCACAGAGGCTGCCTTTCCTTTGGGCATTGATCCTGAGTCCCTATTCCTTGCAGGAATATTAGCTAAAAAGCTTGCAATGGGAGTAGATTTTATGTGCTTGGATATTCCGGTTGGTACCGGCACTAAAGTTGATAATGAAGAAGATGGGCGTACTTTAGCCCGTTTATTTGTTAGTTTAGCATCTAGACTTGGTATAAAAGCCGAAGCAGGATTAACCTATGCTAATGTCCCCGTTGGTCATAGTATAGGTCCTGCGTTAGAAGCTGCTGAGGCGTTAGATGCATTAGCTGGAAAAGGCCCTACTTCTTTAGTTGAAAAAAGCTGTGAATTAGCAGGGATTATTTTTGAGTTAGCAGGTATGACGGGTCGCGGTCTTGGCAAACCATTTGCTGCCGATATATTACACAGTGGAAAAGCTTTGAAAAAAATGCGTGAAATCATTGAAGGTCAGGGAGGAGATCCAAAAATATCCTCAGATGAAATTCGTGAAAAACTCGTTGGGAAACCTGTATTATCATATCAAGCACCTGGAGATGGGTGGCCTCATACTTGGAACAATTACGCTTTAAAAGAGATAGCTCGTGCAGCAGGGGCACCAGGGGATCGATTAGCAGGAATCCAAATTTTATCCAAAAAAGAATCCGTGCGCAAGGGTGAGGAAGTTTTTCGTGTCTACGCATCCTCAGACTCGGCTTTGGATGAGGTAAGAGGGCTTATTGCCAAATTACGTCCCGTTATCGTTGAGAGTGTCCTTTTGGAAAGAGTTGCCTAAATATCTTAGTAATAAGTTCTACCATTGAAAATTTCCTTTCTCAAAAATAGAGGCTGAGAAAGTATAGGCTTTTTAAATCATAGCTGCAAGCTTTTTTGCTGCACGTTTCATATCTAAAAGAATTAATCCCAATTTAGCGTTGGCACGGGCGATACCTACTAGAACAGCATGCTCTCCAGAATCACGAATAATGACTATTCCATTGGATCCAGTGATAATCACCTGTTCCATTATCCCTCTCTCTAACTCAACAACCACTCTTTCCGATAGCGATAAGCTAGCTGCTGTCATGGCAGAGATACGATCTTCGTCGGTATTAGTATAGAGAGCACTCGCGATGGGTAATCCATCTCTGGTTACAACGGCAAGCCCTTCTAAATCTGGAATTCTGCTTTGAACATCTTTCAAAATTTGTTCAATTTGTGCCAACCTATCCATAATTTCTTGGTCATCATTCTCTAGCAATCGGTTCACCTGAATGGCTTAACTAAGTTCTAGCTATATTGTTTTTAATGGTTTTGTTATATTAAAGTATTGCCAAATAAATTGTCTTGAACTGAAAAAGAATCTGTGACGTGTATTCTAGTTTCCCCGATCAGATTTTCAGACACTGTTTGGATTTTATTATTTCGATGTTGTAAAGTATACTTTTAAATATGAATTTCTAATCCTCTCTGGATAGAAAAGTGAGTCCAGGGATAATATTTAGCCATCATCGTCCTCCTCCTCAAGAAGAAAAGACTATAGAGCTCCTCTTTACTTTTTTTCTTCTTTTTTTTCAGACTTAAATTCGAAAAATCAAGAAAAGTTTTTCTTATCCTTAGAATTATTTTAGAAAAACCTCTATAAGAGTAGTGACTGCTGAAAAGAATTCATCTGATAATCTCTTGTATCGGTTTATTAGGAGTTTATGTTATATGGCAGAAAACAATAAAATGGCTTACTATGTCGGCACGTTTATCTTTGTAATTATTGGGTACTTTGTATCCTTATTTGTGGAGGATCTTCTAGCTGAAGTTGCTCCATCAGAGTCTATTCTCGAAATATTTACCCCTTTCAGGGTAATGTGGATTTTTACAGCTCTTGTCTGGTTCATATTCCTCTTTGTAGTATACTGGGGATCTACTATGTTCACAGATTTCGGTGAAAGAACTGGTTTAGCCTCAATTACTTTTGTGATAACATTAATTATCGCTACATTAGCAATGGTCATTGCTTATATAATCTTTAACTTAGTTAACGACTCTTCAGTTACAATTGATTTGGATTACTTACTGGATAGCTATTTCATTGTTTTAAGAAGTAGTGTAGCACCTGCAGTGGCAGCAACTTTTGGTTATAGTAATAAATCGAAGTAGAAATTAATTTTCTCTTCTCTTTTTTTCTATTATAGGAGATTTTATTGAATGGATAATGTTGTAATAGTAGAAGCCGTCAGATCGGCAATAGGTAGTTTCGGAGGCACTTTAAAGGATATACAAGCTCCTGATATTGCTTCTGTCGTCATGAAAGCAGTTATTGAACGGAATGGCGTTGAGAACATTGCAGAGCAAATTAATGATGTTAGATTTGGATGTTGTGTTGAAGACAATCGCTATATGAATGTCGCCCGAATTGCAGCTTTACGAGCAGGTATTCCCAAAGAGGTACCTGCAGTAACGCTTAATCGTGTTTGCACCTCCGCAATGGAAGCTATTGTCTCTGGAATGCACCAGATACAAGCTGAACCAACTAGTGAAATTATTCTCGCTGGTGGGGTGGAATCTATGAGTACAATTCCCTACCTTTCTTATGATATGCGTTGGGGATCTCGATACTTTGATAAAGTATTCGTTGATGGTGTTATGGAGGGTCTTAAGGCTGGGGGTGACAAACTCATGGGTATGACCGCGGAAATATTGGCTGAAGAATTTAAATTGACTAGAGAAGAATTAGATGAAGTTGCCTATCGTTCACATCAGAATGCCTTAAAAGCAACATCATCTGGCCGATTTAAGGATGAAATTGTCCCAATTGAGGTGAAAACACGAAAAGGAGTAACCAATTTTGAAGTTGATGAACATCCACGTGATTATTCCCTTGATCAATTAGCAAAAATGAGACCTGTGTTCAAAAAAGATGGAGTTGTTACATCTGGAAATGCCTCAGGGATTAATGATGGAGCAGCTGCAGTTCTAATAATGAGTGAATCAAAAGCTGATGACTTGGGTATAAAATCATTAGCTAAAATAGTTGGTTATGGCATAAGTGGTGTAGATCCCGATCGAATGGGTATGGGCCCAGTTCCAGCTACAAAAAACTTGTTTTCTAAAGTGTCTGATTATACTTTTGACGATATCGGGCTTATAGAAATGAATGAAGCATTTGCTGCAACATATCTTGCTGCAGAACGCGAAATGGGTTTTGAACGTGAAATTGCTAATGTAAATGGATCTGGGATAGGGTTAGGTCATCCTGTAGGATGTACTGGTTCACGCATTACAGTAACCCTTTTACACGAAATGATTAAGCGTCAAGAATCGGTTGGGTTGTCCACATTATGTGGTGGGGGTGGACTAGGTATGTCCCTCTTACTCACACGCGATATATAGTTAAAATAATAATTCGTTTTCCTCCTTTTTTTGTGTCTCATTAGTCAATTCTCTCAAAATAATTTTAACCAAATCATTGATAGATTTTCCCAAGTCCAAGTATTAGGATAACGAAAATAAAAATGAAGAGAAGAATCGATATAACAGGTAAATCTCCTCCCATTTCACTCATTTCAGTCGTGGAATCTTGTAATTGTTCTGAGACGAGTTCAAATAAAGTTATCATTTCATTATTTGATATTAATGTCATTGACCAGTATACGAGCCAACCTGTCTGCCAATTTCTCATGATCATAATCTTGATGCGTGGTGTATTACCACCAAAGGGGAGAGGGGATTCACTTGACATTATTATAAGATTATCCTTAAAAGTTACATTGTGTAATTCATTTTGGCTAATCCAATATGATTGATTAGATGTTGTTTTCATTACATATTGAAAATTTATAAAACCGAGAGTGTAGTTATCAGATCGGTCTTTCTCTGTAATATTCCCGTCATAAATAACTCTTATTGTAGCACGGTCAGCAATTTCACTACTAAGACTTATAATTTCGACTGTGATTTTAGAACCTTTTCCAAGGGTAACTTCGACTATATTTCCATCCTTCGTTGTGACTGGAAATCTTATTAAACTAGCCAGATTTTCATCAGGTTCGTTATCATCATAATAATCAATTACAGTATATGTTTCTCGATTACTTATATTTACTTTCCATTCCAGATCTTGTGTAAAATGCTGTACTGAGAAATGACTTGCAGAAAACACTAATAATATTAGAACTATACTCAGAAGTTTTGTTTTTTGCATATATTTTGACTCGACTTCGTCTAATCTTGTAGAATATGTACTCAGACTTCTAGATACTTACATTTAGTCTTAAAAAGTTCTCCAGTCCATAGGATTCATATTGATATTTAGCCTCTTTCTTTGAAGAAATTATGTGGGAATGATTATATATTTCTTTTATACATCTTTTCTAGTCTTCAAGAGTCCTAAAAGAGTTTCTTAATTCATTAAATAGTTTTTTGTATAAAATTATATCGCCTAAGATTAAGGGTCACTCTTAATATCCTCATTATTTTGCGAGGACGGACTAGGTGCATCCTGTTTACTCACGCGAGAAAAATAATCTTTTTCAAAGAATTTATCCAATGTGGGACGTGTTTCCCACTCCTTTCTCTTTTTGGAGCTAATCTTAGTAAGAACTTGTAGATTACGCGAGGGGATTCTACTGCAGTCAAATTTGATCTTAAAACATGCTTTATTGGGAGTACATTCACCTTCAAAGAAATAACTGTCATCAGGTTGAATTTTCAATTGACCCACGTTTGGATGACGGCAATAACAGAGTATTCTTTCTTTTCCACTATTATTGGCCTTTTCTAATTCTCTGAAGAATGAATCGAATGGCATTTGACGTAATCCTTAGTTGTTGTTACTGTAATAAGAACAAAATCATTCCCTATTTAAAAATGTATGATTTAAGTCGGCTTAAAAACTTATTTGTTTTCATTTCTTTTTTATCGAATTTTGATCTCAGGTTTGACACATTGATTCCCTGAGTAGTCTTCGATGGAATGATTATTTTGAATGAAGACATGAAAGAAGCATTTGTGGAGGTAAATCAGCTTATAGAAGTAATCACAGATTTAAATGAAAGCAAACGGGAAGTTTGATCGGAAAATCAATGTGGCTGTAATTCCTGAAGCTTCTCGACGAATCACCATCATTCTTGTTCTTTCTTTAATTATTAATTAGAATAGGGAATACGAATCTATGCTAACTCACTCCTCAGATAAGTTCAAATTGGCACAAGAAAAGCCTAAGTCTTGATTCTTTTTATAGAGGAATGGCATCTGCGATAAGAAATGCAGTAGGAGAATATTCAACCTTATTTCTAATTTGGACTAATTAATTTCTTGCGGATGAATAAGATTATTTGATGAATGCTTAAAAGAGGTTATTTATGAGTAATTCACTTTTATCTGGTGGGAATCATTACGATTTACTAATTAATTGGGAAAAAAGGTTAGCTCGTGAGATCCCATTTCTTTCGAGTTTTTTTTCTAAACAAATATCAGCTAGAAGTTCAATCTTCTCTGTTGGTTGCGGGACTGGGCGGCATCTGAAAGAATTGTACCAAAATTTCCGTTGTTCCTTAACAGGGACAGATCTCGACCCCACCATGATTGAGGAAGCAAAAAAAAGGGTTCCTGAAGCTGAATTCATTGTAGGGGATTTTCTTGATCCTAATTTATTGCCAATGAGGTCATTTGACGCCATCTATAGTCTAGGGAATTCAATTGGATTAATTGCTTCTTCAACTGGTTCATTTAAACCTGTTATAACCAAAATTTATCGACATCTTAAGCCGAAAGGTATTTTGATATTCCAAATATTAAATACCATGAAAGAACGTAATGGCTGGTCACCTCCTAGAAGTGTTCTTACTCCAAATGGTGAATATGTCTTTCTACGTGGATTTTCTACCGATGAGAAGTTTATCCATCCAGAAATAGTCACTCTTTTTCGAAAATCAGAGGGTTCCGATTACGAATTGGTGACAACTGGTAAAACTAATATTCCCCGTATATCTGTACACAAAATGAAAGAATTATTGGAAGAAACTCAATTCAAAAATATTGAAGTGTATGGCAGTTATAACAAGGTTTCTTATGATGGGGATTCTTCAACAGATATGATATTTGTATGTAACAAATGAAGATAGATGAGAATTTTTCTAATTCTGACCTATCAGCTGAACATTTTAACAGCTTTTAACTCGTTCAGCTAAAAAACACGGTTTTAAATATAAGAAAGAGCTTCTATATTACCTTCTTTGATTTTCATCAGACTTGTTGCACCGTTGGGAAGTGTATCCATCCTAAAATTGGCCTGATCATTTAAAACAGATTTTTAAAAGGTAATCATGGCTCACGTGACTAAATATGGATGCTAAAGGAGAAAAAATAAAAAATATCAATTAAAACCTACATTGATCAACAAAATTATGGCAATAATCAACATTGCGCAATGTTTATAAATGTTGAACATCCGAAGTATCCTAATTTATATGGGTATAGCTAAACATATACAGGGTCGTTATGAGATGAAAAAACTTAGATTATTAGTTTATGCGTTCATTGTCGGGTTTTTAACACTTCAGTTTTGTATAACCAGTGGTTTAATTACAGAAGAGATTCAATTTATCACCAGTTATTGGAATACTACTGATTATGATAGTGGAATAGGACTAGATGATTGGAACGAAGCTGGAGGTATAAATTTCATATTTTCTGGTTATAAAGGGAAGTTGTATGTAAAAAATGATAATCTGAACTTGTATTTAGGCATTCTGATTTTAGGAGAGCCGAACGGTAGTATGACATGGCGAGTTAACTTTGACATTGACGCTGACGGTTATTGGGCTGAGGATGTCAAAGAGTTAGGGATAGTAGAAAATGGAGGTGGTGGATATCAGCTGGAGATTGATGATCAAAGATACCTTCAGGGTGATCCTACCCCTTACAGTGATTCCAAATCAGATGATTTCACTGCCGTGCTAAGAATTTTCGATTATTTGGGAGATAATTATACGATCTTTGAATTAACTATACCTCTTCAATCTGACGATCTTCTCAATGATCTTCAAGTATCTAATCCGGAAGAAAGTATAATTGGAATCTCATTGGATGTTTTTCATAATGGATTAGGCATTAATGGGACGTGGAAAGGAAACTCTTATCCAAATTTTGCTGATTCCCTCAACTATGCCCAGATCATTTTTGCAGGGCCTCAAGACCGCCAAATTCCCATATTTGAAGAAGAACCACCTCTTACTACAACGACGACTACAGAAGAGGCTACGTGGGCACCAGAGGGAGCTGCAGGGGATGAGTTTGGAATGTGGATTTGCCTACTCGGTCTTGGATGCGCTTCATACATTATTCAGAGGAGACGAAGAAGATGAGAAAATATACAGTCTTTTCACTCGGGATAATCATTATTGTTTTCGGATCAACATTCCCATTATCTACTGTTCGTGCATCCAATGACGAAATGACTACGTTTTACGGGAGTTTTTATGATAACGCTGTTGCCATTAGGAATTATTATCTCCATAGTGGTTCAGGAGCATTAAGAGAAGTAAGAAATGACCCAATAATTAAAACCAAGACCAACTTACTTATTGCTTCCACATTACTAACTGAGTTTAATCTCGGAGGTTCAAATGTACTTCAAGATATTGCTCGCTCCATTGTTCATGCTAGTACACGGTATTTTGATGAGGCATATACGAGTGATAATGCTGGATGGGTAAGTTTCTTTGATTTCTCAAAAAATGAAAATAGTTATGTCAAAAGTCAGAAATTTACCCATGATCAAGTTCTCATGATTCTAAGTCTTGCATTAAGTTATCCGAATTTAGCTTCTGATGATGAGTTTAGATATGAATATCAGGAAGGAATAACCGAAACATTGGATTTTATTAATCGAAATCTACTAGGAAATGAAAATGGATGGATTGACTCCTTATTCGCAGTTAATAGAACGAGTTATACAAAGAATCAATTCAGGTTAATAGAGAATATCTGCTGGACAATATGGAGCATCTTAACATTCCCTGATTCAATTGATTCACCTTTTTCTCTTGATGATATCTCCCAAATATTGGACCTAATTCATACTGATAGAACATATAATGGTGCGGTGTTTAATGTATTGTCTCCAGATTGGAGTTCTTCTGATGATGTATTAAAACTCCGAACCAATGCTTTATATGGAATAATCAATCTTATGCTCTATGAAAAAACTGCCATTACAAATTTTCTTGATCGAGGAAAAACGATTTTCGATTTTCTACGTAATTTCATGTATGATAGAGGCTTTGGAGGGTTTTTTGATGTTGTAGATAAAGATGGCATGTTAATTGTCCAAAGGAAGAGTGTAGTCGGAAATACTATGGCATGCTTACTATCCAGTAAACTAGGTAAATTTTTTCCGTCAAATAAAACAATAGAAACAACTTTAGTGCGAACCAATAGATTTATTGAGGAAAACCTTTTAGAAAAGAATACAGGGTTATATTATATAACATCTGAAAGATCAGGTTTACCTTTAACACAGCATTCTTTAATGAGTGATGCAGTCCGATTGTGGCAGCGTGGAAATTCTTTACATATTGTAAATGGGTCGATTTCATCCGAAGTTTCAATCGGTGAGAAGATTAAAATTGACTTTCATATGTATAATCCAAATGATCAAAACTACACTCTCTATGTCGTAGGGGACGAAATCGATCCTTTTAATACCACAACAACCGATTCTCACCTTTCGAATATCTTAAATCTGAAAGACAATGCAAAACTCGGTTATTTTAATGTGAAAGTTCAAATTAAGATCCTATCGGGAATTGTGGATCAAACTACCGCGTTAAATGTAAGAATTGGATCTGATAGACGCCTTCCACAGGGGTTAGTGTATTTAATCGCATTAGGAATCTTAGTAGGCATTGTTGTAGTTGTGAGGTATCCGCCTAGGAATCTTGAAGAATTATTAGCACGATTGAGTTCTATAAGTGCGATTGAGGAAGAATCAGGAGGTTCACACGAGGGACAATCGTTACCAAATGAAGAAACCTCAAAGTGAGGATTTGAAGAATGGGGAAACCAGAAGAATCAATAAAATGTCAAAATTGTGGGAATGTTCTCCCGCCCCATACAAAGTTCTGTACGAAGTGTGGAACAGAGATAAAAATTGGTCAACCTCCAGGAGAATCTATTCCCCCATCTCCTCCTGAACCACAGGAAACCAGACAAGGAGAATCTCAACTTCAAATTCCTCAGGGGAGGGGAATTATTGAGACACTTCAAAATTCATGGCAATTCTTCAGAACACATTTTTCACAGATATTTATTGGTGTAGGGGTGAT
This sequence comes from Candidatus Heimdallarchaeota archaeon B3_Heim, assembly GCA_003144275.1. Classification (GTDB taxonomy): domain Archaea; phylum Asgardarchaeota; class Heimdallarchaeia; order Hodarchaeales; family Hodarchaeaceae; genus Hodarchaeum. Next base: position 36,847 of record NJBF01000033.1, read on the forward strand.
AAGTCTTATTTCAGCAATCGCTTTCATCATTATTGCTTTTATTCCGAGAGAGTTCATAACTGACGTGGATATCCCACCCGTAGAAGGATTCATTTTTGATATATTCGTAATTTTAAATGTGATTCTAACGATTTGTAAAGAAATCAGTTATTTCTGGGGTATTCTACCAAGGAAAAAGATTCTAGATAAGTGGTTTTCTTTAGTAATATTGCTCCTTTGGTGGATCAATCTTATCACATTTGGATTTGGCTTAGTAAACACAAGTATTTTCTATGATTTAGGTGGAAGAATACCAACTATATTCGTAGTATTCAGTATAATAACCTTAGCTGTCTCTTTTCTATATTTTGCGCGGTACAGGAAACCACTGTTTTCAAGTACACTTGTGATTTCCATAATGACAATCATTTATCTACAACAATGGATAATTCCAGTAGATCCAATTATGTATACAGCAATTATTATCATTACAGCGATGTTATTGTTCTTCATTACATTTCTCACAAAGGATCTTGTTCCCACGATTGGAGTCATGATTTTAGTTCCTGGGATGTTTTTATCTCCCTATATTTTGAGTAATACGTCGTTTCTCCCTATTTCAATTCTCCTGGGGTTACTCCCTTTCATTGATATTTTTTTCACTAAAAAGGTTGGTGAAGAGGCCTCTAATTTTAATAAAGGCTTGATTATTCTTTCTAATGTCTCCAGCTTATTTGGAATAATTACTCTTGGCTTTACAGTATTCTATGGATATCTATCGGAGGAGTTCTTCTTACTTCTCCTTTCTATAATAGTATTAATGTTTTTACTCTTGAAATTGAGATTTAAACAGGCCCTATTATTTCCTTTAAAGGATTGGACCTTAACGTTAATATTATTATTCTTTGTTGCGTTTTTTGATATGATTGAGATTGATCTGTTCATTCTCACAGCAATAGCTGGAATACTCACCCTGTTTGCATCTTTTAACTTCTTTGAATATGTTAGTACCAAAAGACCGCAGGTTATCCAGTATTCCGAATTCCTTCTCTTGGCTACGTTAACTATCATTTCGATAACGAAAATTGAATTTATTCCGAAAAGTAGTTTCTTTATCCTTCCTTTGTTAAGCTTATCGATCTTGCTCTACCATGGAATAGAATTCGATCATTCAACTGTCAGATTATTTGTATTTGGATTTATTTTATTATTCATTATGAACTTTTTACAGCATCCATTTTACAATTGGATTATTATCCCCATTTATTCTTTGATTGCACTGGGAGGAATTTTCTGTGTTAAAGTTTTCCATGATATTCGAAATCATGAAGGTTTTCATATCGATTTAAGTATTGTAGCAATCTTATTAGAAATAGACTTGTTAATACTAATGTTGGGAACAAAAACTATATCAGAGATGATATATCCCGTAATGATGCTCATTGCATTGGTAATTCTCCTTAGCGGAATTCAACTATGGAAACCTCTTAATGAGAAATTCTCTTGGGTAAATTCCTCATTTCTCATCACTTTTGGATTAATGACATTTTGGAACGAATTTGATTCGATCTTCACTTTATTGATATCTTTTATCTTATTACTCCCGATGGCCTTAGAAAAATTAAGCTTCACGGAGTTAGACCTCCCATTACACATGGATAGAGTGAATCAATCACATAATTTCAATATTGCTTTAGCAGCTGCGGGATTAGCACTCATAGTCCTTTTTGAGGAATTAGATCCAATAAGTCATACTATCTTACTTCTTCTAGGGCCTATTATCTGGGTTATTATTTCTGTTCAAAATAAAATTGATAATTCGACAAATTTATTATTGATTTTGCTTCCTCCAGGTTTTATCTATCTATCTGAATTAGTCATCCGTTCTACCATATTTACACCTATTTCCGAAGAACCTTATTTATATTCTGCGTTAATCGTGATCACAATTCCTGCAATTATTCTTCAAGGTGCGAAGCAGCTCAAGAAAGAGGTATTTTCTGAAACAAAAATTAATCCATTTATTGTGATGACAGCACTGCTTGGGATAGTGATAACTTCCTCAACATGGATCTATGAACTTGATGTGGAGGTAGTATCCCTTTTATACCTTGTTTTATTAGTTTTACTCGTTATCTCCTCATTCCTGATTACTTGGCAATATGAGTCCATATTACTGGTGATGATAACATTTTTACCCTCAGTATTGTTTTCTTATGATGTAGGTTTTCCCCAACTGGTCAAATATATCCTACCCGTAATTCCACTCTGTTTCAATATTGGTATTGTATTCAAACGAATGAAATCAACTCTCGCAGTTAAAACTCATGAAACACTGATGGTGTTATACCTGATTTTCTTCATTCTCTTGTATCCTGTAAAGATTCTTGAATATACTATACTGCTTGCAGCATTACTTTTAATTTCATGGCAAATCCTTGGGGTTTTAAACCGAAGACTTGACTCAAGTCTATTAGAAATAACTAATTTCCTTAATTCAATATTAGTTTTGGTGCTAATCATCTTTATTGATTCTTATGTCATAGAAGAAACCTTGGTTGTAGGGAGTTCTGTTTTAGAACTGAAAATTATCTTTCTTACTTTAATTAGTGGAGTAGTTGTCCTATCAATGCTCCTACATGTCATTTATGGGCAGGTAAGACGGGAATCGGTGAAACTCCCGATATTGTTATCAGGATCGATAGTGACCAATATTTCTTCGTTAATCCTAGTTACAGTATCAATAATCATTCGTACTACAGATTTAACGTTTGATAATATTGAAATCGGAATATTAATTATAACAAGTAGTCTACTTATGGTTAGTTTACTGGTAAACATTAGACCTAGTAGAATTAACTCAGATGTGATTACAGGATTTATTCTGGCAAGCTCTCTCTGGGTATTGATTTCATCTTCATATTTCCAGAATGTTGAGATAATTTTCCTTTGGATTGTGTTTGCTCCTATCATAGTCGCTTTCTACCTAAATAGACAAGATTTGAGTTATCTCGTTGTTGGAATTGCATTCTATACTCTTACAGGGATCCGTTTACTTGAAATTATTCTGAATTCCCTGCAAACTGGGATCACAAATTGGCTAGGCATTTTAGGATTAATCTTCCTCGGGGTAGAACTACTATCGATTGGGATATATACCGTCCTTGAGAATTAAGGTAATTTTGTTTTTTCAGCGAGAAATATCTCAGTAGCAAGTCATTCTAGTTATTTCGTCTGAGTATATCTAGTTAATGAGTTTTTCTCTCAATTTTCTTCCACAAGTTTAAAATACCTCAACGAGTATAATTCAAAACTAATAAAAAAAAAGATAAAATAATAGAGAGAGACTTCATAAATGACGGATGAGAACTACAATTTTGGCCGATGTGGGGTATTTTGTGAGATGTGTCCCACTGGGAACGGTCAAATTAAAACTTATGCTGACGAATTATTACGATTAACAAAAAATGGTTACTCTTGGGCAGAAGATAATGTGAATTTTAGTTTTAACGATGTTTGGGAAGGATTAAAATGGATTAGTGCTCAATCATGTCCTGGTTGTACAAATATTAAGGAGCCTTGGTGTGAAGTTTTGAAGTGTGAGAAAATTGCTGAAATAGAGAGCTGTTTACTCTGTGATGATATATCCACTTGTTCACGAATGTCATATCAGAGAGACAGATATCCCTTTGTCCTTGAACATCATAAAAAAATAGAAAGAATTGGGTTACAGGAACATTTCAAAGAAGAACGCAGAAAATCAAAGAATGGTGTTACCCTTATCGACATTAGAAAATGGTAACTCATTATAGTTCAAATCCATAGCATTCTTTTTAATTGTTTACCAATATAGGTCTTTTGCTGTGGTGAATTTTTGTGTATAGTTTTCCGCGACTATTCCGTCAGAAATTCTTATTACACGATCAGCCAGTGAACAGATTTTCAAGAAAAGGGTTACACACAGTAACCATTTTTGGGCTAGCAAAAGAAGGGACTCCTCCTCACTGGCAAACTTTAGAAGATACAACTGAAAAACTATCAGGCCCTAAGATCGCCAAATGAGCTGAAATTGCTATTCAATTTGTTTTGAATGTTGATCAGTCCTGAAATATAACAAAAATGTTATTCTGTACTTATTCGGGAGTTAGTGTATCAAGTAAAATATCTGGCTCAATTCCAGATATAATTATTTCACCAACCTCATTGGTAATGACTTCCATTAGTGGGATTTCGTCTAAAACGAATTTCTTATAGAAATCTGAATAGTAAAGGTAATTTTTGTTACTAGAGCCCCTCAAACCTGATTGGATCTTAAATTCACTACGATATCGTCCTGCAATAATTAGGTCGATATTTTCTGTTACTGATTTAATCCTTGGTAGTCGGAATAGCTCTTTAGGGCTGTACCCAGTTAAAATAATTATCCCCAAGCTTGTTTGTGATTTAATGTGTTTAGTAAGCTGGATAACCTCGTCTATTTGTTGAAAAGGTTCCCCTCCTGTCAATGTTACACCGATTATTTGTTTCTTCAACCAATACTTCTTAATATCTTGGAGTAAATGTGATGTTTTCTTTTCCATTCCTAAAGTCGTGTCATGTGTATGGGGATTGAAACAGTCTGAACATATTAACGTGCATCCTTGAACCCAAATCGTGTAGTGTGGTCCTGGGCCATTAACTCTAGAAATCGGTATAATAGATGATATTTTCATTTTGTGTATCATCCTTGGATAGTTCTTTTCATTGAATCGTTCTGTTCCAGTAAATTACTATCCATCAAGATTTTTATTCTTTTTTAAGGGTGAGAAGATTGAAATTGATACCATTCGTATATAAAGAAGAGAATAAAACTTGCAGTTAAATCGATGAATACACCTCATCGCATGTATGAGATAAAAATTGATTTAATTGTTATTAGTCTATAAAAGGGAAGATTGATGGACCCATTACTTCAGGGATTTTTAGAACGTCTGGAAAAAGAATCTAAAAAATATCCTGACCTACTCCCGTTTTTCAGATGTGTCTTTACATTTTGTTATGTTTTCCCCATTTCAGAGCTAAATAATGTTCCTGATAAAACTTCTTTTATAAATATCTTATCTAATGGGAAATTGTTGCCTAGAATGAGATTCATATTCGATTCTTTAGCTGTAAAAGAAGATACTCTTATTATTGATTACCTAAAGGAAACATATTGGTGGTGGGAGGCTGTTCATGGAGTAGCTAAGGAAGGAATTGATATTTATCAACTCTCATATCTTTATGAAACGTTAACACGAACCCAGAAGAAAAAAACTACAGGATTATTCTTTACCCCACAAAATCAAGTTCATTTCATCTGTCACTTCAGTCTATACAAGTACTTAATGTTCAATAACCCTCTGGCTATTGATCAATCTTTAATACATCGAATTATCTTTCAGGGAAAAATTTCACAAAAGAACCAGGATATTTACAAAACTTTTGTAAACCAGTTGTCATCTATGTCTATAATTGATCCAAGCTGCGGCACTGGGTTATTTTTGCATGAAATAATAGAAATTTATAGCACCATAATCTTCAAGATTAAGAATTCGATTTCCAATTACGAATACCAGCAATATTTCCAGAAATTTCTCTCCAATTTATATGGTTTTGATATTGATCCTATTCATGTTATTTTAACAAAATTAGTTTTTCTACATCACTGGATAACAAAAGTTGTATCTTATGAATCAATTTCTGTTGAAGAAATGAGAAACTTTGTAAAATCAATTATAGACATTAAAGAAGAGAATTTTCTGCTTGTAGAAGAGCCAAGCAATCTGAAATATGATTTATGCATTGGTAACCCTCCTTATATTCGTCATCATAATATTGATAAGAAGAAAATTATTGCAAAACTTGTTACTATTCCAGAATATCAATCACTCTTTTCAGGAAGTAATAAGCAAGTTGATTCGAAAGCAGATCTTTATTTTTACTTTTGGATAATATTGATGTTTAAGCTTAACCCAAACGGAGTCCTAGGATTAATTTTATCACGATCTTGGTATTCTTCACGATTCCTATCTCCTATAAATTCCCTTCTCCTTGAAAAATACTTTAACCTTGATTTAATTCTTGAGCTTCCTTCAGAGCCATGGAAAAAAGCCGAAATTATAACGAATATTATTATTGGACATAAGGTTGAACATTTTGATGAAGTAAATTCTACTACGGTGTTAGTCTGGAAGAAAAAATTGTCTGAATTGTTAAAGATTGACGAACCATTGTCTGAATATATTGACTCGGTGGAACAATTACGTTCAACTCAATTAAATGATATTAATATCGAATCTTTTGAAAATAATGAATATCGAATGAGTCGAATAACAAATTCCCATCTCTTTTTTTCTCGAGATAACACCTACCGATTTCCAATAATGAGAATTGATTATCTTACCATGGCTCCCTTCTTTCTCCATCATATTCTTTTAGCCAATAAAGACAAATTCTGTCTATTGAACCATCTAGGGAAACTTTCTTTAGGTTCTACGACTGGAGCTAATAGATATTTCTATTTATCTGAAGATACGGTACAAACTTTTAGTCTTTCGCAAGAATACTTAGTTCCTATGACTAAATCACCAAAAGACTTTATCAGCTTAGGTATAATTGCTCCTCAGAAATCGTTATACCTGTTGTCTATTCCCTCTGAGGTCAACATTGAGAAAGACGTCCATTTACAGCATTATTTAGATAGTATCAAAAATAATATTCTTTCCAGACCATATTTCCTAAATAAAAGCAAATCAACTTGGTATCGTATTTCAAAAATTCAACCAAAAATTCTTATTCCAAATATGACTTATTTACGTTCATTTGTTGCATATAATACGCAAGAGTTACATGTAGACAAACAATGGATAGGATTTTGGCCAGATAACCCTGTTTGGACTGAATTTTTACTTGGATTCATGAATTCATCATTAGGTGTATTGTTACGTGAAATTCAAGGGACAAGAACGTTAGGATTAGGCTCATTGAAATTGTCGCTAAGTGAATGCCAAAATTTACTTGTACTTGATCCAAGACAGATGCCAGACACCACCATACACCAAATAAAAGAATGTCTCCAAGAATTAATTGAATTACCCATTCCAAAAATTGGAGAAAAGACTAAATATCTGAAAATCCAAATGAAATTGGATCAACTTCTTTGCGTTGATTATTTGGGATTATCTCCACACTTTGTGGATCAGATTCAACAATCAATCAAATTTGAGGTTGAATGGCGTCTAGGAAAACCAATATTATGATTACTCCCAACTCAGCCAAATTAATGCTAAAAAGAAGAAAGGATATACATAAACAAGTCATTTTTCATGAAGATTACTATTTGGAATACACTTTTGATCCCGCTGCAAAACCTGGTCGAATGGAGGCGATTATGAATGAATTATCAGATTTTTCAGTTATATCGCCTTCTCCCGCTACAATAGAAGATGTCCTACTCGTCCATACAGAAGACCACGCAACTCGTGTACAAAATGACCATGACCAAGTTTATCAAAGTGCTTTATTGGCGGTAGGGGGAGCATTATTAGCTGCGGAAAATGCTTACAATCAGCAACCCATGTTTGCTGTAATTCGTCCTCCAGGTCACCATGCGTCTCCTGATGGTTATTGGGGGTTCTGCTACTTCAATAATATTGCTATTGCTGTTAGATATTATTGCATGCACAAGCAAATACAAAATGCTTTGATAGTAGATTTTGACCTTCATTTTGGTGATGGTTCAAATCATACATTTAGAAACGATCCTCTTGTCACTTATTATGCCTGCGATGGACATACATCGGAAGAATTTCTCTCAAATTTAATAGATTTCCTTGCACAACATAGGAAAGTGGATTTTTTGGCCGTATCCGCAGGATTTGACCGACATGAAGATGATTGGGGAAAGCTCCTCTCAACAAAGGACTATCGATCAATAGGTACATTATTGAAGTCGTTCAGTGAGGACCATGGAAAAAATAGACGATTTGCCTGTCTGGAAGGGGGATATAATCATACTGTTTTAGGGAAAAATGTTCGAGCGTTCATTGAGGGATTTTATTAAGATCAAACCTAGTTTTTAATCCCCTAAAACTCCTTGCATCATGCTTTTATATTTTTCAAAGGCTGATATTCCATTTTGCGTAATTTCTAAGATTGTAGTAGGTTTTTTTTCCCGAAAAGTTTTTGTTATCTTGATGTATCCCGCTGCTTCTAGTTTGGAGGCATGGCTAGAAAGATTTCCCCAAGAAAGCTGTGTCTTTCTCCTGAAGAATATTAAATCGGCGTTTTTAACGACATACAAATAAGATAAGATAATAAGTCGTGAGGGCACATGAATAACCTTATCAATATCTGTATTAAATGGAAAATCATCTGCAATACCTTGATGTCCTTCCAAAATTAATCCTCCTCAAGAACAATAACAGGATAATTTCGGATAAACCAGATATACCTAATTACGCCTAATGCTAATACCAATAATCCGAGAGTAAAGAAGTACAAATACATACCATCAAAAATATTCGGGAAGTCAAGTGTCGAAATTCCCAATCCTAGGATGGAGGAAAATATTCCGAAAACGTAGTAATATCTTTGACCTGTTTTCTCTACAAGGAATAAACTTGGACCAAACATGATTAAGCCAAACATAAAGGGTACCCATGAGTACCATAAGGAAATATCAAGAATCTTTCCTTCAAATACCATCATAAAAGTAAAAGTAAGAATAACTGCAACTAGGAGAAGAATGAGCACATCTCGAAGAGATGTTTTCATAGAGTAATTCTCTATTTTTTCTTGCTCTTTAAACTCCACTCTACCAATACGAGGATAAGTTGTTCGCTGCCTAATATATTCAATAGCCTGTGGACTAAGAAAAAGGAGAAAGGGAACAAATACCACAAAAATCGGATTTAGTATAAGTAACGGGGAAAATAACAGTATTAAACCAGCAAAAAATTCAGTAATTCCATCAATCATAAATTCATTAAATGTTTTTTGCTCTAGTTCCTTTAAATTAATTTCATCATTCAATGCAATCACCTAAGACATGTAAGTTGTTAATTAGACTAGTGGTTAATACATATTAAATAGCTTTGTATGAAGGAAGTACTTCATACAAAGTACAAACCAATTTCAATTAGAGAAAGGAAAAACGGTTTATTTACAATTCTAACCTCGTAGCCATAATGTTATGATAATGAGGAAATCAAGTCTTAATAATTATAAAGAAATCTTAGATGGGATAATCATGAATCTAATACGTACACCAGAAAAGAATTTTGATAATTTACCTGGATTTCTATATGAACCTAAATATGTAACATTAAATGGCGCAAGAGTTCATTATATTGATGAAGGATCAGGCGATGTCATTTTATGTCTTCATGGTGAACCAACTTATTCATATCTTTATCGTAAGATGGTTAAACCATTTACAAGTGCTGAAAAGCGAGTTATCTCTTTTGATTTCATTGGTTTTGGAAGATCAGATAAATTTACTTCTTTAGAGGATTATACATATGATATGCACTATAAAACATTAACAAAATTCGTGGAAGAATTAGATTTACATGATATTACACTTGTTGTTCAGGATTGGGGTGGATTGATTGGACTACCATTTGCAGCGAATAACCCAGAGAAGATCAAGAATTTAGTAATTATGAATACTGGTTTGCCATCAGGACGATCTAAACCGACTGAAGCTTTTATGCAATGGCGGGAATTTGTGGAAAACAATCCTGATTTACCTATTGGGATGGTTATAGAACTAGGGTTGGCAAATAAGGAAAACATTGCACCTGAAATTCTAAAAGCGTATGAAGCCCCTTTTCCTGAAGAAAAATACAAAGTTGGAGCACGAGCCTGGCCATTACTTGTCCCAATCTCCCCCGACAATCCGGTAGCAACTATTATGCTTGAAACAAGAGAAAAATTAAAAAAATGGAATAAACCAGCATTAGTTATGTTTTCGGATAAGGATCCTATTACTAGAGGTGCTGACAAATTCTTCAGGAAATTAATTCCAACTGCCAGAGATAATCCCGAAATTGTAATTAGAAATGCTGGTCATTTTCTCCAAGAAGAAAAAGGCGAAGAAATCGCAGACCATATTATAAATTTCTTAAATTCAGAAGAATTAAAAGAGAATTAATAAGGTATAATGGAAATGAACATGTCTAGGAGTATCTATACTAGGAAAGGGGATAAAGGGAAACAGGAATGTTAACAGGAGAGCGGATCGAAAAAATTGACCCACGAATAGAAGCTTATGGGACAGTTGATGAATTAATTACAAGTTTAGGGGTAAGTAAAGTTTTTTCGAAGCCTCTCCTTTCTGAATTTATCCATAAGATCCAGCAGCACTTATTCATGATAGCAGCTGAATTAGCTACCCCAATTCACCATTTCGAGGAAAAAAATGATCTGTTAAAGGGAATTAAAAGGACCACCTCTGAAGACGTAATTGAATTGGAGACAATTGCAGATGAACTAACCGATCAACTTCCCCCGATAAAAAATTTTGTTATTCCAGGAGGAACTAAATCAGCAGCTTTTATACACCAGTCTAGAACCATTTGTCGGCGTGCAGAAAGGCATATTATTCGATTTATGAATTTAGAGGAAGTTAATCCTGAGATCTTGAGATATATTAACCGCTTGTCTGATCTTCTCTTTGTCTTCAGTCGTTTTGCGAATGTCAAATTAGGTGAAGGAGATCAGATAATTTCCCGACACGGGGTAACTAATCAAAAACATGACTCACCTTGATATCAATCTTCAATTAAACTTGATAATGTATTAAAAAAATCAGTTAAATCGATATTCCCTCCTGAAATAATCAAACCAATTTTCTTATTTTTGATTTTGTACTTCACTTCTTCATTTACAAGACGAAATAATCCTGCTAAGGGAACAGCTCCAGATGGTTCAACTACTATCTTCATTCTTTCCCAAAGAAACTTCATAGCGGAAATAATTTGTTTTTCAGAAACTGTGATTATATCATCTACGTTTTCTTTTATAATCTTAAATGTGATATCTCCCAAATTCGTACGTAGCCCATCAGCGATAGTTTTAGGGTTTACAGATGGGTATATTTTTGTTCCATCCTTAAATGAGAGGTATGCATCATTGGCATTTAGTGGTTCGATACCGATAACAATTGTATCTGGAAATAGAGATTTGACACATATTGAAGTTCCACTGAGTAATCCTCCACCTCCTACAGGTGCTAATACATAATCTAGTTCCCCTACTTCGGTTAAAAGTTCATAAGCAGCTGTACCTGCCCCATGGATTATCTTGTAATCATTGTAAGGGTGAACAAGAGGATACCCATATTTTTCAACAACTTCTTTGGTTTTTACTACGCGATCTGTTGGGGAATTTCCACATTCAATAATTGTCGCACCATATCCTCTAGTAGCCGCTTTTTTAACAAGAGGAGCATTTTTCGGCATAATTATTAATGCTTTCACTCCTAATTCACGTGCAGCCAAGGCAACGGCCTGAGCATGATTACCTGATGAATGAGTTATCACTCCAGCTGGATGTGAGTCTTCTATGAGTTGTTTAATAGCATTGAATGCTCCACGAGCTTTAAATGCGCCTATCCGCTGATAATTCTCGCATTTAACGTAAATATGAGCTGAGCTGAGTTCATTAAGAGTACGAGATGTCATAACAGGTGTTTTATTTACATAATCCTTTATTCTTTGATATGCATCAATGATATCTTGACTCATGAATTTAGGAAATAATCAATTCATATTAAAATTTTAGGGCAGGTAAGGTGAACGAGAGTTCAGGACAGACTGTTCACTTATCCAAATATGGCGATTTTAGATTTCACCCATAATCTACAAATTCAGTCATGGGTTTGTTACTCTGAAGTAAGAGTTCGGGCAAAATTTCATCATCAAAAAAATGAGGAAGATCGACACAAGTTATGTACGGATATTATGTGTGATTTACAATTCCATTCTAACTATTTTGAATCAAAAAGATCATCAAGTTCAGTTAGAGCATCAGAAATTGAATATTTAGAAAGAACATTTTGACCCTGAACTATTTGTGTGATAATCGATTTCTGAGAATCAGTCATATCTTGCATTAATTCCTTGAAGAGTTGTGCACCATCAATAGGGTCTTGCATCTGTTAGCCTCTTTGTACTAATTTCTAATGATAAAAAACTGAATGACAATTATACTAAATGCTTAACTTTATAAATATTTCTTAGATTCTTGCTGCAGATCTATCTAAATTGAGAGATTACCTAAATTTTCGTATTACTCTCGTATTATCCCAGTTTTACCAGATCAGTCCTTTTAGTCGGTGAAGGTAAATAAATGGGTCAAAGATAGAAATACACCAAAAAAGAAATACTGGACTTGTCTAAAGGTCAAATAGATCACTCTTCATGTTCGAATCATTTTTGGTGTTGTATCCAGTAGTATTTTTTTCGAGATTTCGTCTAAATTGTTGTAACTAAGCTATGGGGAGGAAAATTGCTAAAAAAGCATTATAATCGTTAAAAGAAAGTGAATGACACTGGAGGGAAAGATAAAAGAAGGTAAAAATGAGGGAAAGA
>NJBF01000068.1 GCA_003144275.1 Candidatus Heimdallarchaeota archaeon B3_Heim
TGCAGACAGTAAAAGGAACCACGAGATTTACGGTTCTTTTTATCTATATAGCCACACTTACTACACATTTGAGAGGTATACGCCTCGTTCACTCGAACTACTGTCATACCCACGAGTTTGGCTTTATATTCCAGCATCTGAACTAATTGTAAGAGGGGAAGTTGGACAAAGGCTTGGTTGGTGCGTTTTCCGAGGTTGCAATGCTGTTTCCACCCGACATTATACCCAATGACTAAGGTTTCAATATTGTGTGTTAAACAATAAGTGATGAGGCGTCGTGTGGTTTGATGGAAGAAAGCTCGGAGTTTGTTCGTTCGTAAACGATGAAGACGGAGAATACGATGAGTAATCAGCTGGTGGTTGCAGGTGGAAGCCCTGGATCGATAGTGTGCAAGCTGTTTGTTATACCACTGATTTATGGTCTTCACGACCCCGCCTTTGACGAGTAAGCCGTCTGACGTAGTTACGAGGTTGGTAAGTCCGAGATCAATTCCCATAGCACGGGAGGGCAAATCAGAGGAAGGAAACGCTTGCGCTTGCACTTCATAAATTAGTTCGACCACAAAGCGATCATAAAAGGGAACTAGCCGCGCACCCACACATGTTTCCGCTGTTAATGGAAGAGATCCCACTGGAAAGGCTGGAAAGCCTCGGGCCATGAGATTCCGGGCAAATAATATTTGATTATTACGGATTCGAACGCGGGGCCGAGGAAAGCTCAGTATATGCATCCCATTCTTGGGTTTATAGTTCGGGGTTCGGGGACGGGTTTGAAACTTAGTGGGATCTTTTTTCCAAGCTTTCAAGGCATTAAAAAAGCCGCGCCAGACCTGTTCTATCTGTCGTAAGACTTGCTGGGGTAAATAGCTATCCGAGATGTGTTTTAATGTTAGATAAACTGGTTCGTGCTTGAGCCGATGATATAGCGCCGTATACTGGAGCCATTTCCCTGTCCTGAAGAATTCTTGGCGGACCTCAAAGGTTGCGCGATTATAGAGATTTTTGGAACAGGTGCACAAATCAACAAAAATAGGCCGCGGTTTCAGCTGCATTCGGATCGCTAACTGCGGTTGAGGGTGTTTCTTGGTGCGCATTCCCACCTCTTTCTAGCATCTTCCCTCTTATAAGCTTGTAACAGAGAGAGAGCGGTGAAAGTGACGAATCCGATGAAACTGAACGCTTTTTATCCGATCAGATACTAATAAGTATTAGTTGTCGGACAAATTTGATCATGTTTTCTGATTATAATGAAAAACTTGCGAAATTGATTGTTCAATATGCAGTAAAAATTGAACCTGAAGACACTGTTATTATAAAAGCACCTACGATCGCTGAACCCTTGGTAAAGACTGTTTACCGCGAAACTTTACGAGCGGGAGGACATGTTATCTTAGTAGATCTTAGTTTTGATGGTCAAGATGAATTATTTTTCAAGTTCACGTCTGATAATCAACTAAAATACGTCAATCCTATTAAATTAGATATCGTGAAGACACTAAAGAAATACATCAATATCTATGCTTCCTTTAATACCAGGGATTTAACAAGTGTTCCTCCTGAGAAGAAAGTTATGGTTGCTGAAGCAGGTAAAGAGATGAATAAAATTTTCCTTGAACGAGCAAGTACAAAGGAGCTCAGGTGGAATATTTCACCATTTCCGTGTAATGCTTTCGCTCAAGAAGCGAATATGGGCCCCTTAGAATATCTTGAATTTGCGTATAAAGCCCTTAATCTTCATCAACCCGATCCCGTGAAGTTTTGGCAGGACTTCGAGAAAAAACAACAGCACATTGTTGATATATTAAACAAAGGCTCTTTTTTGCAAATAATCGGTGAGGATACCGACCTTACTTTAGGAATAGCTCAACGTCCCTGGGAAAATTGTAGTGGTCATGAAAATTTACCTGATGGCGAGGTCTTCACAGCCCCTATTGAAGATGCAGTTAATGGCACTATTCGATTCACCTATCCAGGGATTTTTTCTGGACAGGAGATAGAGGACATTCGCTTAACCTTCAAAGATGGAAAAGTCGTCGACTTCGATGCAGATAAAGGGAAGGATTTACTAAATAAGATTGTCACCACAATTCCCAATGCTAATATTTTAGGAGAGCTTGCTGTTGGTACAAATTATGGTATCCAGCGATTTACAAAGAATATGCTCTTTGATGAAAAAATGGGTGGAACTGTTCATCTTGCATTAGGGGCAGGCTATCCAGAAACAGGCTCAAAGAATGAATCATCTATTCATTGGGATATACTTAAGGATATGAAATCTCCAGAATCCAAAATACTCCTCGACGGAGAAATGATCTATAAAGAGGGAAAATGGCTAATTTAATCCCCTCTTTACATTTTTCTTTTTTCAGCTAATTTTGAACCCTTCAATCTGCTGATTCTTTATCGAGGAAATTGCAGGATAACCAACCAATAATTTAACATTGTGAGATCTAAACTCCATTAATTTCTTATCTATGTTGGCATCTGTAATTATTAGCTCATTCAAGCTATACCTGATAATTTTCTGAGCCTTCCTTGAGAACTCTGACCATGTAGAGTTTGTTAACTCATCTTTCCACAGATTGGCTGCTTTGAGTCTGTCTTGAAGGACACGTCGACGTAAAAGATAAGGGAGAAAATCACTGATATTGTTCTCAAATTGGTCAGTTTCGATAGCTAATGGGGTATAAATAGCCAAAGGACAGCTAATTTTCTTAGAAAAGCCATTCATTACACGATAATCCCCATTAAGAGCAAATGGAATCACTGGTGAATATGATCGACATATCGATTTAATAATTCTTGTAGAAAGATTTTCTATCCCTAAAAACATTGGTCGATCTGTTCGTTGTCTAATTTGAGTAAAGGACTTATTAAGAGCATTCTCTACGGAGACAGTTTGATCAATATCATAGGCTGGATGCCCTGCAACCAGATTCAGACTCAGATTTGAGTTATCAGCTATCATGTCTAGGTAAGATCTCAAGAGATCATTACCATTCTGAAATTCTAATGCCCTAACCGCTACTGTGAGAACCAACGTGTGATTAAGCTGAAGTAAAAGTTTTTTTATCTCCTTAATAGAAAGAAGATGATCTTTTCCTTCATAATCTAGAAATATAAACGAATGGTACTTATCAACGGTTAAGATAGAATTCAGAAAATCTTTTTTTCCAGAAAATTTGGTATATTTTAAAGCAATACCTGTTAAAAACGTTTCTTTATTGTTCAGGAACTAAATCCCACATGAAATTAACCTCAATTTCAATTTTTTCGATTTCTATCTTCACAAGAACGATTCCGTTCTTAATCTCACTAAAATTACTAGCCTAAAAAAGGCTAACTATACTGACATCATAGCTAATGTAATTCCTTACATTTCTCTTTTTCTTAGCGTGTAGACCCATTTTGACGATTTATCAACACAAAAATTTAAATAGCATTATGAGCTTGCTTGATAATTATCTCGGATACAATGTCGTTGATGTGTCAACACCTTCTTGAAGGCTATTAGAATTCTAAGAATCACTTCCGAGATCAATTAAAAGAAAATAACTGGTGTAAAAATATGAAAAATCGTATTAAAATAACTCTTTTGCTTGTTGGAATAATGTTTATTGCAACAATGACTGGTACTGCTAGAGCAGCACCTCAAAAAACACATGCTTTACCAGCTGAGATTAAAATTGGAGGCGTGTTCCCCATTACCGCTCGACCCGATGCTGGTCCCGATCGTCGTGATGGATTTTTGATTGCCGTCGCCGAGATCAATGCTCAAACTGGTACAGACCGGATCCTGCCGGAAGGAGTCACACTTGTTTCTAATGTTCAAGATGACTTAAACACTGCTGCTGGAGGCACTGCCGCCGCAGAAACCCTTTTAGCCTGGGGCGCGGATATTGTCCTTGGGTCTTCTGGAAGTAGTGTAAGTGCCGCAATGGCTAGTGCACTTACTCCAACGAAAGTTGTTCAGATTTCCTATGCTTCGTCTTCGCCGTCATTAAGCGATCGGACGTTATATCCTTACTTCATGCGAACATGTGCCTCGGATGCAGATCAAGGCTTAGCTATAGCTGAGCTTGTGAAAGCTTTCGGATGGACAAAAGGAGCTGTAATTCATACAAGTGATTCTTATGGAACAGGTTTAATTGAAATCTTCAAAGACGCTTATACTGGAACCATCCTTACAGATCAATCATTCGAAGCTGGTGCAACTGATGTTTCTGCACAAGTTCAGTCTCTTAAAGATACAAATCCTGAGTTTATTCTAGGGAACTTCATTGATGAGGATGCAAAAACTGTTATGAAGAAAGCAAACGATCTAGATATGTTGGATTTAGTCTGGATAACCACTGATGGGTGGTCAACTCAGGCAACAATTACGGACGCAAAAGTCAAAGAAGCCATGGATTTATCAATCGGTACTAATCCCGCTCCAGCAGAGGGTACAGGAATGTCTGATTTCAATGATACTTGGTTTGATCCTGTATGGAACTATTTAGAAACCCCTGCTAACAGTCAAAGTACTGGAACTCCTTTCAATTCATATGCACCCTTTTCTTATGATACTGTATATGTCGCAGCCAAAGGGTTGGCAGCTGCTGGAACTACTGATGGTGATGCTTTATTAACTGCTCTTTATGCCGTCACACATGAAGGTGCAACCGGAAATATCAAGTTTAACGAACTTGGAGAAGTTATCGGTAGGTACGATTATGTCCAACTCAGAGATGATACCTACTTTAAATTCGGTGAATATGCTATTCCATCAGGAGCAACCTCGGCAATAGGTGTCCTAGATGATGCATCTGAATTCGAACTGGTAAATGGGTCAATATGGTCTATTGCAAACAATGTGGCGACATTTGTAAGATGGGATCCTGTAGATACTGCTCCTGGCTTTGAACTGCTAGCTGCAGCACTTGCTATTGGTATCTTAGTTATAACAGTGAAGAAACGAAGAAAATAACTGTTAGAATTCCTTGAACGTACATTCAAGGATCTAACTTCCTTTTTTTCCTTTTTTACTCAAAATTATTAGATTTGGATTAACATAGTTCCAACGTATTATTTGGAAGTAATTAAATGAGTCAAACAGTGCTCCGTGGAGAAAAAATTTACTCTGGTTACGGAAAACTTCAGGTAATCAATGGGATTGACATTCACATAGATGAAGGTGAATTAGTAACGATTATCGGTCCAAACGGTTCTGGTAAGTCAACTTTGATTAGAACAATGATTGGATTGGTGAACTTATTCGATGGTCATGTATTTATTCGTGACAAAGAAGTAAGCAGGATGAAACCTCATGAAATCATTGAAGCTGGTATTCCTCTTGGTTATGTCCCACAACTTTCGAATGTATTCCCAAGTTTAACAATTGAAGAAAACCTTAAAATGGGACTATTTGTCAAAAAATGGGATGATTATTACCAAGAAAGAACGCATGAAATGTTTAAACTATTTCCTATCCTGGAGGAGAGAATAAAACAAAAAGCTAGTTTGCTGAGTGGAGGAGAACGACAGATGCT
Source organism: Candidatus Heimdallarchaeota archaeon B3_Heim (assembly GCA_003144275.1). Taxonomy (GTDB): domain Archaea; phylum Asgardarchaeota; class Heimdallarchaeia; order Hodarchaeales; family Hodarchaeaceae; genus Hodarchaeum. The sequence goes on from NJBF01000068.1 coordinate 5,532, forward strand.
AGCACTAGCGAGAGCTTTAATGCCTTCACCAGAAGTTCTTATTCTGGATGAACCTACTGCTGCATTAGCTCCCAATTTAGCGGAAGATATGTTACAATTAATTGTTTCTTTAAAGAAGGAATTGAAAATTTCAATTCTACTTGTCGAACAGCGTGCAAAACGTTCGATGGAACTCTCTGACCGTGGTTATGTATTAGTAACAGGAGAAATTGCGGCTGAAGGACCAGCAAATGAACTTTTAGCTGAAGACAAAATTAAAAAACTATACCTCGGAGTAAGAGATCGCAAATAAGAATCAGCGTCTACAAATTCAATAAAAAGTTTTAAGTGATGATAATATGGCAGGAATTATCCCAATAGATATTGTGAGTCATACCTCTCTCATAATAGTGTATGCTTCAACCTTGATATTGTTGACAATTGGCCTAAATATGATCTATTCTGTACTTAAATTCTCGAATTTTGCTCATGCTGAATTCATTACGTTTGGTATGTTTACCTCATGGTGGTTATTGCAAATTTTGACGTTTGCTCTCCCATGGGACTCATCAATGTATTTGATTAACAACCTGATTATTCAAGCATTATTTGCATTTGTGATGGTTGGTATTTTGGGAATTGCAAGTGAAGTGCTAGTTTTTGGTCGATTAAAAAGACTTGCAGCCAACCCCAGATCTTTCACTGTAGCATCTATAGGAATAGGGCTCGTTATTAGAAATTTTCTTGCAATGATATTTGGCAATTTTCCAAAACCAAATAGGGGCGGTACTTCAATTGCAGCACTTCCATTCGATATTGATATTGGTATTAAACAGACTTTGATCAGAAATGACCCATTTTTTGGAAACCAAGGAATTTTTATTACCAGTTTTGAGGTTATAATTATTCTTATGAGCATTGGAACGGTTTTCACAGTGGATTATATGTTTAGAAAAACTAAACTTGGAATTGCTATGAGAGCCACCTCTGATTCAGTCGAATTAGCTCAAGTTTCTGGAATAAACACACGAAAAGTTGTTTTTTACACTTGGTTTCTAGCTGCTGGAATTACTGGTTTCGGTGCTGCTTTATTGCGAGCTAATCAGCCTCGATTCAGTACTTTGGATGGTTTTATGATGCTTCTACCAATTTTCGCTGTCGTTATTCTTGGTGGCGTAGGATCTTTCCGTGGAGGGATAATTTCTGCTTTTATAATAGCAGGTGTTAGACAATTAACTGTTATTATCTTTACTCAATTTCAAAGCCCTGGCGGACTTGAATATATGATTGAAGATTTCTTTTACCGTATAACTGGGATAGAGGGATTAGTAATTACTTTTGCACCAGGTTATGCGGATGGAGTCGGTTTTTTGGTCTTAATTTTTGTACTACTGTTCCGACCTCAAGGTATATCTGGAACCGTGGAAGCGACTAGAGAGAGGGTGTAAATTTAGAGGAAATGATTAAATGGCTGGAAGAATATTAAAATACGAAATGGATGAAAAATTACGAACTTTGGTTGTCGGATTCGCACTAGCTATTCCAATTCTCTACCTTTATATTTATGCTCTTCTTGCCCAGACCAATAAATCAATATTTCTTATCGGTACTGTACTAGCAATTCTTGTTTTCTTTATAGGAGCTCTGAGCTTAGATCTGGAAGTTGGTTCAGTTGGTTTGCCGAATTTCGGAAAAGTGGCCTTCTTTGCTTTGGGTGCGTACATCTCAACGCTCCTATATAGTGTGTATAGATGGCCATTCTATCACATTTATGGTATTGGTCCAATTGCTCAATTCCTCTTCTCTAGCCTGGTAGCAATAATTATTTGCGCTTTAGTAGGCTTTTTAGTCGCTATTCCCACTGTAAAACTTCGAGCAGATTATTTTGCAATCATGACAATTGCGGGTGGGGAGGTTATTCGATTAATACTACAATATGAGAAACGTTGGTTTTGGGCACCAGCCCCAGTAGGGCCACCTCAACAAGTTATCTCAAACAGAGCAATAGTCGAATTCACCACAGGCCTTTATCCATTTAACAAGACTTTAGCTTACTTTGGATTTACATTTTTTGAAGATAGTAATTTAGGTTCGGTCTTTCTCTGGCAAATAGTAGTGATAGTAATTTTTATTCTTATAGCCATTACGACTTATTGGTTTGTTCAACAAATAAGAAAATCTCCTTATGGAAGAACACTACGTGCGATTCGTGAAGACGATATCACTGTTACTTCTGTTGGTAAAGATGTTTCTCGCTTTCGTTGGCAAGTAACTACCCTTGCAGCATGTATTGCTGGTTTGGCTGGTATTATGTACGCAATGACTTTCAAAGCGTTTGAAGCAGGAGATTTCAGGCCATTTCTTACTTTTGATCTTTATATTTTCATAATAATTGGAGGATTGGGGAATAGTCGTGGAGCATTTGCAGGAACAGCGCTTGTTCAAATGTTTCTCCGAGCAGCACAAGTTCAAGAGGTAAAAGAAAACATTTCTCTCTATTTAGGAAGTGAATCACCAGTCATTGGTCCACTGTTCGAATTTTTACAGTTGGATGTGTTTATAAATCCAGATAACATGAGATTAGTTATCTTGGGAGTTATTTTGATTCTTTTTCTGTTATTTATGCCTGCAGGATTAATTCCTGAACCAAAAACAAACAATGAAAAGTATTTAAAGCAATTGACACCTGAAGAACGCATGCGTTCTGATGAGGCTGTTTCAGCAAGGCAGAGTCTTACCGAAAGAGAAAGAATAGGTAATGAAGATACTACTGAACCAAGTTCAAAGTTTTAGGAGAATAGATGTTGGAGTCACTAGAGTTGGAAAAAGACCCAGATAATATTAGTTTATCAGCTCAGAATATTCACAAATACTTTGGGGGAGTAAAAGCTCTTGAAGGGGCTTCTGTTGTAGTTTCGAAGAATAAATTAATCTCATTAATAGGTCCTAATGGATCGGGGAAAACTACTCTTTTCAATGTCATTTCTTGTTGGTCACCAAAATCTCATCCAGACGATCTATTAGAAGAAGATGAAGTAAAAATTCAGAAACGATTCCTTGACGGGATTAATAGAAAATTTGGAGGAAAGGAAGAATCTGAGGAAACTCCTTCTGAAGAAGTTGGTTCTGTTGATTTTGAAGACCTTAGATTGGATGGCCTAAACGCTCATGAAGCGGCGTTAACGGGCATGATGCGTACGTTCCAAACGACGCGAAATTGGCCAAAATTAACCGTTCTTGAAAATTTACTTGTAGCACCTCAACATCAGACAGGGGAGTCTTTCATAAATATCTTCTTTAAAAGAAAACAAATAGAGGAAGAAGAACGTATCAATACTTTGAAAGCATTAGAAATATTAGACTTTCTTGAAATTACGCATATCCGGGATCAAATCGGAGAAGAACTTTCAGGTGGGCAATTGAAATTATTAGCCTTAGGACGATTGTTAATGACTGCTCCCCGATTAATTCTATTGGACGAACCAATGGCCGGAATAAATCCAACCTTAGGTAACAAAATCATGGATAAAATTTTGGAACTCAAAGTAGACTCAACAATCTTCCTGATTGAACACAATATGGATGTAGTGTTTAACTACTCCGATGAAATCTTTGTCATGGCTAGAGGTAAGATCATTGCTCAAGGTACTCCCAACGAAATTGAATCTAATAAAGAAGTGATTGAGGCATACTTGGGAGCAGATTACTGATTTTTTGTAAAGGAAAATGCCCATCTCCCAGAAAAAAGATATTTCTGCAAAATCCAGTTTAATTTCCGCATTTCTTGTCCATTTATTTGTGGAAATTCCATATTTTATCTTCCCCGTTTTAGTACTAGTTGTTGGGGAAGATCTAAATTTGGGGGAGTTCATGTGGATTGGGTTGGGATCTATTGGTACTATAGGAGCTTTAGCTGCAGGTTTACCAGCACCATTAGTTGGATGGTTTTCGGATCGTTCTCGGAGAGGCATGATGATGTGTCTTAGTTTAATCCTTAGCGCGTTGGGAGCTTTCATAATTGGGTTATCCGACTCTTCCCTCGTCATTACAATCTTTAGTTTTGGCCTTATAGGTCTAGGAGTTGGACTGTATCATCCTCCGGGATTATCGTGGGTCGCATCTGCTTTTAAGGATGAAGAAAATGGGGGTTACTCCTCATATATTAATAGAATTTTAGGAGTTCACGGAGTAGGAGGTACAATTGGTTCCGCTGTTGGGCCCATATCTGTTTTTTTCTTATTAAATATAATGAATTGGCGGCAAATTTATCTATTATGGTCGTTTCCCTTATTTCTTCTAAGTTTATTATTTTGGGTGTTTGTAGCAAGATTTGAATCTCCTCGGGAAAAAGAGAATAATATTCACGTTAAGAACGAATCAACTAATTTTCGAATTAAACTTAAATCAAATATAAGCCCTACAATGCTAATAATATTTGTATTTATGGTTCTTATGTCACTAACATGGGGGATGGTTAGTTTTGTACTAGCGCCATTTCTCTCTGAAGTCAAAGGGTTTGATATTTCACACGCAGCCTTATTTATTGGAGTGTCCCACCTGTTTGGAGCATCAGGTCAACTTTTAGGAGGTGTGATGGCGGATAAATATACGGAGAAAGTAGCTCTCCTATTTGCATCGGCTCTTCAAGGTGTTGTCATACTTGGAATTTACATCCTCAACCCTCCAGCGGTCCTGTTTGCATTATATATGATTCTATTCATTGTCAATGCTATTTTTTGGCCCACAACAAATAGCTTTCTAGCTAAAAATACCACTCAAATCGGCAGCGCCTTTGGTGGATTTATGTTAACAGTGAATGTCGTACGAGCAGCAGGACCAACCATTGATGGGTTTTTAATCACATTGAATCCAAGTAATTATCTATTAATTTTCGTTTTCGCAGTTATATTTTCAATTGCAGCTTTTCTGACACTAACTATGGTGAAAGGAAAATCCGATTTCTCTTCTTAAGACTCTGGAAGGCAATAAATAATGGCTTCAATTTCTAGATGTACTTCTCTAAGTAAAGGGCCAACTTGCACAGTCGATCTTGCAGGGGGGTTTTCAGGGAAAAATTCTGAGTAAGCAGTGTTAAATCTGTCAAATAATCTCATATCTGTCAAAAAAACTGTTGTTTTTACTGTATTTTTCAATGTTGTACCTGCTGCCTCAGCAATTGCTGAAAGATTTTGCATAACTTGTCGAGTCTCATCTTCTATGTTTTCGTTAATTAACTTCTTTGTTTCAGGATTGTAAGCGATTTGTCCAGCAGTAAACAAAAAATCGCCAGCTTTGATCCCTTGACTATAATAACCTCCAGGAGGAGTCCCCTTATCCGTTTTAATAACTTCTACCATCTTGTCTATCTCTTTTTGAGATTTGCCATTAAGAAATATTTTGTTTTATGTCGTTAAAAGAAGAGAAACAATCAGTAATAATACCAGATGCTTCTATAATCAGCTGGATCTTCTCCACTATTTTTTAATTTATCTAAATAAGACTGAATACTAACATCAGTATAGAGATATGGATTTACTTTAGCTAGATTTTTCTCCCAAGGATGGAAAGAATACATTCTTCTTCCATCTGGAAGTATGGAAATCAATTCATGATCTTGCCAAGCACGTAAGTGATTCTTTCCCAAAAAGGGGACGTTGAAAACTGGTTCATCGCCTCGAAAGATGCCTGGTAAAAGACGGGCTTCTTCCTTTCTTTCTTGTAAAATCCGTGCCATTGGAACAGCGTAATCTTCAATTTCTTCTTTGCCTTTCATATTAAAATTATAATATGGATCAATTCCAATTTCTTTAAGTTTCATTCTAAGTACAACAGTCTCAAACCGTCTACTATTATAAAAAGTAAAAACTTGTTGATTATAGACATCTAGTTGGCTTTGCTTAACTTTTTTTATTGCATCAGCCATATGATAAGTTATTTCATATGGATGTTCGACATGAAGAACCATACTGAGATATCGTTTTCCAATTTCTTGATACTTGGCAAATATTTCGCATAACTCGGTAGTTATTCTCATCGGAACAGTTATAGGGATTCTAGTTGCGATACGAATGCTTCTAATGCTTTCGATTTGGGATAACGCCTTAATTACATATTCAATACGATTGTTTGACATAACGAGAGGATCTCCACCCGTAATTAGAACATCCATTATCTCTTGGTGCTCTTCGAACCATTTCAGAGCATTATCAAGGTTTTCTTTATCAGCCATCGCTCCTGGCATAAACGGACACGTTATTTCCCAATTGCGCTGACAATAAACACATATTTGAGGACAGGAATCGTAGGGCTTGATAATTGCAACTTTAGGATATCTTCGGGTTACTAGATTTACTGGCGAAGTATCTGATTCTCTCATAAAATCGAGGGATGATCGATCTTCTCCTACTTCTATCATTTTTTTAACATATGACATAGGCGGAATAACTTGTTTACGGACAGCAATATCATTCGGACTCGGTTTTTCGTCCATTAGATGCAAATAATGGGGAGTGATACCAAAAGGAATATTATTCTCAAGAACTAGATGTATGGCATCTTCTTCTTCAGGTGTAAGTTCAATTAATTGTTTTAAAATCGAAAAACCTTCCATATCTTTGAAAACATTTTTGAATTGCCATCTCCAATCCATCCAATCATCCTCTGTACCCCCTAAGGTATCTAATATCTTTAGCTTATGGTTAATTCTTTCTTTAATGATTTCTTCATTAAATCCACTTGGGTATCTCTTCAGATGATTACTCATGCTCTTTGACAATTCATCCAGATAATTAGACCGTTTAATACTTGCTTCCTGACCGTAAATTCCCTCAAAACTTGGAATATTTAATTTATCTAAGAACAATGGAGGATAAATATTTGTTTTTCCATTTATCGCATAAAAGAGGTGGTGAAATTCTTGTATAAATCCATATCCAACCTCAGCATCTCCAGTTGATGCAGCTTTCCACAAATATTCGAGTGATGAACTTAGTGCTAATCGTTCATTCCGTGGAGAGATGATATTTTTCATACAGCGTACAGCTTCTTTTAGAATAATATAATGCCAAGAAGCGAGTTGAGTTACATCACGCCTATAAGCCCACTCTAATCCTTCTAAATAGTGTATCATCTTTTCTCTAGCTTCTTCTACTGTGTTACTGCTTTTTAGCAACATATATATAGCAGGGTCAGCTTTCCAACAAGTCTCCCACCTAGGCTCCGCAATTTCGATATCCGACAACATTATTAAAAACCAATTTCTATTTTTTTAGAAAATAAATGATAGACCTTAATGGAGAGGTACAATTAAAGTAATCACCATTTTTCTTTCATTATCCTATTGTTAA
>NJBF01000034.1 GCA_003144275.1 Candidatus Heimdallarchaeota archaeon B3_Heim
ACCACGCATAATGTTGACGATAACGCATGGAAGCCACGCCCCTGCAATATAGGATATGCCCTCCTGTTTGAGGCTGATGCCTGGACTTGAAGAAGAGGTCAACACTCGGGCTCCTGCGCCCGCTGCCCCGAAGACCATGTAGATTGCAGCTATCTCGCTTTCTGCTTGGAGAAAACACCCTCCTACCTCAGGCAAACGCCTTGCGAGGTATTCTGGGAGTTCACTCTGCGGCGTTATTGGATATCCAAAAAAGTATCGGCATCCTGCTTGAACGGCGGCTTCAGCTATCGCCTCATTTCCGGTCATGAACCTCTTTTCCATTAGGCGGCCTCCTTCCTTGTTTGTCTGTAGACTTCTATTACAACATCTGGGCAGATTAGAGCACATAATGTGCATCCGGTGCATTTTTCTTCGGGGTCTACAAATTCGGCTGGGTGATAGCCTTCAGGTGTAATCCGCTTTGCAATTCGAATAAGTTTTAGTGAACAAGTTTCTACACAAAGAGCGCATCCCTTGCAAAACTTTTCGTTTACTAGGATCTTTCCCATTTCCGTTTTCTCCAACCTATGTTTTGCCAAAGGGTGAGCATGTTCATTCTTGTTAGAGACACAAAAGTGTAGTTTCTTCAATATTAGTGTTAACCTTTGAACCGTGAAAACTGAAAAGGTTGAAGCACCTAAAGAAGCTAAGGTCCCCCAAAAAAAAGTTAAAGCACCCCCAAAGCCACCTGGAAAAGCAGGCGAAAACGCAGTCCTCATAGGAAGGAAACCAGTGATGAACTACGTGGTTGCCTGCCTCACTTTCTTCAACACAGGAGCAAACGAAATATGCATTAAAGCCAGGGGACGGTCTATCAGCAGAGCAGTGGATACCGTTGAACTTCTCCGCCGGGCATTCCTTAAAGGATTGGGGCTCAAGCAAATCAAGATAGGCACTGAAGAGATAACCCAAGAAGAAGGACGTAAATCAAACGTCTCAACCATTGAAATAACTGTAGCCAAAACCGAATCCAAATGCAATCTATTCGGCAATTTCTAGATTGAATGTTGATACGCAATCAGCTGTATTCATTGGCGATTCTCCATCAGATCTTGAGGCTAGTTTAAGAGCAAAGATTCAATTTATTTTAATCAAGGATGCTTCATCTACCTTTATCTACCCTGAAATCCCCCAAAATGTCAAAATAGTCTCAAAAGTCAAGGAATTACTCGATTATTGTAAATGATCCCAGAATTGTAAGAATTTTCTACTGGTTGCAACCCAGAATAACATAATTTTTGTTAAATAAATTACATAAAGTTCTTTTAAAGAGAAAGCGTCTAATTTAACCTAATATTCCAAGGAGAATCCCCGCGTGAGTAAAATTGTACGAATAAATATGAATAAACTTTCCTCTGAATGGGAAAATGTCCCCAAAAACTACGTTCATTTAGGTGGAAGAGGAATAACTTCAGCTATCGTTGCAAACGAAGTTGATCCTCTTGCAGAACCTTTAGGGCCAAAAAATAAATTTGTGGCTGCTCCTGGATTTATCACAGGCACCACTGCACCAAGTACTGGACGATTGTCGGTCGGAGGTAAATCTCCCTTGACTGGTACAATTAAAGAAGCCAATGCAGGGGGATTGAGTGCCCAAAAACTGGCTCGTTTAGGAATTAAAGCTTTAATCATAGAGGGTTTTCCTGAAGGTGATGATTGGTACAATATTTATCTAACTAAGGGAAGGTGTGAACTTGTAAAAGCAAATGAATTTGTCAATATGGGTCTCTATGATTTAATTAATCGTCTGTGGAAAAAATACCCCAACAAACCTGGAATTTTTGGTTGCGGAATTGCTGGACAACAGTTAATGTTTAGTGCAGGAATTTTTGGGAATAATCCTGATAATTCAGATCCAGGCCGGTATGCGGCTCGTGGAGGGCTGGGTGCTGTTTTGGGGTCCAAAAGAATAATCGCCATTATCACTGATGATACAGATTGTGCCCGACCAAAGCCAAAGAACCCAGAATTATTTGAAATTGGTAGAAAGAAGCTTGTAAAAGGATTACTGAAGCATGAAGCAAGAGAAGCTCTAAGGGATTATGGAACAGAGGGATTAATGAATGTTATGAATGAAAGTGGAGGGTTACCCACACGAAATTGGCGAAAAGGATCCTTTGAAGGTGCAGGTAAAATTTCGGGGGAAGCTATCAGAGAGTTAGTTGATAAAACAAAAGAAAAATTTCCAAAATCTCAAGCACGAACTGGATGGCCGTGTAATCCAGGGTGTGTCATTGGTTGTGCTAATAAGGTGCCATATCCCTTGAATCATAAGAAAGCAGGAGCAATTCAAGTTTCAACTTTAGAGTATGAAACCGCGATGGCATTAGGCTCTCTGTGTGAGATTGATTCATTGTATCATCTGGCAGAATTGAATCGAATCTGTAATGACTTGGGACTTGATACAATTGAAGCAGGAAATACTTTAGCTGTTGCAATGGAAGCAGGAGTGCTTGAATTTGGTGATGGTGCGGGAGCGATCAAATTACTCAATAAAGTGAAAACTAAAGATCCAGTTGGTAGATTACTTGGATTAGGCGCTTTACGTTTTGGTCAAGCTTACGGTGTCACTCATGTAGGTCATGCAAAAGGCCAGTCTCTACCAGCATTCGATCCAAGACCATTAAAAGGAATTGGAGTGACATACGTAACAAGTCCCCAAGGTGGAGATCATACAGAGGGATATACTATTTTTTCAGAGATTGAAGGAGTGAATCCAGTCGATCCACGAGATAAAGCTAAAGGAGACTTGTCACGATTTTACCAAGTATTTACTGCGTTTATTGATTCGATCGGCTACTGCCTATTTACTGCGTATGCCCTTCTAGAAGATCCTTTAGCGAAAGAAGGTATGCTGGAAACAGTTCGTGCCATGTTAGGGGTCGAGGAATTTGATCTAGAAACATATGGGATGGCTATTTTGGAAATAGAAAATGATTTCAATAAAAGAGCAGGATTTTCCGAGTTAGATAATAGATTACCAGATTTCTTTTATACTGAACCACTTCCTCCAACTAATGAAGTATTTGATGTTCCTGATTCAGAAATAAAAAAAGTTTTCAAGTAATCTCAGCATAAAAAATCACAATGTTGGGAGATATTCCAACAAATAGCAGTTTCAAACAACTCCATTTTTAAAATTCTGACAAAAGGCCTCGTAGACTGATTAGTCAAAAGATTTTTACTTGAATCGATCTCTTAGACGTGGTATACACTTGAAAACCTCAAATAACATATCAGATAAACCAGAAAAGGATGACTTTGGACTTGATTTTATCCGAAAGATAATTGTTGAGGATATAAGAACTAATAAAAACGAAGGACGAGTCCATACGCGTTTTCCTCCTGAACCAAATGGTTGGATGCACATTGGACACGCTATGGCAATCTATTTAAGCTATAGTGTCGCTCAAGAATATAATGGCCTTTTTAACCTTAGGTTTGACGATACCGATCCTTCCAAAGAAAGTATGGACTATGTAGAGGCAATTAAAGAGGATGTTCAATGGTTAGGGGCTGAATGGGAAGATCGATTATATTTCGCTTCAGATTATTTTGAGAAACTGTATGAATTTGCAGTTGCACTGATTAAGGCTGGTAAAGCATTCATCTGTGATTTGAGTGTTGAGGAGATAAGAGAACAAAGAGGAACTCTAACAGAACCAGGAGTAAACAGTCCTTACCGAAATAGATCAGCGGAAGAAAACTTTGATTTCTTTACGCGAATGCGTGAAGGTGAATTTGAGGATGGTTCTAAGGTCCTGCGCGCTAAAATTGATATGACTTCTCCAAATCTTCTAATGCGTGATCCGATCATGTACCGAATCAAAAGGGTAAGTCATTATAGAACTGGAACAGAGTGGATAATTTACCCTAGTTATGATTTTACTCATGGGGAATCTGATGCAATTGAGGGAATAACTCATTCTCTCTGTTCACTAGAGTTTGAAACCCATAGGCCCTTATATGACTGGTTTATAGATGAATTACTAGCATTAGGAACATTAAAACATAAACCTCGGCAAATTGAATTTTCTCGCTTGAATGTAACATATACTATAACGAGTAAACGTAGATTATTAGAATTAGTTAAGGGAGAATATGTTTCTGGATGGGATGATCCACGAATGCCAACAATAGCAGGGATGCGGAAACGAGGATTCCCAGCAAGTGCGATTAGAACTTTTCTTGGTAGAGTGGGTGTTACAAAGAGAGAAAAAAATATCGATGTTGGTTTATTGGAAGCGTGCGTTCGTGATGAACTAGATAAGGAAGCTAATCGTGTATTGGCAGTCTTAAATCCCCTACGAGTTGTTATTACTAACTATCCAGAAGACCAAGTAGAACATCTAGAAATACCAAATCATCCAAAAGATGAATCTAGAGGTACCCGTAAAGTACCGTTTTCACGAGTGCTTTATATAGAGCAAGAAGATTTTATGGAAGACCCTCCTAAAAAATTCTATCGATTAACGCCGGGTAGAGAGGTTCGATTACGGAATGCATATTTTATTACATGTACTGATGTCAAGAAAGATGAGTCTGGGAAAATACTTGAAGTGCATTGTACATATGATCCCAACACAAGAGGAGGATCTTCTCCAGATGGAAGAAAAGTAAAAGCAACCATCCATTGGCTTTCCCGAGATCATGCGTTGAAAGCGGAAATTCGCTTATACGATCGATTATTCAATCGAGAAGATCCCTTAGGTTTACTTGATTATAATTCTGATTCGTTGAAATCGATAATTGGATATGTAGAACCCAGTTTAAAAGAAGCTAAACCAGCTACCCACTATCAATTTGAACGAGTAGGATATTTCTTTGCTGATCCAGAGGAATTTACAAAGAAAAAACTAGTTATCAACCGTACGATTACATTACGTGATACTTGGGCAAGAATCAAGAAACAACTTCCTCAACCAAAGAAAAAGAAGCAGAAAATAAAGAAATAATTCTTCTTGATAAATTCGGATTAAAAACTAAAGGTAATCAGTTGTTAGGAGTTATTTCCAAATACACACGTTCTGTTTCTTTTCTCCAAAATGCGAATTTCGTGAAAGCGATGAGAATTTTCATAAGGAATGTTTTTGCTTCTTCCATTGTTTCAAACGCAAATTGCTCCTCTTCTTTAGCTAGTACTCGTGCCCTCACTTCAATTTCAGGGCCTTTTAGCTTGCCACGCATTGTACATGGGGCAACTTTTGCATCGGAATTATTCCTTAAACGTTTAATTTTGTAAGAATCCTTTCTGGTTGATACATATAAGCGATCATTATTCCTCACAAATTCTACTGGAGTAGCTACACCTTTTCCACTTTTATAGTACGTTGTTAAACTGATCGTTCGATGTCCTGCTAAATAATCAAATGGGTGTGTATTTTGATTCATCTTAATTCAATAGAATCATTTTATTGTCAAATTATTAATAAATCTTGTTTGATTTCAGGAAAAAATCTAGATATTTTAGATTCACGATAAATGGGAAAATTAGAACAGCCCCATCCAGATTCGAACTGGAGTCTTCAGATTCAGAGCCTGAGGTGCTAACCACTACACTATGGGGCTTGACTGTAATTTATATGCATTTAATGTATGTAGAGAAGAAATGGCAGCCCCGTCCAGATTCGAACTGGAGTCGTGAGGGTCAAAGCCTCATATGATAGCCTCTACACCACGGGGCTTTAGTATTATTTAATAGTATCCGAGTGAATCTAGCTAGGTATTATTTTATTAAACATTATTTTTGTTGATTTCGGACAATTCTCCTTGTAGTAGCTTATATTCGTATCCGTCAAATTAATAGAACTATTTTGTTCATAAAAAAGGTTAATCTATATGATGAGAAAGGTAAGCCCTCTTCGTATAACAAGATATAAAAAAAAATGCAAGGAAGATTCCAATTGAGAACAATGAAGCGGAATAGTGACATTGAAATATCTCCTGAACGATTCCACAAAAAAATCCAATCTGGAGATGTTCCAATCATCGTAGATGTAAGAAACGCTAAGGATTTTGCTGATTGGAATCTTTTAAACAGTATTAATTTTCCTATTATGAAATTAATGAAGTCAAAAGACTTTCCAGAGGAGTTTAAAGATAGTGAGATTGTCTTAATTTGTGGAAAAGGTAAAGATTCATACACTGGAGCAGAACAATTACATAGTTTGGGTTATAATGTGAAATCTCTTGCTGGAGGGATGACAGCTTGGAACCATGTATTTGATAATATAGAAGTGACAAGTGATTCTGATCTGGAGTTAATCCAATTACGAAGAGTAGCTAAAGGATGCTTATCATATTTTCTGTATTCAAATGGAGAAGCCATCGTAATAGATCCTGCTCATAATGTTTCCCCATATGTGAAAATGGCAGAAGAGAAGGATGTAGCTATAACACGAATCATCGACACACATCTACATGCTGATCACATTTCAGGTGCCCGAGATCTTGCACAAAAAACAGGGGCTGAATATTTTGTCAGTCCCAATGATCCTTATGAATTTGAATTTAATCAATTGAAAGAGGATACTACTTTTTCTATTGGAAATAAAGTACTTCTTCATGCCATGAGTACTCCAGGGCACACTCCTGGAAGTACCTCCCTTCGGATGAAGGATTTGGGAGTACTCACAGGAGATATTTTGTTCATAGATGGGATTGGTCGACCTGATTTAGCAAATAAATCTGCCGAGTTTGCCAAAGATCTCTATTATTCGCTTCATCAGCGTCTAGCGGTATTACCTAGCAATATGTTCTATGCTCCTGCGCATCACGGAAAATTTACATTAGACCATTTTAATACCCCCCTGGTGTCAGCTATTCAAACTTTTAAGGAAAACTCAATCCTTCAGAAAAATGAAAATGCATTTATAGAGTATGCAGTCCAAACCTCTCAACAAACGAAACAACCATCCTCACATCAAACAATTCGCCAAGTGAATTCAGGAAAGCTCATACTGTCCCCCATACAAATAGGTGAGCTTGAGATCGGGCCTAATCGGTGTGCTATTGGATAATTGAACTTTCCATTCAATAGAGAGTATTTACAACCGTAATCGGTGGTGATCAGGGGAGTTCTGTTTGTGAGAAGTGAATATTTATGGCTACTGAAAACCAGATTCATGATCTCGATATCAGTTGGCAGCTAGAATTACGTTTCTTAGGGTGGAGGATCTGGTGGTTCCAAAATACAATTTTTGTAGCAATGGTTATCAGTCTGATCCCTATAATCATTTTTTCTATTTCGGGTCTTTGGAAATTTGGATATTTTTTATTTTCAATTCTGAAAATTACTTTTAGTATATACTTATTACTGGATTTAATAGCTGTAGCATTAATTGGAGCAAATATTGCGTCCAGTAGAAATTTACGCAATATCAATCGATTAGAGAAGAGATTTCTTGCCATTATAGGACTCTGTTTTCTTCTTACCCTCATTATACGATTGTTATTGATTGGAATATGTTTTTCATCATCTCTCACGGACATAAATATCTTGTCCCAATATGTTGGACTTCTAACCGAAAGTTGGTTCTTATTTATCTGGGTTGTATCAAATGCCCTTTTATTTACAATTTTAATAACTGATTCGCATATCAATCATATAGATGTTAGAAGGGGGGTTTTAGAAGAGCCTAGGGTTGTTTTTGGATTCTTCTCATTTGTTCCTGTTTTTGTATTATTTTTTGAAAGACTAACTCATATATCCTCCTCTCTTTTTTATGACCAGTACTCCGCGCCCCTCTATATCGGTGTTGCATTAGTGATGTCTAAGTGTCTCGTTGCTCCAGCATTAGGAAGGCGAGCAGGAAAATTAGAGATAAAAAAAATCATTGAATCGCATTTAGTACCTGAAATAGACAAATCCAGGAGAAGTATAATAGTCAATATGAAAAAAACGAGGTATCTGAAGTCTACAAAAAGGATAAGAAATGTATTCGTGGTTATAGGAATTTTCTCATTACTATTTCCTTTTTCTCCCCTCTTTCTCACGAAGATGTACAAAGAACCTGAAATATCTGTCATTATAAGTCGTCCGCACGCTAATAATGAGGCACTTAGTGTTTTGGAGTATGTCGAAGTTTTACCTCTTAAGAATATAACAGGTATTAATTCTGAGAATATCATGACGAATAGTACTTTACAGGAAAGATTGAATCTAATCGAGGACTCAAAATTTGTTGATATCTTCTATTTATTCAGTTCTACCCCGTCTTATTTGAGTTTGTTTTGGGAAATGAGTGTCGAAAAGTTAAATGATTTATTACTGGATACTTCTATTGTAAAAAGCTATTGGCCCGAAGGAAGATCTGGATATTATGGATATGAAGAAGATTTTGAGGATTCATATTTCGTCTATTGGGTAGATGGAACCAAGAATTATAATCTGGATTCGTTCAATTCTTCAGAACCTTTCGCTGAATGGCTGTGTAAAGGAATTCAAAGCTGGTCTACAAATAGTGGGTCATTATTCGGCAGTAATACTCTTTATGTGGATCAGTTACTCTTTTTAGATGTTAATCTTGACCCTGTTTGTTTTGTTTATAGAGAGTATTCTGGTGGTTATTACTATATTTGATAATCACAATATAATTTTGTTTAAGAAGAAATAAAAGGAATGGACCAAGATAGGTTGATATGAGTTCAATTGGAATATTTCGCTCTTCTGGGTATGTTACAGAAAACATTGTTCATATTGATCTCGAGCAATACAATTCACATGAAGTCTGCTCTGCATTTATCGTAACCTCTCCAAAATCGTATGCTATTCTAGATTGTGGAACATCGAATGATGTACCAACATTACTAACTTATCTGACATCGAAACTTAAGGTTTCTCTGAAAAAGATTAAGTATTTGATACCCACACATTATCATTTTGATCATTTTGGTGGAGGGTGGGCCCTTTGGAACCATATCCAAGATTGCAATCCAGATGTCAAAGTTTTAACCACATCTAAGACAAAAGAGCAGCTTCAGAACCCTGATCTCCATATGAAACAAGCATATCGAACTTTTGGAAACATGATTGGTGAGATGCATCCAATTCCTGATAAAGCCTATAATATTGTCTCCCCAAATGAAGAAATCTTTCTTCCTGGTCTCTCTGATACTCATTCCCTTTCCTTAGTTCCTTCCCCTGGCCATTGTGAAGATCATGTGTGCCCCACATTGTTTAAAGATAATCGTCCAGAATTTATGTTTGTGGGTGAATCAGGAGGGACAACTATGCATTCGGAAAAATTAGTTACTTTAGGTTCAAGTATGCCTCCTGAATTTCATTTTAAGACTTATATTAAGAGTTTACAAAATTTAATTAAATCTAATCCAATGAATATTGGACTGGGTCATTTTGGAGCAATTAAAGGGTTAGATAATTCACTAAAGTTATTGAATGAAAATCTTGAGTTTACAACTTATTTCCGTAAGTTTGTCAAAGAACGATATGAGGAAAAAAACGAAACAAGATGGATTGTGGAACAATTCCTTGAACACGAGATCGAGAATCGTGTGGAAATATCGAAAATTGATATGAAATTGTTGATTCGCATAATAGTCGCACTCGTATACGGCCAACTTATCGATCTTGGATATCGTAATCCGAAATAATTTCGGGAAATTGGAATGTGACTAATTCAATGACGTTCTATGAGGAGCAAAATCCCAAAGATATCAGTATTTCTCAAATTTTGCCTGCTCTTAACAAATTTCTACCTAATACTAACAAAAACGATATAAAATTTCTCTATCATGGAACATACAATGTTTTTGAGGTCAAAAACGATTTTATCTTTCGTATTCCTGATGAATCTTTAAGGAACACGAAAGGAATCCAATTAATACAGAGAGAGGATAAAATTCTAAAATTAATAAAACCGCATCTTTCAATTCTAATTCCTGATCCAGTTTTCATTGATTTAACTAGAAATACACCGCTAATGGGTTACAAAAAGATACCAGGAATTTCTCTATCAAAATTTATACACAAAATTGATAATACGTATCTTATTAAGCTTGCAAAATCCATTGGTAGATTTTTGAATCAACTGCACAATAAAAAACTGGTTAAGATATATACTGATAATTTTGGTGTAGATTACACAAATTTCATTGATTCATACCATGACGTTTGGGAAAAGGAATATCGTGAAGTAAAATCTATTGTTTGGTCCTTTGTTGAAGACTATCAGAAAGCTTGGATTCAAACTCTATACACCCGCTTCTTATCTAAAATTAGTGATTTCACCTTTGAACCAACAATTGTCCATGGAGATTTTGATACCTCTAATATCCTTGTTGATCCCATTTCGTGTAATCTTTCAGGAATTATAGATTTCGAAGAGACTAAGATTTTCGACCCTGCAGTTGATTTTCTCTTTTTCCGGGAAGGTAAGCTCTTTCTAAATGAATTAATGGCCACTTATAATGGAGTAATTGATAAGTACTTTGTTGAAAGGATGCAATTCACATTCTCAAGGGCTTTCATTCCCTATATTCTATATGGAGCAAACAATAACATTCCAACACTGATTGAGGCAGGTTTGCAACTCCTTTCAGAACGAATGACGATATTCCCATAGTAAAATTATATTGCTTTCAATTCAGTGGAACTTGGACTCGCTCATGTGAAGCAATTTTACTTACCGATTTCAAGCCATTCTTCTTTAAAAAATGAACCGTAGGTTCAAATGCATATCCTACATCTGCAGGACGATGAGCATCGCTTCCAATAACAAGAGGAATCTTTCTCTCTATTAATTCCTTGATAATACGTTTGTTTGGGTATAATTCTTTTTCAGATTTTCTTAATCCAGAAGTGTTAATTTCGACTGCCATATTACTAGTTTCGAGCGCATCTAACACTCGTAATATGCTTTCCCATATTCTCTCTTCATTATCAGTTGTAAAGCCGAGTTTCTTAATGACATCAAAATGTCCAAGAATATCATAGAAATTACTTCTGACTAGTTCAAGTAAATCGCTGTAATATGACAATTGCAGGGTATCTTTCCCATTATTTTTTCGTGATAACTCATCTGGCAATGTAAATGAACTATCAATTGGTATGATGTGATCTTTCCATTTTAAACCATGTATAGATCCGATTAAATAATCCAGATCAGATAAATACGGTTTTAATGCTTGTTTGTATTGCGAAAAGATAGGTTTATGGAAGTCGACTTCAAAAGCAACCATGGTTTGGATCTTTGATTTGAAGTTCTCTTGTAATTCCTTTGCAGTGGATAAATAATTCGGTAATTCAGAAATATCCATAGCATACCTGTGAAACTGGGGAGGTAAGAGACACATTGGAAAATGGCCACTAAGTCCAATCTCAGGTAGCCCAAGAGAAATCGCTACTCGAATATATTCCATTAAATGACCATCAGCGTGATTACAACGAAATGAATGAGTATGATAATCACCAGGCAAGAACATTACACATCTAAACTCACATAATTGTTGTATGAGATAAAAGGATGACATCAATACGAATAATTATACGATTTACAAGGTCTCGCTAACCAGATGTTGCGTAATAGGTAGGTATTTCGTAGTGTATTTAACCCATCAGGAATAGTAACCAACTAGGTCGATACACAATGACAATTTTCGAAGAGGCCGAAAGTCTTTGGAAAACGTATGTAGCTCATAAAAAGTGGTTTTCCACGGTATTAGGCGAGACGTGGTATGTACGTTATCCGGTGGATTCAATCGGAACGGAAGAAGCTAAAACCTACAAACGGTCCCTTTTCTTGGGTGATGATTCTGTTCATGCATGGGAGGCAACAGGTGTACGTAACAAAATTATCCAGCGTTTGATTGATAGCTCTGAATGGAAAATTCGTCCGTGGTACGGTGATCTTGGATTTTTTGCTGACCAGATTAGATTTCTTCCTCCCGTTCCAGAAAATGAGTTAGATTTTGTTGTTCGGAAATCATTATTAGCTGAAGATTATTTCTCTAGCAGAGATCGGTTTAAAGATACCCGAATCGGACTTCTTAGCTTTCTAGACCCTGAGATAACGGAAAAACCCGAACAGTCCTCATTCATATATGATTTAAATCGACCAGAAGATATTGCAAAAAAATATTCAAAATGTCAAATTGAACTTTATGGCTTATTGTCGATAATAATCACTAAACTCTATATCTTATCGGATGAAGAAGTATCAGAAGTCATAGATTTCCTTTTTGATTATGACACAGCCGATAAATTACTTGTACGTCGTTTCATTAAACCTAATCGGGATGATAATCGTCCCTTCATCGGGGAGCAAAATCCTCATACAAAATTGAAACCTAACTTCTTACTTCGATATATTGCCGGTGAAGATCCAGAATATTTTCCCTACCGCATCTTTCACTTATGGCTTCGCTTATTGCTAGCGTTTGACGCGAAGGCAGTTACAGTCCTAGAGGATATGAAAATTGATGTCGTTGAAGAATTCCCTGATATTGAGACAATGAAGAGCGCTTTGCTCTTTTCGACAAGGTTGAATCAATTTAATACAGTGAAAGATAATTTCAGAGCAAAATTGAGAAGTGAATATGCTCAACAGCGCAATTATAGTGGATATATGTCAGAATTTATTCATATTCTACAAAGTCAGAGAGAACTATTTACTGAGAAGCCCAATTCTACCGTTCTTTCGATGCTTGATTTAACAAAGTACCAATCTCAATTCCTATGTCGTGAATTAGGTGACGTAATGATTGAATCAGTCCTGAAAAATCTGGGAAAGCAAATACCTGAACCTGAAGGTGTGAGTAAGATTCAATCGAGGCTAATTTTGAATCGAAGAATCAATAATCTTGAAAAATATGTACTCACCAAGGAAGTTGAAGCTGAAGTTATAAATATTATAATAAACTTGCATACGCATTTAGGGAGTGAAGCAGAGGAACAAGCTATTGAGGATGCGTTCAAAATTACCTATGATACTCTAGTTCCAAGAGGAGAAGTTTATTTCAATGAATTAGAGAAAGAAGTTAAAGAGGCTCAAGCTGAAACAGGGGGTATGGATGTAAGAAAGGAACTAATGGAAACTACAGATACACCGCAGAATTTAGCTAAACAGTATGGTAACAAAGCACTTAATCTTGTTGACGACGAAGCTTCAGTAGCTGACATATATTCAAGCATACTAGCATTAAAAAGTACTGAACTAGCATTTGGAGGAGGAAATATTTCAATATTACAGCAAAGAAAGATTACTCAGTCATTTATTGAGCTATTTAAAGAAGAGTTTAGATTCCTGGGGTTATTAACGAAAACTTCGGTTGATGGAGCACAGGAGGAATAAAAAATATGGTAGACTTATCTAACATCGAGAAACAACTGGAAGACGAATTTGGTCAATTGGGAATTAATTATTTATTTCCCCAGCTAGATGTTATTCGTTCAGCTCGAAATTTAGCATCTAATATCGAAGATGCACGATTAATGACAGAGAAATTCTTCTTATCCTATAAAATGATTGAGCAATGGCTAGCTCCGGTAATTGTTCCAATTAATGATAACTTATTTGGTCTAGAATCACATTTACGTGACCTTCAATCGCAAATTAAGCATCTCATTACAGAAGAAGAGATAATATATTGGAAAGATGTAGCAAATAGTGAAAATGCCAGTATTAAGTCCTTATTTTCTGATATCGACTCACTACGGAAGTATATTCTCGATCAACGTGCAAAATTACTTCAATCCGCACATCGACATGAATTACCAGAGTTATTTGGTTTAGTCCTTTGGCCTTATACTGAATACACTGATGTAAAAGACGCAGTAAATGATGTACGGAAGATTTATTTTGGGCCAAACAATAGTTATCGAAAACAAAATCTTCTAACTGATGCATTAATACTTACCGCATTATCGGAAGATGTATTAACTCATAAATCACAAACAAGGCAATCGTTCCATCAAATTGATAGTTTAATCGAAACCTCTCTTACTTTTAGACGGGTTGAGGAGCAATTTGAATGGTCTAAGTATCAGCGAGATCCAAGTGACGGACAGTTTAATGAAGGTCAAGTGTTCTCAATAATGGACAATTTAATGCCTGGATATCCACGTGATGAACTCAGAAAAGGACTGAACACATTTTATGATTCATCTCTCGATAAGTACCCCATTGGTAAGTTTATAGCATGGCTTTCAGATATCATGCGTATGAATACTATGGCAAAAAGTCAGGGGGAAGACCGACCAGGTGAATTACGACTCAAGAAGGAGCATTTACTAGGGCTCTCAATTATGGATAAACATCGCAACAGCGAAGTACTTGGGAATATTGGAGATCTGCAAGGCACATTTGAAAGAATACTAGCGCCATTTCACGAATTGAAACAGAATAATGTGTTCATGCAAAGTTCTCAATTTGTGATAGATAATGTGCTAGAAATTCCTTCAAGAGCCTGGATATACGACTACAGTGGTGTTGAAACAGAAATCCTTAGATCCACTCTATTCATGCTATCTGATAGACAGCCAAAGTTTGATGTCTTAGAAATTTGTCAAAAATTATCCAATATTGTCTTATCAGGCAGAGTTAATAGGAATGATCTTAATGATGGGAATTATGTCTTAACGAATAAATTATCTGTCAGATTGTGGGACTATATCAGCAATCAACTGATGAAACTTCTTGAAGAGACGTTGATTCACGAGGAAATTCAATCTGTTCGTTTGCTTAAGAGCATCTTTTCAAGTGAGGATACGACATCATTGATCACTGCAAAGAAATTTGCTCCAGTATACCAAGTAAATATCGATTTCAAGCGGGGAATCTCTTTTGATGAGAAGGGTGTTCATCCAGAGACATTAAGCATTTGGATCCGCTCTGGATTTCCATTTGAATATCGCTACGCCCAAATGGCCGGCTATCCTTGGTTTTTTGACACAAACCTTTTACTAGAATCACTTGTAATTGAAGCTTTATCTCTTCCATCCTTTAAAGTTTCTTCACTTCATGAAAATGTTAAATTACGACAAGCAGTATTTATGGTTGATGATTTAACTTATATTATCTATTATGATACTCATCCCGAGGGAATATCTGCGTTGGCGTTTAAAGAAGTCGATATTATGGATGAAGCTGGTATTGATCCTGTTGAGATTATTTATCGTCCCCACAAATACCTATCATTGGGTCCAGAGAAAAATAATTTACATTTAGTTTTAGATAATGCACGTGCTAAAGATCCTAAGGATCTAATGACTGTTATTTCAAATATTAAGTATAAAAGGAGATAGAAACAATGTCAGACACAAGAGAAGAATCAATAAATGCTGGAAGACTTCTCGTTGTAGGTACTCAAGGCGGTGGTAAAACCGCATTAGTAACCATACTAGCAGCCCGTACAGATCAATCAATGAGTTATGAAGAGGATTTCGGGGGTACAATCGAAACAGAATATCTACGTATTTCATTTGATGAAGGGCGATTTTTTAGCCTATTATTGCCCGTAGGTGGGCAAGAAAAGTGGCAGAAATTACGTGAACGTTTTGGTAGTACAGCAGAGGGTATGATTATTATTTTAGATTCTTGTACCAAGAAATTCTGGGTTAATTCTTTATCACAAGCTACATCTATCTCCTCTTTCTTACCGTATGACAATTACCCAATTGCTCCTGTAGTAACCAAACGAGATTTGAATGAAGGAATTCGTAAAGAAATAGATAATTTCGCACAGACAATCATGGACGGTTTAGAACAGGCCAAAACGTCTCCCATCGTATATTATAGTCGGGGTTTCCGTATAACAGAAAGAAAAGTTGATCTTCTTGGAGAAATAGTCCCATTCACGATCTTAGAACAGATTATTATCAACAGCTTAGAGTCAAAGTATTTCACTGGATTAGTACCAGGTAATGCACGAAAAGGGAAAGTACTGTTGCCAGGATTTAGCCTAGTAAATTGTCGAATTTTGAGTAGAGCATTAACCCAAGAATTATGTACTACAACCGAGGGAGACCAGATGGAAATCCTCGGGTTATTGAATGATATGAGACCTAGTATGCTTGAATTAGACACTAATTGGGTTGATTTACTACAAAAATATCCTAAAGCAGGAGCTGAACCTCAAGTAAATATAAATGATTTATCACTTGAAGCAATAAAAGATACCATACTCAACAATCTCCTAGCAAGTGATGCAGATATTAGTGATTTTGTATCAAAACTTGGAACTCTTAATCCAAAGACAGGATGGAGCGTAAGTGGTCATGAACATATCTCAATTTTCGAAGATGAGGGATTAGGATCTGCAGCTACTCTTATAAGAAAAATGATGGTTGATGTGAAAGAGAGCGTTCGAGTAGACAAATTCAGTGTATTTAATCCAATTGAAGAACTTTTTTAGGAGTTTCCATAAGGGAGTGCATTGAGTGAAATCACTGGCGGGGAATTGCTAAACGAGTACATAATTTTTTGTTGAAACTCATCAAAAGAATACATTTGGCCTTCATCATCCTTAATGTGAAAGCAAGACTCTTTGACTAGAATCTCAAAAACGTCTGGGGCCATCGTAGGATAGAATGTGTTACTACTTAATACACCAAGAGAGATAATTTGAGTTTGTTTGGGTTGAGCACTTCTTTCAAGATAAAAATGTGAGTTCATAGATCATAAACTTGACTCCAGGTCTATAATCGGGGATGTTATCTAAGGATTACGATCAGGACTGATAATGTCAACATTGATATTACATCAATATTTTTTTTCTCACTTGTTCTGAACAGTGGAGATATCTGATAATTTCCAAACATCTTCATCTACTACATAGCTGATCAGATTTTTTTCCTGTAATATAGAGAGAACTGCATCAATTTCTTCATGAGAAAGCTCGGGGATGTTTCGACACAGTTCTTCAGCCTGAGCAGGTTTTTGATCTAAAAGTTTAAGGATTTTTTTTTCATTAGAAGTTTTAACCTGATTAAAAGCATTTTTTAATGTTTTAGAACTCTCTAGTGGAAATTCTATAATATCAATATCCTCCTGATCTTCGTGATGTAAAGTATGATGTACCCGCTCTAAAACTGCTAAATGAACCTCTTGGATAAAACTTCTAGGTACTCCTTTATCTAAACCTATTTGAACTGGAGTTGTCAATCCCACTGTTTGTAGTTCCAATACTCCACGAGTGAGTCGTAAGCCAAATAATATAAGACGCAGAACAATCAAAATAACAAGAATACTGATGATTATAACCGTCATTTGTGCCAAGAAGGAATCTATCAAAACATTTGTTAATATAAACATCATTAGTGAAACTGTGAGTGTTCCTAATAGAGCTAATCCTAGCGCTCCTCGATTAAATGGTGCACGTCCATACGAGATAATTGAAATTTGATCGATTGAAAGAGAAAGCTCACGTTTGACCCTAAGAATTTTTTCCAGAATACTTAGGTACTTTATTACCACTCGTTCAGAAGATAAGAAAATCATTTCCACTCGTGTAGCAGAGTATACAACACCAATAAAAAGAAGAGCTAGTAATGTAGTTATCATTATGAAGGGAATGAATAATGTAGAGTTAAATATCCCTAATAAAATTACACTAATTATCACAACAAGAATAATAAAGGCCGCTAAATATAGAGATTCAGAAAAATAGATGATTTCTGTTGCCGATACTAGCTTTTCTTCGTGAATCAACATTTTTTTCGCTTCATTGTTCAAGTTATACACCCCAACGAGTAAAGCCAACATCCTTAATCGAAATTTTTGGCGAATGTCCCTAATAATCATTATAATACCTCACTTAGTTTATTGACACCTTTAATATATGGGATTAACAAAGAGAAAAAGCGGCTTTGAATTGACAGACTATATCGGGGAATTAGGGTGAATAGTTCAGATATAAATCTTGATATAATGATAATAACAACGAATGCTATCAACATTTCAGCAAAATTAAGCAATATATGATATTCAATGGTCGAATGACGGATCATAGTATCAATATGTCTTAATGCAACAAACGACAAAAATAATTGCAGAAGAAGAAGTATCAGTCTATGTGCAGAAGCAGGGATTTGCATGCGAAAATTGAGGCCCAAAATCGCTTCATTCTTAATTTCAGTAATTGTTCGTTGGGGTAATATGCCAATCGTTCGAGCAATACGACGAGGCAATATTTCGTCAATAAATAGTAACCGACGTTCACCTGTTGATTCACGTTCAACAATTATTAGGGATCTATAACGATTGATCAACTGACTTAATGAAAGGATGGTAATCGAAATAAGTGAAATAAAAACAAAGATAGGCTTTAGCTGTGGAATTAGGTTATTCTGTAAAAATATCATGAAAGTAATCGCTAGTAAGAAACCCACCAATATCGATTGTCGATGATACGCCTTTGGCCCATATTTTCTCCAGGTTTCAACAATTTTTTCATCCCTATCAAGAAGATGGGTAAATTTTATTACATGACTCACATCTCGATGAGATTTATCAGACTCTGGGACAACTCGGCGACAGGCATTGAATAATCCCAGAATATTATCTTCATTGAGAATATTGGGAAATAATATCTCGTAGGGGACAAATCCTCGTATAGATTTCTCTTCGATGCGATGAGAAAACCATGAAAGTATTGCAGGAAGGCGATAACCAAAAGTTAGATTGGTACCTGAACTAGCTAAAAATGATATATTAGTGAAAGTACGGAAGAATGATAGAAAGAAAACAATAGCTAATGTGAAACTAATAAATAACCAACCAATATCATTACTCTCATAGGTGGACAAGAGACCAAATAAGATAGTAGTTCCAATAAGAAGAGTTCCTGGAAGCGATATACCTGAAAAATTACTGATTGTAAAACCTTGTAAAAGTGATAGGGGTAACTCAGAATAAGTGTAAACTCGCTTACCCCATAATCCAGAAACTAAATTGCGCTCTTGTTGAATTATTAATCGTAAATTAGTCACAGCAAAACGAACATAACTTTTTGCAAATCGTATGGTATTTATAACTAGCAGAAACCCAAATATTCTAAGTAATCCAATAACGAGAGTTGTAAAAGAGAATGAATTTAGTATGAATGTGAAATTCTCAAGAGAATTAAGAAAAAATAGTAATCCAATTATTCCTAAGAATTGTGTTTTCTTGTCGATAAACCCTACTTGAGTTCTATAAGTCACAGTTTCATTTTCTAAGAGAGGAAGATCCCATGACCAATCTATTTGGGAGCTTAAGATTCTATTTTTTCTGCTCACACTAGCTAGTAATGTGTGTAACTCCCGTGGATTACCTGCATTCAATCGAAATATTCTACCTCCAGTGGTTCGTATTTCTAATTCAGATCGGTGGGGAAAACCGAATAGAAAGATTAAACCCCCAATGATTAGTAATGATAATCCCAAGTATGGTAAAAATTCAAGAATAGGATGGAGAAGATCGAAAAGGAATGAATTAAGAGGCGTACTAATATCCCCCACGAATATTTCAAGCAAAAAGAGAATAATCTCGACTTCTATTGGCAAAGAAAGATTCTGTGATAAGCCAAATTCGAGAAACATTAAGGCTTGTTGAATAATAAAAAACCCTGTAAGAATGATCCCTATTTTAATACGGGGCGTGATAGTTATCGTTTCAATATATTCTAAGTTAAAAGAATGAGTTTTAGAGAAGAATCCAATATTCCAAAAACGTTTCCTAGCAGAAAAACGTTTGTTGGATAATACAAGATCCCAAGGAGTAACAAGTATTGGAAAAAAGATTAAAATAGTTAATAATAAACAAACAAGTGTTATTATACCTTCTATCGTACCAAATGCTAAGAAAGAGAGTATGGTTAAACAGAAAATGACTAAAATGACTCCGAAAATACGACCATATTGAATTTCAAAAACTCGTCCCGAAAATAATTTTCGTTCATGATTAACAGGATACAACCAGGGACTTTTTAGGTCTGGAAATCGCATTACATTATCAACCGAAGGAGAATTAATAAATTCTTGCCCATTTTTTCCGAAAATAATTCGAAAATCAGAAGAAATCCACACCAACACATCTATCATACCAACAAAAATATAATAAGGAATATAATTTCGTTTAGCCCCCCCAGTTCTTTTTTGAGGCATTACAAATTGACATCCGACTCCGCTAGCCGTAACCAAAATTATCTTTCTCAACGCTGGTACTCGCGCGGATACAAATGGTGGCTTTTAGGACACGTTCTTAAACATCGTTGGAAAATTCTAATTATAACAGTAACTACGATTATTGGTATCTTCCTTCAGACCTTAATTCCATTCATCCTGGGGTACGTCTTTGAGACTATACCCTCTGGTGAACTCAGTCTCATTCTGAGTGCTGGTACACTTATAATCGCAATTGGATTAATGAAGCTGGTAACAAATTCCATCGCGGCAGCCTTGAATGAAATAATTGCCCAATATGTCGAGATGCAGATTAGAATTGAATTTTATCAAAATTTAGAGACAAAATCAATGAGTTTTCACGATACAAGTCGAGCTGGGGATCTAATTCAAATGGCGACTGGAGATACACGCCAGATAAATGCCAGCATTTCACCTGGAGTACGAATAACGGTAACTACTGTTTCAACACTACTTTTTACTTGGATAGCAATGTTTATTGCGTCACCGACTCTCTCAATGGTGTTTTTACTTACACTACCCCTCTATATATTCTCCTTAAACCGATTTGGGAAGAAATTACATCCCCTTTCCAAGCAAAGACAAGCCTGTGTGGCAAGAATGAATGCAGAATTACAGGAAAATTTGACTGGAGTTCGAGTAGTTAGGACATTTTCTGTTCAAGAACAGGAAATTGAGAAGTTTTCAGCAACTCTTGAAAATTTGGAAGACATTCTGAAAGTACGAGGAGTTACTTCAGCTTTTTATGTACCTAGTTTAGTATTGGGAATAACTACTGCGTTCATATTTATTGCAGGCGTGTATCTAATGGATATCACATTGTTGGGAGTCGCAAATGTTAGTATTTTTGGTTATTCCGTTTACATACAATCTGTTGGAATGGGTGAAATAATAACATTCCTAGGCCTTACAAGTATACTTGCTATGCCAACAATGTTTCTGCGCTGGATCTTAGACATGACTCTTTTAGGCTTTGCTGGCGCAGCACGAATCTTTAATGTCGTAATTCATGATAATGTTATAGAAACTGGAGATTACATCCCTGAAAAGGAACCTCAAGGCCAGATAAAATTTGAAAGCGTATATTTTTCGTACAAAGAAGATAGCCCATCAGTATTGAATAATATAGCGTTAACAATTAAACCAGGAGAAACTGTAGCAATAATTGGTCCTACAGGTTGTGGAAAGACTACTTTGGGGAAAATGATATATCGGTTATATGATGTAACAAAGGGATCTGTTCTGATAGACAATGTTAATGTGAAAGATTGGGATATCAAAACACTACGCTGTCTTGTTGGCGTTATAGAGCAAGATACTTTTCTCTTTTCAACTTCCATAAGAAATAATATCACATATGGAAAAGACAATGCTACTAACGAAGAAATTATGGCTGCAGCTATTGCTGCTCAAGCTCATGACTTTATACAAGAATTTACTGAAGGATATGACACAATTGTGGGAGAAAGAGGGGTTACGTTAAGTGGGGGACAACGTCAGCGAATTGCAATGGCCCGTGGATTTTTAGCTGACCCTAGAATATTAATTATGGATGATGCTACCTCAGCTGTTGATGCAGCGACAGAGGCACGTATCCAGAAAGCTATTCTGAACCTCCAAGAAGGACGAACAACAATAATCATCACACATAGGTTGGCGACACTAAAGACTGCAAATAAAATAATTTTTATGGAGAGGGGAAATATTGTACGTATTGGGAACCATGCAGAATTAATTACAAGTTTTGCGCCATATAGACGAATTTTTAGACGCTATATGACACTACCTCCTTTAGTTATTGAAGGGAATTAATATGGCATTCAGTAGCGCGCAAAAAAGTGATTACGATCAAGAGTACTCTTTCAAAGAGATCCTTGTTCGTCTTTGGGCATTTGCGGTTACAGAAAAGAGGAGACTTCTTCTTATACTAGCATTGTTTATGATAAACACCGTAATAAGTATAATTGTTCCGTTATTTCTACGAGAAGCAATTAACGAGCTTAGTAAAACCGATCCGGATTTTAATTTTGTCCAATCTCTTGGATGGGGCAATTTAATAGGAACGGTGATGTTATGGATAGGCCTGTATTTAATCATTCGTTCAGAATGGTCAATAATAGCAAAAACTGTGACAACTTTACGTTTAAAGATGTTTATCCAGTTGCAAGTCCATGATCTTTCTTTTTATGACAAAAATAAAACTGGACGAATCATGAGTCGCGTTGTAAATGATGCATGGGAACTAGGTAACTTTATGCTGATTTTTGTGGAGCTTGCAGCAAATTTCATTACAATTGTTGGCATGATTGGAATCTTGTTCTATATTCATTCTGTATTAACACTCATTCTATTTATGATTGCCCCGATAATCTTTGTATTTACACTTGGTCTTGGTTATTTGCTCATGCGATTCAATCGTCTTTGTAGGCGTACTGTAGGTGCTGTAAATGGGGCAACTCAAGAAAGTATTGCTGGAATCATGGTTACTAAGAGCTTTGCTCGGGAAGCTCAAAACATAGAAGAATTCGTTGAACTAAACAATGAAAATTTACGTGCTAATATTAACCGTTCTCTGGTATTTAGCACCATGTTTCCAATACTTGAGTTTGTGTCAACATTAATATACTTCTTAATCGTAACCTCTGGGGGTGGTTTTGTAATTGATGGATCAATTACGATTGGTGATTTGTGGTTATTCTATATTTACTCTCTACTACTAATTCAACCTCTGATTAGTTTTTCTCAACAAATTGCTCAATTCCAGATTGGCCGTGCTGCTGCAGAACGCATTTTTTCCCTTATTGAAATTCCTAGTGAAATGAAATGGGGTGATATTATTCCTGGAGCAGATGTGAGAGGACATATCGAATTTAAAGATGTTACATTTGGATATTCAAAAGATGATCCTCCTTTGTTTTCACATTTAAACGTTACAATCCCAGCAGGACAAAATATAGCATTAGTCGGTCATACAGGGTCAGGAAAAACATCTTTTATATCACTGCTAGCACGTTTCTATGAATTTCAAGCTGGTGATATATATTTAGATGGCTATTCGATTAAAGCCTATGATATCGATGCTTATCGCAGTACATTGGGTATTGTATTGCAAGACCCTTTTTTATTTAGTGGTTCGATTGAAGAAAACATTAGATATGGTTCCCAGAAAGAGATTAGCGCTGAAACTCTTCAATCTGCGATTATGGCAACTCACGTTATTGATTTTGTTGAATTTCTACCCGAAGGATTACAAACCGATGTAGGGGAAAGAGGAGCTAAAGTGTCATTAGGACAAAGACAGTTGGTTAGCTTCGCACGGGCTTTAGTCGCTAATCCTAAAATCCTCATTCTTGATGAGGCAACTGCTTCTGTTGATGCTTATACTGAAAGCTTAATACAAGATGGAATTGATAATTTGTTTGAAGGACGAACGAGTATAGTTGTTGCACATCGTTTATCGACAATAATTTCAGCAGATCGAATCCTCGTATTTAATCAGGGAGAGATTATCGGAGATGGAACTCATGAGGAACTAATGGTAAACAATGAGGTATATCGTGACCTTTATCAAACATATTATGAGTTTCAGGGTAGAGTTTAAGGTATTTAGAGAGGAGAGAAGTTTATCTGAAGGTAAAGCATGCAGCTTCGTACTTAGCTCTACTAGGAGCAGCGGTATTATAGGGAACAAAATATCCTTTCCTAAAGTGGGAGTTTTGCTAATCTGACAAATCTTTTTACTAGATTGCATGACAAATTCCTAGTCAAATGGAAGAAAAAATATATAACTACGAAAGACCGTTTGTAATGTCAGACATTATTTGTTTTCGTCTGACATAATGAAAAATGGTGATGATGATTCCACGAAAAAGCTTGTCCAAGGGTGAATCGCGCCGACTCTCTATTCGAATATCGAGTGAAGTTGAGCAAATCCTCTCTCTAGTTGATGAAAAAAGAAAATCTCCTTTTGTACGAGATGCTATTTTATATTACGCCAAATTTGGTAATAGTCCAGATCTGAGTCCTAGGACATACAGTGATCATTTTTCAGAAGATTATAAAGGTTCTAGTAAGGAATTCGATGAAACAGAGTCTACTCCAATCGTGGTTGTAAATAAACCCGCTTGGCAGAGATAATGTCGAAATGAGGAACAAGGATACCCTCAGTAATCCCAATAATAGTTACGGTAGAATTCTTCAATTACCTTTGGTTCTGGAATTTCCATTTTATCCCAAACATAAATTACTTCCTCCAGTTCCCTTTCACAGGCTTGTCCCTTGAACAGTTTCTTCAAGAAATTACCTCGCTCTTTTATATCTCTTTTAACAAATGCTAGATATTCCTTTTCACTATAATAGCGAAGACGATTGAACATCCTTCCAAAACGTTTCATTTCCCATTTATTCTCAAGCTCATTTGGATCAGGAAGAAGAATTCTTTCACCAAAAACCGGATGAGAAATCCATTGTTCAATTTTACGATGCTCTGCAAGATCTAATAATCGTTTAGAGTGGGGAACCCTCACTTTCTTTCCTTGTCCTTGATAAACAATTTCTCCCAGTTCATTTCTGAGAATTTTACCAGAATTTCTGTCAATCTTTGGTAAAAAATCACCATTTTCATCGGTTAATCGAATTTGATTGCCATTAATATCGTGTTCACCAATGGCTCCGGTATTAATCACAATGAAAGCTAGTTTACCATCTGGTCCAAGTCCCATGTCTTTGTACATTTCCAACTTCAGTAGAGCTTGATGACAATGTTCACGGGCCATAAAATCTGTAGCTGCATAAGAGCGGACTCTCGTTCCAGGTTTTTTAGCTGCCACTGCAGAGGTAATTATTGACTCTATGCCGCTATCTAACGCAACAGCAATAATTGGATCGACTACTCGAAACATAGGATGCATATAATCGAACCGTTTCATAGAAAGGACGATAGTTTTAAGATAACGGGGTACTTCACAAGTCCCCCAATCAGGATTTAACTCAGAGAAAGAAAATATAAATCGACCATTTGTTGTACCCGAGCTATGATATTGTGTGCAGAGAAGAGATCCTACCTCTTTTCCTTCCTCTACCTCAGGGACTTTAACGTTGTAACCATTTATATTCTTAATTTGGTATTTAACGTTTTCACAGTCGATGTTCATGGCTAAAACAACAGGATGTTCCCCATTTTCGTCCACTTCTAAGGATTTCATAAGGCCTGGCCATTCAGGACATAATGGGCCTAAATTCTGAGATTTAGCAAACGAACCTGCCTCTAACCCAATTAATTGAACTTTTTCAATCTTATTTGTCTCTGAGTTTCGTATGATTTTTCCAATACAGGCGTCATCTTGCTGTAGTTCAGGACCCACAGATAAAGTGGTTTTCCCTGTACCAGATAATCCCTTGAGGACTCTATCTGATGTCATTCCTGCATGATAAGAAATAAATCCATCTGATTCGGCTTTGTTCCAAACCATTGTAAGATTTGGTTTTTTATATGCTCCACCAAAATAGTCAACCCGTAAGCTCATCACACGGCGTTTATTCTGCTCCATTTCACTGAAATCGTATAATGTGATTGGCTCTTTCGGATCAAAGTTCGGCCAAAATTCCCGTATTTCATTTATATACCGTAAAGGTAATCGTTCCTGAACAATGAAGTTCCAGCAGTCAATTTGCTGGTTTTCCTTCGGTGGAAATACCATTAACTTACCGAACCAACCAATATAGGTTGAATGAGGATTTTTTGCGCTAATTGTTACTCGAAGACCAACTTCATAACCGTGTTCCCCCTGAATTCCATCTTGCACAATAACGGGTACGTTTTCCTCTCTAAGATAACGGAGAACTACTTCATATAATTTCTTCCCTCTCTCACGATCAAAAGCCTTCTGTCCTTGTCCTAGACGATATCCCTCTGGTACCATATAGTACGCCCGATCGGGTCGTCGACCAGCTTGAGTGGATCCGAAAAGATACTGAAAATCTTTCGTATGAACATAATATCTTCGTAAAAATATCCTAAACCAATCATGGTCGGGATTTTTAACAATTAAGCTATTTTTTGATACCTGGCAATCATAACCAATATCTATAATGGCTTCAGTCACATCTTCCATCTCTAATGGTTTATCGTTATTTTTCAAGTCAATCTATTTTGGAATTGACTGTAGCTAAGGCGAATTTCATGGGTTTTTTATCTTTATTGTAATAAATTACAGCCATTTCTTAGCTAAATTGGAAATATATAATAGAAGTGTTATCTTAGTGCTACAGAGAGGGAACCCCTCTGATAATCAACTATTCCGTTAAACTGTGAAGAATCTAAATATTTACCTCTAGAAAGTTGACCTAATTACCTGAAAAGGGAAAAACACACAATAGGAAGAGCAATTCATGTCACGAGCAAAAATGGATTTCGCTGAGGGAATATTCCGCTCAAATTTCAAGGTGTGTGTGCTTGGTGATGGAGGGGTTGGTAAAACGGCAATTATTCAACATTTACTGGGTAGGGCGTTTACAACGAATTATCTACTTACCATAGGAACAGATATTTCGACATTTCAGCTTCATCATAATGGCAAAAATCTTCGTCTGCAGCTTTGGGATCTGGCCGGCCAAACTCGATTTGATGTTGTTAGGAACTTGTATTTTAGTGGTGCTCGTGCAGGTGTTCTTGTTTTTGACCTGACCCGTGAAACATCACTTCACTCCCTTGCTAAATGGAAAAAAGAAATCTTCAGCCATTCTCAACGAAAAGTTCCCCTACTTATACTTGGAAATAAGTCTGATTTGGATGGTTCTCATTTCTCCTATCTTGATCCTGTTGACAATTTCATCCAAGAGATTGAGAAAGAATACAATAATGAATATGAGAATAACGAATTACAGGTTCCTTTTCACACAACTTCTGCCAAAACAGGTAATAATATCTTGAAAGCCTTTGATTCCCTTGGACAAATATTGTTGACCTATCAAAAACAGACTAGTGCTATTCCAAAAATTCCATTGGAATAAAAACTACCGTTATTCTCTTAGTACTTACCGTGAAAAGTAATCTTTCATTTCTTCCAAGTGAACGCTTCCTAAATTCAAGGAAATTGGGGAAATTGTTATTAGTTTCTCCTCTAGTAAAACGTAACTATCGGTATCAATAGGTAAGTTGCTTTGCACTTGGCCCCAAAGCCAGTAAACAGGAATATTCCGTGGATCTAAAGCCTCAATTGCTTTATCAACGTACTTGACAGGACAGAGTTTAACAACTTTTATCTTTGTTGTTAGATCAACGCTATTGGGAAAGTTAACATTGAGAATTTTCACTGAATTTGGAAAAGGATTCGATAGAACGTGTGAAACAATTTCTTTGGCTCGTTTCGCTGCGATGTTAAATCTAGAAGAAGAATCCTGAGTTTTCTCGAAAAGTTCATTTTCAGGTAGTTCTAAGGAAAACGCAAATGATGTAATTCCCAAGATACCTCCTTCTAATGCAGCTGCACAGGTGCCTGATGTGAAAATAGCATGAATTGAGGTATTATCACCATGATTTATTCCACTAAGGATGAAATCTGGGATTTTATTATACTGCTGCATACAAATTTTCTGACCAATGATTACGCTATCAGCTGGAGTACCATAAACAGAATAAGCCTGTATTTTCATGACTAGATTTGTCAGACAACTCTTGAAAAGAGTTCTGGACAGGATGAGTCACACATCCGCTATCCGGCAGATTAGCACCACTAAAAGGGTTACTATTCATTGGGACTACTTGAAGCATCCTTACTGCTGATATCCCCAGCGCTAATACCTCTCACGCCTAAAGGGTCATTCTTCTCTTGCCTTTGACAGGTAACTCGTCTCACGTAGTTACAAGTGAATAAAACCCAAGAATTTAGGAATTTTTCTTTTCATCACCTCGCTTGGAAGAGGTTATGGAGGGAGACTTTTTATGAATATAAGAGAGAGGGAGAGGTTAGCGAATACGAGTAATCTCGCTTTGTCGGACAAAAATGATCATGTCATCGAGAAATTTCTCTTTCGCCTGAATTCTAACTGGTTGAGTATATGTTACTGATTTTCCTTTTCCTGATTGCTGTGTGGAAGGAGCAACGACAATAATGTCTCCTAAAGAACTCATTTCTTTAACTAGTTCCTTTAATCCTACGGCTTCTATGCCATCATCATTTGTAACTTAGAATAGCAAATATCCCACTCTCAGGTGTTAATTTAACGATGTAAAATAATATCTCTGGCTTACTGATAGTTCAGACTTCTATTTCGCTAATTCTAATGTAAAAAGTGAATAATTATCAGTAATTTTTGGTTTAAATTGAACAAGAGTTTTAGCAATTTCACTACCTTCTTCTGTATTAAAATGCAAAGGGTATCTTTCCCAACCAGCCATTTTACATTCACGTGCAATGTCAGTAAGTAAAAGTGGCCATGAATCTTCAAATCCTGGTCGTGTAGCAGTAAAGCGTAGTACAAGCCTTGGTTTATCACTTGAAGGCTGATCTAAAAGAGGAGCACTAGCACAAACATCCTGGGATTCTTGTGAAATAATAATACAATGGCCATCTTTCAAAACTTTATTTTTAAAGTAATCTTGGAAAAATTCTTCAGTTAATCCTGCTTCTTGAAGCTCTTTATCGACTCTACCAAGCTCTATCAATGAATCTATGTCGGAAGTTGTAGCTAAACGCGATTTATATTTCGTTTTATCATCTAATTTTTGATTACTAAGTTTTTCTATATCAAAACTGTAATCTAATCCTTTTACTTTAAGTATAAATCCTCTCTCTGTGAAAAATTCCCGAACCTTGGACCATTGAGTTTTTATCCAATATTGGATTTCATCTGGGTTTTTCGATTTTAAATAGACCAACATATCTGAGAAGAGTTTATTCTGAACATCTGGAGAACAATCAGCTGTACACCAAGGGTAGCCAAGATAAAAAACTTTACTTGAAACCTGTGATGCCTGAATATACGCAAGGGGTTTATTCTCATCAGTAAAAGCGTATCGTAATAAGCGGGGGTCCTTTTTATTCTTGATAATTTTCTGTTCAATATCTACCGCACTAACATTGCTCCCCGTATTGCTATTAAAAAGATCAGCTTGAATCCTCTCAAATCCCAATCCAGACTCGTAGAATTTATACTTAACATTCTCCATTCAGATCACACACATGATACAATTAACGATTATTTTAAGGAGATTTTCACCTGTTTTTTAATGTACCTCTGATGGCAAGAGCTATCTGAAAATCATTCCAACGCCCACCCTTAATCATCAGTAGTTTGGGCTTGAAAACTAATGAATAAATCATCCAATTCATCCAACATAATTTTCGTAGCTGATAACAGATTTTCGAGAGTAGTTTGAAAGCGCAGAGTTTCAGGTCTTTTAAGAAGTTCTTCACTTAAATTTCCCATACGTTTCAGCGCGTTGGTCATAGGTGCTACGTTATTTCTAAGCATTGAAGTGAAAGATAAGATCATTCCACTGAGAAGGACAACAGGTGTATTCGATCGTTTTTCATATTGCCATTCTTTCGTATTGGGAATTTTTGTTTTCATAATTAGAGGTGGACTATCCGTTATGAGTTTAATATTCCGAGAAACAGTAGATAATGAAGTTCCTAACTTGTTAGCTATATCTTTTTGAGTTAAGGGTATGTCAGAAAGTAAAATCGTCATTAAAATCCGCCCAGCATATGGGCCAACACCTGTATCATTGAGCCAAGTCTCAAAAAGACTAGTAAATTCAGCAATGACTTGTTTCAACGATTCTTCATCGGGAGTGGTGGTGGGAGACATGGTTACAACTTAATCTTACGTATTAAATTCAATTTTTTAATTTTTTCCATAATTGCACACAATTGAAATATTTATAAAGGAGGATGCGTTTAGTGCTTTCTTGATAATTTATTCTTATTATTAATCAAAAATTGAGGGATTCCATTGAGAAATCCATTTGAATTTATAGCGGATATTAATCAATCATATAAAAAATTTATAGTCCCATTTGTCGTAATTTTAACCATAGCATTTGTACCCTTCGCTTTACGCGGTTTTACTGCAACTAGTGCAGATTTTGTTGGATTTTTACCCAAAAATATTGAGTCAGATCGAGCAGATCAAATTCTTGAACAAGAATTTCCAGGTCGATCGGATTCTAGTGTTGTTATCTTGTTACAAAGCAAAAACGCATCGCTGGATGTTTTTCATGAACAAATTGTTTCATTAATTCAGGAATTAAACGCTGAACTCAAAACAGAGGAAGAAATTCCAGATGTGAGTCTAACTTCGTGGGTGTCTTTGGAGGAGGATATTCAAGAGATATTTCAAGAAACGATGCTTGATCTTCAGAGTACGCTTGTAACAAGCCTGATACCTTTACTCAATGATTATCAAGGTAACATTACTTTAATGAAAGAATTATTGGGGGAATATACCACATTAGCAAAATCCATTGAATTATTTGCTCAGATCTTGGATTTCTATTTAATAACTTATTACGATTTTGCACGGAGTATCTATTACCTTTCAAACCTTACGAATGCCTATGATTCCTATTTCTATGCCTCTGATTATGAGTCATTGTATCCTGTTTGGGATAATACAACAGGAGAACTAAATCAAATAATGGTTCTACAGGCTTATTTCGCTACTTTCGATGTGATTGATCCTTTAGTAACTCCTGATTTTATCATGGATTCTTTGTTAAATGACCTTGTTCTTGGATTCTTTAACCAATCAATGGGAAGTATTGTACCGGTAGAATACATACCAGCTGTCAACCAGCTATTATTATTACTAGAAAGTACTTGGGGTGGTGAATTTGCAAATGAAACAACTTTGAATGGTCCTATGTATAGTACTTTAGACCTTACCCCTGTTAGTTCAATTAATCAACAATATTTACTTGGTCGCTTAGTAAATGTTTCAGTGTTAACATTGAGCTCTTTATTTGAGGCTGTTATGGCTGATTCTCAATTACAAGCTGGATTAGAATCTTTACAAGGCGTTTTAGATTTGTCTGGAGATCTTATTCCTACTGTAAATAGTACACTCATTGAAGGATTACATGACGCCCCAATACAATACATGGGGTTATGGTTTGATCTTTCTCGCGCTATCTTTTACTTATCAAACGTTACTGCAGCGTACCAAGATGGATTAAATATTACTCATCTTAATACAATCAATAACACATGGGCTGGGGTTCTGTATGACTTACCAAATCAGGATTATAACCTATCCACATTAGCCTATACTTCTACAAATATGACTTACATTCCTTTTGGTATTCCCCTTGGAGAAGCTATGTCAACAATTCCCTCCTTCGGAGATCCAACTCTCAATAATATATCATTCAATATCTTTAATGGGTCTGTTTTCCAAGCATGGGT
Source organism: Candidatus Heimdallarchaeota archaeon B3_Heim (assembly GCA_003144275.1). GTDB lineage: Archaea > Asgardarchaeota > Heimdallarchaeia > Hodarchaeales > Hodarchaeaceae > Hodarchaeum. Next base: position 31,588 of record NJBF01000034.1, read on the forward strand.
TTTTGCTAATCCAAGTAATATTCAAGGATACACCCAGTCGCCTGAATATCAATATTTACTTCTTCTCCGAGATACTTGGTCAACTTTATGGAATATTTCTTCCCTAGTTGATGGACCTTTATTTGGGGACTATCTAGGAACAGGATTCATAAGCCCTTTTGTAGAATTTTCTCAATTAGGGGTACTTGATCGATTAATGGATATTACTAATTCTACATTTCAAGCATATGCTGCAACAATATTTAGTACCATGAATTTCACTGACTCAGGAGCAGGAACTCCTCTCTCATACAAAATAAGTGAGATTAGTTCAACGAATGGAATTGCGGAAGTAATTGGATTAACAATCAAGAATGAGACAGAACTACAAGCTTTCGTTACGCAATTATCTGCAGGTGTACTCACACAGTATGTAGCAGACATTCCAATTAATATTTCAATCTTATCTGAAGCTTTAACTACACAAATTATTCCCTTGGCAGTTTTTTATCGTGATACAGGTTTCCCTCCACAAGTCCTTCAGAATATAATTGTCAATTTATTTGTTGCATTACTGGAAGGAACAGACATAACAGCATTTTTCGACCCCTCAATGTTTGGGACATCAGACATTGGTTCTTTTGAGCTTAATACTACTCAACTTTTAGCATCGATAAATTTCACAGAGCTTGTAAGCAATCTATATCTAACCACCATTCCAGATAGTAATGTCACCACCTTACTTATCGCAGGTGGTATTAGTCAAACTTTAGTGACACAGATTACTTTGATTATTCCTGAACCAACCATTCATTCACTTCCCCAGTCTGTAACAAAATCATTAATATCAGCTGATAATAAAACTACATTATTAGTAATTTCTTATCCAGAGGCTGAAGAAGGCGAAAGTTATGCGGATTCAATTGAACCTATCCGGGTACTTCTGAATGAACTGATGGCAGCTAATAATCTTGAAGATGATATTGATTACTGGGTCACTGGTGGTCTCGCACAGTTGTATGATAGTTCTCACTCGATGAATGAAGACCTTGAAACTGTTGATGTCGTCGCAGTAATTTTAGTCATTGTATTACTATCCCTCGTCTTTCTCAGCTTCATTGCCCCTGTTATACCATTATTAGCAATTGGTATTGCTATCGTTGAGGCTATAGGTTTTGTATTCATTGTTGTAACTTTAGCTGGTCATGAAATCCCTACTTTGATGTTAGCACTGCTAACCGTAACAATGCTTGGAGCGGGTGTTGATTATTGTCTATTCATCCTGTGGCGTTATAAAGAAGAACGTCAATTCGGCCGTAACAGGTACTTAGCAATTCGTGAGGCCACTATTCATGCAGGAGAATCTGTGGTTTCATCGGGCTCTACAGTGATGATTGGTTTCGGTAGTCTTCTCCTCTCAACTTTTCCATTGTTAAATCAACTTGGTTTAGGGCCAATGGTTGGTATTGCCTTCTCTTTATTAGCAGCATTGACTATTATTCCAATTATCTTACACTTCCTCGGTGATAAAGCATTCTTCCCTCGTAATTTCCAAAAAGAATATGAAAAGAATCGGGGGCAAATACAAGCAGAAATTAAGGCAGAAAAAGCAGGCACAAGAAAAGCGGATAAACCTAAGAGATTTTCTATTAAAGGAATGAGTCACTGGACAGTTAAGCATCCCTGGCCAGTAATTTTCGCGTTTTTAGCTGTTACCGCTTTCTTTGCTGTTAAAGCAATGGACATTCGAGTTAGCTACGATACAGCCGATTTGCTCCCCATTAATGTCGAATCCATGGAGGGTTTTCAAGCTATGGAAGGGAACTTCCCTAAAGGACAGCTCTATCCAATTAAGGTTGTTTTAAAATTTGATGATCCACTTTCTGAACTTCATGATGTCATGTACGATCCAACTAAACTGCAACAAATTGAAGAGTTTGCCAATGAAATAGAGCAAGAATTCAGTTTAACCTCGGATGGAGAAGCATTAGTTAGCCAAATTAATACCGTGACTAGGCCAAACGGAATCCCTCTTAACTTCTCAGAATCACTCGATGTGCTGACTTTGGGATTAATGACTCAATTTGTAGGCCCAGTATCAAATACCACGGTAGTTCTTGATGTGATAATGGATGTGGATCCTATAGGGGGAGATTCCTTAGCTTTTGTTGGCCATCTTCGCACCTGGACTGAGGAGTACCAAACTTCCCAAGAAGCTAATGGGTTCGGTGTTCAGGATGTAGAAATTATTGTCGGGGGCACAACTGCTAGTTTTAAGGATATGTCAGATATTATTGAACAAGAAACTCCCCTGATTATTGCCTTCGTCTTAATAGGTATTTTTATTGTATTATACCTCATAACTGGATCCATCTTTACCCCTATTCGATTAGAACTTACAATCTTAATGACAGTAATCATTACTTTGGGTGCAAGTCAGCTTTTCTTTGTTGAATTTCTCGGATATGGCATTTCATGGATCATGCCAATAATGCTGTTTGTCCTGATTTTTGGACTTGGAATGGATTATGATATATTCATAATTACTCGGATGCGTGAAGAAGTAGCTTTACGAGGATTATCGGATGAGGATGCTATACTAGAAGCATTAGACAAAAGTTCCACAATTATTACAGCTGCGGGTCTGATTATGGCTTCTTCCCTTGGATCACTTTTTGTAGCTGATTCTGCTATACTAAAATTGTTTGGATTTGCATTTTTCATTGGAATTCTCTTGGATGCAACACTTGTACGGCAGCTATTAGTTCCTGCGATCATGGTTGTTGCCAAGCAAGCCAATTGGTGGAATCCAATTAAATCATTACAGCGAGTACCCAGTGAAGAAGAAAGAAAGAAAATTCGAGAGGCGCAGCTAGTAAGACTGGAACAAGATCATCTCGAAAAAGACCTTACTGATAATCAATTAACAGAATTCCGTGTTAAGATGAAACGGTTCTGGAAAGACCTTACAAAGATGGAAAAGATGCGTAAGGATCTTTCACATGATGAATATCTTAATAATTTAGATAGAATCGAAAAATCAATAAGGAATTTACCATGTAATGTTCGAAAAACGTTTATTTTTGATGTCCGTCGGTTGATATCACGAATCCAAGTGTTACGAGAACATGTTACAAATGAGATTTTCGATACGATAGAGATTGATAATCTAAAATTCAAGTTGGAAAAGTAGGATCCTCAAGATCTACTTCTCCGCTATTTTTCTTTTGTCCAGCTCTTCCTCTTTTTTTTCTATTAAGCTAATAGCTTTAAATGGGTGGAAAATCAGCTATTTTTGGTTCCTGTAAAAATAGTTGTAGTGAGGTATGTCAATTTGGTATTTATGTGATATTAATTTCTTCGATGATATAGTTCATTAACGTACTCGAAATTCCTTTATTCCTTTACTTGTTAGAGTTGTGTTTTCGTCGAAGGAATAAAATAACAGGAAAGACTATCAAAAAATTGAAGGTAGATGTCTTTGTTGTTGAGGAAATTCTGGTGGAACTGGTTGTAGTAAATTTTGTATTAGTGACAGTGGTGTTTTGAATGGTGGTTGTTGTTGAAGAATCAGTTGTAGTATCTGTGGAAATTTCAGTAGTACTAGTAGTTTTATGTACGAGGTATTCTTCTGAAAAATGATAGAAAGTTGATGGATTATTGTAGTTATTCCACTCGATAGCGATTTGTTCTGCAGTTAAAGGAACACTCGAAACTCGAACTTCGTCAATTAAGCCATCCACGACTGTTTCTTGCCAACTTGAATGAGTATAATCACCCTCACGTCCTATAAAGAATTTTCCGTACTCACACCTGACAATACCCGAATGAGAGGATGAACCTTCAAGTACCCCATCTATAAATAACTTATTTGTATTATTGTCATACGTATGTACCAGATAATGCCAAGAACCGTCATTAATTACAGATTCACTTACTGTATTTACTCCTAGAGCACTCAGGTTATAATTTCTGGCTAGAACACTATTATTATCCCAGTTCAACATTAATCTTTGAGCCACTCCAGTTAGAGAATGCGGGAGGGTAGTAAATGTTTGATCCACATCAGTATCTTCAATTTTAATCCAACAAGAGACAGTAAAGGAAGTATTTATCTGAAAATTTGTATTTGTGAATAGAAAATCATTACCATAACCATCAAATTCCTGTGCTGACGCAAATTTTCCACTAATGTTTTCCAAAACCGAACCAACTTTCGTTAAATCATTAGATTTAGCTGAATCGTTTAAAATTGAAAGATGGTACACCGCAGCATATTCATTCCATACCGTTTCTTCGTGTTCCGAATTCACTGCACTGGGGTTTCCATAATAAACTCTAAAGCTAGTATCAACCGATGATGAAAGAAAGGGAATTTGTACCCAAGCACTTAATTCTCCTGTTGATTTATTAAAACGTTCTACTTCATGATTGTATTGAATAGTGTTCTCAGAATTCCAAAAAGTTATATCATCACCATCATATTGACAATTAAATAAGTCTGAATCAACAATGGAGATAAATAAAGGAAAATTTACCATATCTATAGTGACTTGGGTATTGTTGATGGTAATTATCTTATAGTTATCAAACTCAGTGATGCCAGTTGATTTAGCAAGTAGAGGGGGAAAATTCACAAACCAGAAAACACAGATTAGAATGAAGAGAATTGAAAACATTTTCATAGAGAAACCTCTAGAATCTGTCTTCATTGTATCATTTAAAAAAATAACTCAAATCTATTATTTCATTAAGGGTGACATTAAAAAAGTTCTTTTTCTATTCTCTTGAGTTCTGTGTTTAATCATAAGAATTGTATTTGATACACAACTATCAGAATTTTCCTTGGAATTCTTCTAGCAGCGATTCAGCTTTTTTAGCATCAGTTTGGTTATTGGGATGCTCTTCACTCACACGTTTTACACTTTTATCTTGCTCTAATGAATTTGTTTGACCTTCAAGATTAGCTAGAATTTCTAGTATATCAAGCATTCCTTCACCAGTTTTCGCACTACTTTTTATGAAAAAATTTTCTTCATTAAGATGGGTGGGTGGGGTTTCAATCAAATCTATCTTATTGGTTATCAATGTCGTAGTTTCAAGTAAATCAGGGTTGAGTTCAGCGTTTTCATTTAAAAAATCGTGAAATTCCAAATAATCACTTTTATTGGTTATATCAATAACAAAAAATATTTTTACTGGTTTTTGGTCCAAGGCAACTTTCCAATACTCTTTTAAACTCGCCTGGCCCCCAATTTCGATTACTCTTACCTTCGCTATAATTTCTTGAGAAAAACCTAAAGTTGGATCTTGATCATGAAATTTTCCCGTAACTAATCTTCTTAAAATACTTGTTTTACCAGCAGCACTTGGGCCAATGAATAAAACAAATCCTTTAATCATACGTAAGAAATCAGACAGCATATTGCTTCCTCCAATTCGACTCAAAGACGTTCAATGATGTTTTCGTAAACTGTGGGGAGATATTGTAGTAAGGGAGGGTATTTGGAATCGAGGGAACGACTAAACAACCATGATGTTCAAATATTATGAAATCACGTGCCGTATAATCTCTATTAATGACGTCTTCAATTGGTTGATACAGTATTTGTTTAGATTTCAGCTTTTCTAGAATGGAGGGTTTTTCATGTGATAAGATAAATAATTTGTGCTTCTGCTCTCGTATACCTTTTTTTTTCGTTGTTCCAAACTCAGTACTTTGAGTCAAAAGTTCCAATATTGAAGGGCCTATCTTCCTCTGATAAATTGCATTATCTATAATTCTGATAGTCGAATAGTTCTTCAAACATGTATCTATTTTCTTTTTAACATCAGAGGGGTATTTTAGAAGTTTATGGGGAGTTATTGCATTATATTCTTCAGATAACAAAGACTGTAATGAGTTTAAAAGGTTCGTATAGTGCGTATTAAGAGATTCGAGATAAGCTAAACGATATTTGGCGAATAAGTCTAAAGGAAGACGTGGTTGTATATACATCTCTACTTTTCTTTGTTTTCCATGAAGAATATGGAAAAAATCACTCAGATTCAGAAGAATTGAATCATAATCTTTGTACGAATATTCGCTGATCTTTTCGTTGGGGTTGAGTTGCTTGTATAACTCATCTCTTTTGAGCATTTGATGAATATATACGTATGCAATCATATTCGATAGTGTCCATTGATTTGGGAACAATACCTGAATTGCTTGAAAGAAAGTATCTTTAATCTTAGATTTGTTTTCAAGTTCAACAGCTTTTAAGAGAAAGTTCACAGCTATACGTTGCGATCCTATCCGTTTATTCAGTCGGATTTCCAAAAGGTCAATACTAAGAAGTAAAACTAGTACCATCGGCATAAGTTCAGTGTTTTTTCTGATTAAACCTTTTTGGACTAATTCTTCAACTCTTACGCTTACCGTTGGTTGAGCAATGGCTAGATTATCGTTCAAAACATTTAAAGTTGTATATCCTCCGAGTTTGAACATTAATGCTAGGATCCTAGCATGTTGTTCGCTAACTTCATTACCTAATATATCCATAAAAAATGGCTCGTAACCAGCTGTGCCTTTTAATGAAGTTGAAAGGTCAACCATTGGATATCAGCTTGTTTTAAGAGAAAGATAGAATAAGTCATTAAATCCATTCTATTTATTTAAACTTTTTTGTTATAGTTAATTATATGAATTTAGCGATAATATATCAGATATTTTTTTTGTCTATAAAGATCGTTACTGTGTATTTCTCTTGAGTGTTTCATATTCATGCACATAAGAATTATTTCTATATGAAAAATATAATATTCTCTGCATTATAGCAAAATCTTGTCTAAAAAAAACTATTTTTCCGATCTGATATGAAAATATCAGAATTCCAGCTCATTTTATGAATATGACTACGCTTAATTTAATTTCTTAAGTCTTTTATGTTATAGATAATAACCATAAACTATTTATAACATGTGAGTTTAGTAAGAATTACATCGTTAAATCAACTACTCCAATAAGAATTTGCCACTTTTGGCTTGAAAATCAGGAGAAATGTGTTTCATGAATCAAAAGGGAAATGAGGAATTATCATTATGTTAATACATGGTCCAGATTCCAAATTAGATCTCAAAAATGCTCTTTCGTCAAGCACTAGGAATAATTTTATCTCAGGACTGAAAGGACGAATGGTCCTTACTCTAATCGAACTTGCTAACCTGTACCCCTATGAAACTAACCACACGTCTTTATGCAAGATTCTAAGCATCCCACCTTCAACGTTAAGTAATCAAATTAAGAAATTGATTGAATTAGATTATTTAGAATCCTCTAATTCCCCTAAATTAATGTATGATGCTCGGTATCGGAATTATCGCATAACTATGAAAGGTATATCATTTTTACATGTGTTAAAAGAAGTTCTGGATTCCTCTGTTAGACGACTCGAAGAATTGGCCTCTATTGAATTGTTAAATGAAAGATTTGATGAAAAGCTGATTGCAATTTATTCTAATAGGTAATTAATTTACAAAGCAAACCTTGATCTTATCCCTGATGTTTGAGCAGAATAATTCGCAGGGAAGAAATTTTAAGAACAATTATGAATAATAGGATTAAATTGATTATCAGCAAGTTCATGAACTTAAGATCATTTACTTCGAATTTTATTCTTGTTCAAGTACGGATGAATAGATTAAGGTTTGAGGGAAGGTTATGAGAAAAGAAATTGCATTAGTTTCAATTTTTTTCCTTCTGAATTTGTTTCTCAACGGTTTTTTAATTTCTAAATCCATTTACAACTCAGAATGCCGAATATCTCTAAATGAATTTTCTAATGCTGAATTAGACAGTAAAATAACTTTTTCTCAATCTGGTACTTGGAAAAATTCCTTTAACAATGTATCAATATTGGATCTACTTTCTACCAATAGAAATATAACACCTCCCAATCAAAAAGTGTCATTCACTAATGCAGATCCAATCTATATTGATGACAACTCCGATTTTGGCCCTTCAGAATATAATTTTCCTGGTAATGGAACTGCAAAAAATCCATATCTAATCGAAGGATTAAACATTTCTCACTCCAGCGGAACCGCAATATATATCCAAGGTACTACTGAATTCTTTAAAGTCAGAAATAATAATTTAAATGGGTTAAACAGTGCCTCAATTGGAATTCACCTTCAAAGCGTTTGGAATGGGTTTGTTGAGAATAATTTAGTGAAGAATTATTATGAGAATTCAATCAAAATTGGCCAATCGGTAAATAATACGATTAGTAGAAATATCATTGAAGATAATGAAGCAATATCTCCATTTCATACAAGTGAAATATGGTTTGTAGAATCTAGTATGAATATTTTTGAAGATAATATCATATCTAATAATCATTTTATGAATACTGTTTCTATTACTTCATCTTCTCACAATAATTTGCTTAGAAGTAACATTTTTCTACTTAATGGCAATGGGATCTCAATAAGCCATTCAAATGATAATATACTTTATCAAAACTTCGTTCATCGTATTTCAATTGATAACTCTGACCATAACTCGATTTATGGTAATGAAATCTTCGATAGTCTACATATCGATTCTTTATCGAAGGATAATTGCGTTAAAATAAACAATTTCGTGGACAATAGTAATGCTAATGATGAAGGATCTAATAATACTTTTTCTTATAACTACTGGAGCAATCACCATGCAACAGATGATAATCCTTCAGATGGAATCCTAGATGTCCCCTACTCAATTGGAGGATTATCATTTAATGAAGATCCTTATCCAATAGCTTCTAAAATTATTGATTATTTAACTCCCCCTGTAATAATCTCTCCAAATACTGGAGATCAAATTTCCACATATTTTACAGTAGAATGGGAGACTTCATTGGATTTTCTTAATAGAGACATAACTTACTCGTTATACTATTCGAATGATTCTGGTTTATCTTGGCATCAACTTTCATCCTATCAAGAATCATTATGGTTTGTTTGGAATACAACATCGTTAACAAATGGCCAATATCAAATCCAAGTTATAGCTAACTCTACAGCATATAACACTGCTAATGTTTCTTCAAATGGAACATTTACTGTTCTAAACCATTTCCTTAGCCCAATAATTATTAATTTTCCTAATGATGGGGATGAATTAAACGGAAAAGTTAATTTGAAATGGACAGGAGGCGAGGATACTCTCAATCACCAAGTGAGCTATTCCGTCTATCTATCTACAAATAATGGCCAAAATTGGACTCTAATTAGAACAGGACTTCAAGTAAATCAATGCATATTCGACACTTCGAAGTATAAAAATGAGACAAGATGTATAATAATGGTACAAGCAATATGTATCGAAGGTCGATCGATAACAGGTTTGTCTAATGGTACTTTCATTATTGGAAATTTAATTTCAGATTTTGTAGAATTGCTGTATCTCCTTGTTTTTTTCTTATTCATTGGAATAGTTGTAGCCTTAGGCATTCAACAGGGAAAAGGGCTTCTTAACCAGAATAGTCGTATGAAAGCTGGAGTTTGTTTAAGTACATTTACTGATAAGGGATTTGTGATCCAATGGAAGAGTAAAAATTGTCCTTTCAATACACAAACACTTAGCTCTATGATAGAATATACGGCAGTGATGTATCAAAAGGGTGAGTATGATAATCTTTTCGGACCTTTTCCTCAAATGGCACTAATAAGATCTAAGGAATCAGAATGGCTTTTCGTCTCTTTTGGTATTCAGGCACAGGATGAATCTGTTGAAGATCCTAGAATAGTTAAAAAAGGAGGATTAATCCCTATAATTTTGTTAATTTTTTATCCAAAAAGGTTTGATTCGAAACTCCAGAACCAAAAGAAGGAGCTTCTTGAATACTTAAAGGGAGAATTCTCGTTAGTTTCCAATAAAGTCGATATAAATACTCGATATATGAAAGATATTGAGAATAATATCCTAAACCTATTTAATTCAAGATAACGATTTCTATTGGTTATATATTAAGTAAAAACTGATACGAAGCAAATTCGATCCTGATTTCATTCTCTCACAACATATCGGCTGTAAAAAACCTTTAAGAGATTACAATTCCTAGATACATATTTGTACTGAACTGAAGATATCAATCTTCCTGTCATAATGAGAAAATCAATGAGAATTACTCATTATGAAATATTGTATTATATTATGCTGATTGTGGAATATAACGATGAGAAGAATAATTTGCTTCCCAGTGATCGCCATTCTCTCCATATTTTTCTTTCAGTCTCTTTCTTGTATCTTAATGGATATAGAACCATCATTAAAGAACCAGCAATCTTTAGTCATTTTGAATTATGAAAATCCTCAAGAACAATTTTTTGAGTATGTAAATCATTCTTCTATTTGTATTCAAGGGAATTATGAACTAGAGCTCTACGCTTCTCTGGAAAATTGGGAGGGGGATGGTAGTGAGCAAAATCCATTCGTTATTAGTGGATATGAGATTAATGGTTCGAAAACAGATGGCTCTAGCACTTCACAGCCATTATTATATATGAATAAAACCGATTACCATTGCTTAGTTATCAACAATCTCTTTGTAGACGCAAATGGATCGATAATTCATTTAGAGACTGTCACAAATATTAAAATAATTGATAACACAATTTCGAACGGTAATGACAATGGAATTATTGTAAACAATTCACATAACATCATCATTTCTGGTAATAATATTTCCCAGAATGCTGGAAATGGAATTCTTCATTTCTTCAGTAATAATTCTTTAATCACCAACAATTCTATTTTCTGGAATAAGGGAAATGGTACCATTCTAATTGAATCACAAAATGTAACCACTTACAATAATTCAATCTTCAGTAATAATGGGAATGGTATTACTCCAGTATCATCTAAGGAACTGATAATATCTAAGAATTCAATCTATGCAAATAATGTCAGTGGAATTCGACTGGAAAAGTCGGATGAAACCCTCATACACGAAAATATCGTTCATAATACAAATAATTATGAGGGTATTGTTTTATATTCATCTGAAAATAATTCTATTTCAGAGAATGTCGTTTATAACAATAGTCGTATCGGAATTGCTCTTTTTGACTCAAATAAAAATGAAATTGTGAATAATATCGTTTTTAATAATAACAGATTTGGAATTTTAATCGAATATAGCAATAACAATACTATCTCATATAATGTTGTCTATAGGACAAATTATTTAGACGGAATTCAATTATACTTCTCTGAAAATAATAATGTCTCTTATAACAAGGTCTATGAGAATATGAATGCTGGGATATTACTTTATTCCGCAACTAAAAATTTGATAGCAAATAATACGGTCTATAGGAATAATGGATCAGGCATCATATTTCATATCTCAACTAGAAATGATATATTCAACAATGTATTCTATAGAAACGATATCGGAATGATTCTTTGGTCCTTTAGTAATCTAAATAGAATATACAACAATGTCTTCTACGATCCAGATAGAGATGAAATATCGTTAAATTCAAATGTTTCTGACAACAATATATCCCAGAACGATTTTCACAATAGTTTTAACGGGGGTGAAATTAGCGATCATGGAGAAAGGAACATTTTTTCTTTCAATTACATAAGTAATTGGACAAGTCCAGATGCTAATGCTAATGGTATTGTTGATATTCCATTTTCAATTTCAGGATCAGCTTACAATCAGGATACATCACCTAGAGTTTCACCTCTACATCATGTCCTTATGCCGCTTATTTTGTATTCACCGATGGGAAAGGAGATATTTTCCAAAGAAATTACTATTCGATGGGAACCATCATTTGATACTTTTAGACATGATATTGCTTATTCATTATATTATTCTAGTGATAGAGGCACTTCTTGGAATTCGATTAGTGATCAAATAATGTCAAACACATATCTATGGAACATTAGTTCATTGATAAATGGACAAAATTATATGATTAAGGTAGTAGCTAGTTGTTCCGAAGAGTTAAATATCGAAACAATCTCTAATAACCCCTTTACAATCATGAATCACTTTTTGTCTCCGATAACTCTTCTATATCCTAAAGATGGAGAAAGACTGAATAGGTTTGTCAATATTCGCTGGGAATCTGTAAATGACTCATTAGGACATCAGATTACCTATGCAGTATACTTTTCTAGTAATAATGGCCTTCATTGGATTTTATTAGCCCAAGAACTATCCTCTACAAGTTATGGCTGGGATACATCTACCTTAGACGATGGATCTGAATACAAAATCATGATTCTGGCGCAATGTGCCGAGGGGGAATCGATCTATTTTATTCTAGAAGGAAACATCATAATTCAAAATACACCAGAAAATCCAATAGGTATAATATTACTAATTCTTTTTGTATTAGGTATAGTAATTTTTGGAATAACTAGCAAAGGCGTAAGGATATATCGTGCGAATTTGGATATTTCTGCTCAATACAATTTAGAAGATTTACGTTTAGGGATATGCGTTGGATCCTTTTCAACAGATAACTGGAAAATTGTTGATAAAAATGAGATTTGTCCTTTTGAGAAACCACGATTACTGTCTATGATCGAATTTAGTGCTGTATCTTATAAACATGGAGAATTTGGACAAATTTATGGCCCTTTTCCTCAAATTATGACACCAGATTCTCAAGAAAGGCAATGGCAAGTCATTTCATTTAGTTTTCATTTAAAAAGCGATTCTTACCCAGATTCCGAAAAAAATTTGAATGTAGAAAATCATCAAGTACTGCTCTTGATATATTATGAAAAACAATTTGAAATTCTAATTAATTCAAAGAGAAAATCCCTACAGAAGTATTTAATTTCTTTACAGGATGATTTTGTATTTTCGAAAAATTTATTGGATGAAATGAAATCCAGAATTGTCGATTTACTAATTTTATAAGCAGATGACATAAAATCATACATCTAGAATTACCGTGTAATTAGTTACTAATAGCAAGCTTAATCTTTATTTATCTAAGAGTTACTGGGGAAAACTTTTTTTAATGTAAGAACTTCTTCAGGTCTTTTGGAGATGAAAGAAGGGATTCTAAAATTTTGAACTCTTTTCTATTTATCACCTCCGATGCTTAAGGATTTAATGGGAGGGGTCCTTTTAAGGCTTTCAGAGAGAGAGTAAGGTGAAAATGAGACTGGATATTTGTCGGACAAATTTGATCATGCTTAAATTGGATCATTTTTTAATATGAGTATCAATGTTGATTTATTTTGATTCGCGTGGGTATAACATATCCTTAGGAGAAAATAGAAATGGAGAAATTAAGAGATCATTATAATGTTAAAGACCTCTATGCTTTTACAGTTGAAGTCTTAAAGACTGGAAACTATTCTGAAGAATCAGCACAAGCAACAGCATATGCTTTATTAGAAGCTGATAAGCGAGGTATATTTTCTCATGGCATTGCTGGAGGTACAGGTTTAGAAGAAGCTATTAAACGAGTAGGAATAACTGCTACAGTCAATCCAACAGCAGAACCTATTATCTTGAAACAAAAATATCCCTCCATCGCAGTGATTAACGCTAATGGTGCTCCTGGTCATATCACTTCGATGATGGCAGTAAATAAGGTTCAAGCCTTGGGAAGAAGTCAAGGTTTAGCTAAGGTCTATGTGAATAATGCAAATCACTTTGGAGCTGCAGGTGTGTGGAGTGCAAAAATTGCTGAGAACAAGGAAATGATCGGGATAGTTAATTGTACGACAATAGCCTGTGCAAGACCCATGGGAGATGATCCAGAGGGGCTTGATTATACCAAGGGAGCAGGAAAAGATGTAAGAATTGGAACCAACCCAGTAGCTATATCAGTTCCGCATGAAGAGGGGATAATGACATTAGATATGGCGTTAACACGCATGGCGATTAGCTATGGGATTAAAGCACTAAAAGTCGGAAAAAAATTGACAATACCTGAGTATATTGCAGACAAAGACTATAATTCAACGTTGGATCCTCTTGATCTTTTTGATCAAGAAGGCGGAGATCTGAAGGGAAGCCTTTTTCCTCATGGTTCAACTTATTCGGGATATAAAGGGGATATACAGCTAAGAATGATAGAAGTGATTCATTCACTTGGAGGAGGACCAATAAAAAAAGTTTCTATAGGGAAAACGGACAGAAGACGAAGAATTTCCCATTCTTTTGAAGCTCAAATGACCGATTTTCTTTATACAAAAGAGGAAGCCCTTGAACGCGTGAGAGAGCTCATGAAGGATTACGAATTAAAGTATTTCGGACCAGCATCAAGGTGGCCAGGAGATCGGGCCAATGAAGCAATTCAATATGCATTGAGAGAAGGAATTCCTTATAGTGAAGGCCAAATCGAAATATTAAAGCGATCCGCAGCGTATGTAGGGATGGATTTCCATACAATGATCCAATCCGTAGGTAAAAAGCGTTACCCAGCGGAAGTATTCAAAAAATAGATAATTATTGATATTACGAAAAATAATGAATATTTTCTAAAGCAGGGGGTGGATGGATCCGTTTAAATGAAAAAGGAAACCATTCAAATTGTGAGAGATGATGTAGGATCCATTACTGCCCCAAAAACTGTCGAAGTTGTTACAACACTCCACAAAACACGATCAGGTAAAATAATGTGTAGAGTTCTCAAATGCGTTTAACACCCTTCACTGACAGCGAAATTACAATGTGAGGAATGTGGGCGTTTCGTTTGTATCGAAGCGTATAGTGATATGTTTAAGGTTGGACGAAGTTCCTGTCCAATGTGTGATGGTCGTTTAATAGCTTCCTAATCATTTCATAGACTTTATAGTGAAAAAAGGCATGGAATTTTACAGTCAAGTGGAAATGGCTGAGCTCGTTAAATATATCGTGTTGAATATCTCGAGGTTATAGTTCACAATGGTACATTCTACTCGGAGGAATTTTACAAAGTAGAACTATTTTCTAAAAAACTTACCTCTATCAGAAGTCTTAAACCTTTTTTATTCTAGTTACCCCTAATTCGAGTTGGTGATATGGACAACACTGACAGTGAAAAAGTGAAGACCAGATCAAATATTAAAACATTTATAATCATGCTTGTAGAGTCTATAATATTAAGCATAATACTCGTAGCAATAATCAAGATACCTATAGTCGAGGAAGTCCTTTTGGAGATTATTTTTCCAGAGAATCCTTTAATCATATTTCCCTACAATCTTATTGGTCTATTAATACTTGTTTTGGGATTGGTATTGATTATCTGGGCGAATTATACGCTTTTACAGAAAATCAGCCTTGAGGAACGGGAACCGTTTCATACACCATCTGCTCTTGTTCTTAATGGTCCATTCCAATTTAGTAGGAATCCAGTCTATTTATCAGTAATCATGATGGCTTTCGGTTTAGCGACACTATTGGGTAGTCTGATACTTTTTATTTTACCTCCAATCTTTTTCATTATATTCCATCGATTTCTTATTCGATGGGAAGAAAAGAAACTGGAAGAAACATTTGGAGAAAGGTATCTGGAATATAAAAGGCAAGTTAGACGGTGGTTCTAGTATCTTCTTCTATCTTGTTTTGTATTAACTGTATTTGTTTTGTCAAACGTCTTAAAATTAGGCTTTGACGACAAATAAATGTATTGAAATTAGCTGAAATACCAGCTTAATTCATTGGTAAGCAAACTAAATATGATAAAATAAATAATCTGTCCAAAAACAAGTAACATTCCAAAAATCAATTGATTTTTATTTATATCATTAAAATCCGTTTTTCGAGTTTGACGGAAAACACTAATTAAGATTAAAAAATCTCCTAAAACTAGTAAAAAAACTATAAATAGAAGTAAGAAGTATTGTATATCAGAATTTTCTACAGAAAGTACACCTACTAGAATTATGATTGTTAAATATGAATTTATTATGAGGAGAATAGTACTAATCCCAAGTGTAAGCGATTTCCAAAATGGTTTGAGATTTAAGAGTAAATACAATAAGAAAGATATTACAAAGCTACTGAAAATGGCAAATAATGGATCTACTTCATTTATAATCCAAACAATCGCTAATAGGGGTAGAAGACAGAATGGGATAAATAATCGAAAGTTTCTGGTGATTAAAAACCACATAGTAAGGTTTTCTAGTTCTATTTTCCTATTTGTCATTGGTCTTCCTATGGTTTTTATAGTAATAAAATGATCTACCTTCCGCTGAAATATAAAAAACTCAAAATTGAAAAAAAGATGCACGTCTACTGGAGTAAGTGCAATCTTCTTTTCACTAGGTAATTACTTCTTCCTCTGTCTTTTTGAAATAAGGAGAGCTATCACCAACGTGAAGATAGAGGATATCTCAAATAGATTCCAAGGGGAAATGCTAGGAATTGTAGTAGTAGTTGTTGTCGTTTTTTCCTTTGTTGTTGTGCTAGTCGTTGTGGTAGTCGTGTCTGTTGTTTCTTCTTCAGTAGTGGTTGTCGTCTCAGGAATTAACTTCATTACGTAAATTTCGGTTAAACCAATATTTCCTGCAGTATCCTTTGCATAGAATTGGATTTTAACCGTTCCTTCTGCTAATAAACTCCATTCTTCCTGGTCAATTTGTCCTGTGGTGCTACAGGTGAAGTTTGTCATTCCATTGTCGATTGTATACCAGATCGTATCTAAAAACGCTTCAGTAATAATTATGTTAAAATTTGGTGCTAATGATTCAAATACGTCCATTGAACTCGGTGAGATTATTTCGATAACAGGATCATTGATATCCTTTCTAATAATGATTTCTCCAGATCCAATATTATTCATTGTATCATTTGCATAAAATTGAAGAGAAACAAGACCTGATTCCAATTTATCCCATTCAGCCTGATCTATTGTACCATTTATTGTGAAACTGGTATTTGTTAAACCATAATCTAGTGAATACCACATCTGATCTAGTTCATAGATTAGATCAATTTCCACATTGAAATCGGGGGCTAGTTGACGGAAAAATGAGTTGGTACTCGGAACATTGATTTTTATCGCAGTATTGCAGAACATATCTTGAAAAATATTTTGTCCACTCTTCTCTGAATAAATACACTCAATATTACTATTTAATAGCTCGAATGATGAGTAAGTCATCATCGGGGAGTAATGACGGAGCTGACCCACAAGCATTTAACTTCTGAGCCAAATGTTTTTCTATGTTCGCAAAACAAGAAATACACCCGTTAGAAAACGAACTCCGTCATTATCCATCACGGACAGTCCAAGTTTTTAAAACTACCCATCTGACCCGTATTCTCAGGAAACACATTCACGAGACAGATGCCGACAAAAATAGGAAAGAATTCAGCTGTGAACAGTGGATTAAAGGTCTTTTCTTGATGCAGATTCATAAGTTAGAAGCGGTACGACCCTTTGTGCGACAGCTAGAGCAAAACAAATCCTGGCAAAAGATTTGTAGTTATCAGGGAAACGTCCCAACTCAGGGGCAGTATTCCCGAAAAATTCCTGATGAAAGGATTCAGG
>NJBF01000069.1 GCA_003144275.1 Candidatus Heimdallarchaeota archaeon B3_Heim
ATGTTGTTTTTAACACAGAAACTAGCTCTGGTAGT
This sequence comes from Candidatus Heimdallarchaeota archaeon B3_Heim, assembly GCA_003144275.1. Lineage (GTDB taxonomy): Archaea > Asgardarchaeota > Heimdallarchaeia > Hodarchaeales > Hodarchaeaceae > Hodarchaeum. Next base: position 36 of record NJBF01000069.1, read on the forward strand.
TCTACTATAACCATAATTACTGTACTTCTGGCACTGATCGTCCTTCGAAAAAAGAGGAATTAATTCTTGGGCGGTTTCTTACACAATTTTTCTTGTGTTAATAAACTCTCTCGGAATCAGGCCTTAGAAGCTGGATCCGAGGTCAGAATCGCGAATGGTCAATATCCCAAAAGTCTTTTATTTTAAGCATATCCCGTTAAATGTTGATATAAAGAGTATCAATATTCTTAAATTTCTTGAATAGCCGTTCTTTTCTTCTGTCGCCGTCTTCGAAGTATTATCAAACTGACACTAGGTAATAAAACGAGTACAGTTACGGTTAAAATAAGACGGGGTAATTCTTCGCTTTTGGCTTTTCTCCAAGCAGCAATATCAGCAACATACAAGTGGGATGTTCCAACATCGAATAAATAACCTGGAAAAATCATGATCAATTGATAAGTCCCCTGGGCATACTCTATACTATTATTTAACCTGATATAAAACCCTATCCCAGTCATAAAATCAGCTGTGATATGTGAAACGTATTTTTCAGTAGCTTTTTGTCCTGGGTCAACGGAAAACTGCTTTGGCCCTTCCCACCAATTCTCGACATTCTTGTATGTTCGAATGACTGGATTGGAATAGCTAATGTCAATCCTTGTGCTCGAATTTGCTAAAAGATCTACAGTTAGATTCCACGTTTCGCCAATTCGATTAATATTACCTGCTGATGCAAGGAAAAGGCTTTCAGTTGTGTTATATAGTGAAAACGTCCCACTTTTTTCTATCCTTTCGGGAGTTAATGGGAATGCGTGTAGTTCTCGATTTAAAGGTAGAAATATCATTATTAAGAATATTATACACGTGAAGTGTCCCGTCCACTTTTTCATGCCCTTCTCACTCTTGATTACTTTTAAAAAAAAATATCTATTCTTATCAAATTTATTTCTTATTTCTCCGATTTTTTTCATGTGTTAATAAAGCCTCTTGTGATCAGGCCTAAGAAACAGGATCAAAGGTCAGAATCGCGAATGGTCGATGTGCCGAAAGTCTTCTATTTTAAACACATTCCATTAAACATCGATGAAAATAGTATCAAGGTCTTCCTCCACTCCAAAGATACCTATACAGTTGAATACAGACTTTTTTAATTTAGATCTGTCCTTGTTATGACGACCCCTGAATGTGGATGCTGGTTTCGACAAAAGAAAAACGAAGGGGGATTTATCACGATTCTTGATTATTTATTCTTCTTTCGCTTCCGCCATATCCGATATCCCATTACACCGACAATGCCTAAGAGAGGTGTAAGAAAAGAGAGATCAAAGAGTTGATTCGATTTTATATTACTTATCTGGATGTACAGATTCGCACTTGCTAACCACACGCTCACTGTGGGTTCCCAGAATAGGTATTTTTTGGTTACATTGACTGCTGACAGTTTTATTTCAGAGTCCTCTATGATTTCCTCCCCTGCAATTGTTGTTGAAATTTTTAGACTATCCAAGGAAAATCCGTATCCCGCTTCCAATGTTATTTTATTTTCTCCTTCTATTTCCACAGGTAATCTATAAAGAAGGCTCTTACTCCCATATTCTTCGTGCCAAATAATTGGCCAATAGTTCTGGATACTTCCATTCTCAAAAATTCTAAAAAATACCCAGACGCTTGTTCGTATTGTGAAAGTTAGCATAATTGTCCAATTCAATACAGGAATAGGAATCGTCTTGGAAATTGTGTTTAACCCAAGAATCTCATCAATGATTATTGGATCTATTCCTATCATTGCATCATTAATTGTTTGAAAGCTAATTTCTTGATTTCCAATAGTCACAGGTAAATATTCCCCAATAATTGGATCTAATGCATCTATTAAGAGAGATTGGACATCCATGATATACAACTCTGTATGGGATTCTCGGGGAAGAATCTCACTTGTGAGGTTAATCGTTGCATTTGGTTTAATTGTTTCATCCGATTTAAAAGAGAGAAATGCATCTATTGCAATGGACACATTAAACTCGCCCACTTGCGGAGAGTAAATTAGCATCTTTTGCTCCCACTCTATGATCCCAGTATCATTGATTTTATTATCCGCGTCTGTATGATTGAATTGTGTCTTTGGATATGGGATAGTAATATCCATCAACCGTAATTTTGGATACGGTGGGTCAGATCTACTATCCCCCAGAATTTTCGCGGGATAAAGTGAAATACTGAGAATTATAATTATGATAATTCCCAAAATACGTTTCATTTAGCTAATTCACCTTAAGTCAGATTAATTACCCCTAATTTGTACTTAAAGCTTTCCTCGAAGTATGTAACAAAATATTCTCATGAGGTTCTATATCATCTTTTCATGTGTTAATAAACCCTCTTTCGAGTCTACCTAAGAAGCGAGATCCGAGGTCAGAATCGCGGATGGTCGATGGTCCAAAAGTCTTTATTTCAAGCATATCCCGTTAAACGTCGATAAAAATAGTATTAAGGTCTTCCTCCATTCCAAAGATACCTTTTCCCTTGAATACAGTATTTTTGAACAAAAAACCGTTCATGTAACCATGGCACCAGTCTGCGGTCGTTGGTTTCGGCAAAAAAAGACCGCCCGCGCGTTGGCCTCCATTCAGCAATTTGCCTCCACTATGGGCTTACATTCTGATTTTAATCCTTCACACCTCGACCCCTCTATCCAATATCTTTTAAGTTATAAATCTCCAGTTAAGAGTAGATTTTTACCATGAGTATTTCCAATATTTCGCTCACTTTTTCATATTTACATCCTGTATGGTTTATTATCAGCTTTTTCGGAGTGATCCTAATCGAAGGAGGGATTTATTATTTTTATTTTCATGATGCGCTTAGAGCGCTTAAGTTCGCAGCCATTGCAAATACGATAACTACGTTTTTTCCCCTTCCCTTACTGTTATTTCCTATATTTTCTCGAACAGATACTCTTATGGAGGATGGATATATCGTTCAAGGAGGATCCGAGATGCATTCCCTCTGGTTGATCCCGATTATCTTCGGATTCGTACTCCTTGTTGATTTACCCCCCGCTCCTCCATATGCCTATAACGTGGTTACCTCTGATTATATCTGGACATTTTTTATATTTATGATGGCATTTGTGTTGTCTGCCATCATTGAATTTTATTTTATTCGAATAGCAAGTACACCTGGGGAGAACGAGGGTAATCTTACACTTTCCCGACTAAAAATGGTTTTATTTGCAAATCTAGCAACGTATATTCTCATCGTTGGTTGTTTGATAAGTATCGGTTTTCTAGCTGCTGTTTCCGGAGTTATTGATCCTATTAGTGAGCTCTCCTGGTTATTCTCCACCAATGCTGGGAATGTAGGATTGATTCTCCTGTTTTTTGTTATTTTTCTTTTCGTGTTCGCGTTGATCGTCAGTTTGATGAAGGGTTTTATTCCAGTGCAAAGATTGAAAACTGGGAATTAGAATTGTTGTTCCCACTGTCATTTGTCTAATCTCCGTCAATGGGCAATTGTCATTTTTAAGTACTAATGACTTCCCCCTGGATCTGTCTACGTCTTTTGATTTCAGTACCCTTCAAGCTCCTCCCCACCAGCGACGCCTCCAGACCTCGTATCAGCAGCCTGTCTTTGACCCCATTGATGAAATTGCTTTCTTCAGAATACACAGAGAGGAATTCAAAGAATAAAGAAAATATCATTACTTCTCCTCATTTTTTCAGAAAGTTGAACGAAGAAGAACTGATTAAAATAATATTACATGAAGAAAATCCAGAACGACAAGATTAATCTTAAACGGCATAATCCATAGCGATGAATTCAAAAAAAAGAAATCTTATATATCCCGAAAGATACCAAAACTATTTTGGAGGTATTTATATTGAGACGAAGACGTTTTTTAGGAATGATTTGTATTTATCCAATAAGAATAGTTATTATCTTATTTCTTTTTATAAATTTGATTTTTGTCTTTAATTCGCACTTTAGTGAATTTATTTCTCATCAAGAAAATATGAAGGCTTTTTATAACAAAAATGAGTCAGAAAATCACAGAGTTAACCCTAAAATCATGTACATGACACGAACTACCCCTATCCAAATTTCAAGCTATGGAGAGCTTGTTTCGTTTTCCAGTACGGGTTTCGGAACAAAAAGTCAACCATTTATTATCGATGGGTGGAATGTAACAACTAATACCGGTCCATGTATCAGTGTTTCAACCACTGACTATTATTTTATCATCAGGGACAATATATTTAATGGAATTGATAATTCATATAATGGCGTCTTTCTTGATCATACCGTGAACGGAACTATTGCTTTTAATGAGATTTATAATTGTAAAAATGGTTTATATGCTGATTTTGCCCGATTCAATAACTTGTCTGGTAACACCATTTATGGTAACTCAGAACACGGGATTTATCTGGCATCGTCTTCCCGATTTATAAACATCACAGCCAACGATATAACCGCCAATACACTAAATGGTATATACGTGTCGTGGTCGCCTTTTAATAATATTACAGACAACACAATTTATGCAAATATTAAGACTGGAATTGAATTAAATGGATTAACTGCGGCAGACAATACGATAGCAAGAAATATCATTTATAACAATACATTACATGGAATTCATGCAAGAAATAATGCAGAAAGAAACAAAATAAACGAGAATAATCTTACGTCTAATCAAGAAAATGGTATGCGATTAGAAAACTCCCCAGATAATATTATCACGAGCAATAATATCTCCAATAATTATCAAGATGGAATCCTCATTTCTACTTCTAATGGAAATATGTTATCGGGGAATGAGGTTTATAGAAATGTTTGGAACGGGGTAAAACTCGTTAACTCCGACGATGTGAGCGTTAATGGAAATAATATTTTCTTTAATTTCCAAAATGGAATATGGTACGACAGATCTAATCATTCCTCATTTATTCTGAATAATGTTTACAACAATTCTTGGGCAGGGATAGGAGTAGATTTTTCAATGACTAATACCTTTGGATCTAACACAATTTATGAAAATGATCATGGAATTGCGGTTTCCTTCTCAAATGATATAGAAATATCTGAGAATTCAGTCGATAAAAATGCTCTAACGGGAATCGTAATCTACAACACTATTGACGTAACTTTGGAGCTAAATGATATCACTAATAACGAGGATGAGGGGATATTATTATTAGAATCAAGCAATTTGATTATACGGTATAATAATTTAATTGATAATATCTACGACTCTTCTCGTCCCCAAATTAACGATACTGGATCGTCGAATCTTATACAATATAACTATTATGATGATTGGTTGGCTGGAACTAATGACTCTGATGGCATTGTGGATAACCCTTACGTTTTTTCTGGAACAGCTTCTAATTCGGATGCCTTTCCCGTTTGCTCCGCCTTTAATTTCAGCTACATTCCCCCTATAACAAATCTTGATATTATATCTCCCGATGGAGGCGAAGTATTTGATGATGACGATAATATATTAATTCAATGGACGGCTCCCTATGACCCCTTGACCAGAAGTGTGGTCTACACTCTCTATTATTCCTCAGATAATGGTTTTTCATGGAATATACTCGTTGGATCCTGGATAGAAACCACATTCAACTGGAATTCCTTATCAAGTCTCCCTAAAACAAGCATTTATCTTATCAAAGGAACAGGAACAATAGAAGGAGGAATTAATCTCGAAGGTGTTTCAGCAGGGAATTTTGAAATTCAATCAACTAGTACAACAACGACTACCCTACCTACAACAACAACGACTATTACACAGGAGGATGGATTGTTTGGTACGGTAGAACAAGTTGCAGGTGCAGCAGTAGCTGTTATCAGTCTTATGGTTGGATCATATGGATTTGTGAGGGGAGTTCTTCCGCGACTCTTACGAAGTAGAAAAGAAAAAGCAGCAATTGAGAAATTCAAGGCGTCTAAGGCCACTGAAGAGGAAATTATCAAAATTGCAGAAGAATCTGGTATCTCTGTAGCCGAATTTAAAAAAGTACTAAAACAAGAGGGTTATCTTTAATTTTCAATAATACCGACCTTACTCTTTTAACGGACTTTTAATAAGGTAATTATAGACATACCTTATCAATTTTTTTTCTACAGCCCACATTATTATCTTATAGGCTATTTCAAAGCTGCACCATTTCCAATCTGTATGTTCCGGAGGATTCAGCACCGGATCCTGGGGTTGATCTATTAGAGCGATGAAATTATAAAATGTAATCTTTTCTAATTCTTCTTGAAGCTGAGGAGGACTTCTATCACCCTCATCTTCATCATTTTCGATATATAATTCTTGAGGAATGTTAAGCGGGAGTATAAGAGCAGGAATGTATGCTGTTTCTTCATATAGTTCTCTTTTTGCACACTCCAGAGGACTTTCTCCTTTCGGGTGATCAAGGGCCCCCATGGTATCCCCTACTGAACCACTTACGCATTGCCAATTGTAACTCAATGTAGTCCTTTTTATCATGAGAAATTCTAAATTGTTGTTTTTGTACCTGATGGGATAAACATTAACCATCTCTTTCTGAACCATCATACTCACTTTAAATCATGATTAGTTAAAAATAATAAATCTGAATTAATTATACCATCATTAAATTTGTTCCTAGTAAGATTCGACTTAACCTCATTAATTGCATAAACACCTTCTGCTCTGTCCAATAGGCGGGTGGCTAATGGGGTAAATAGGGCAAACACTTTTGTGATAACCGATCCTGATACTCCAAATGACTAATTCTCCGAGCGAATAATTCTCCTCTAGATGCTGATACCCTTTAGATTTCGGTCCTCTCTTAATAATAATCCTTTGCATTGTTTTATAAATTCATAAATACTATAATCTCATTCATTCTTATATTTACTATTGGTTTTTAAATGTTAATTCTTCATCACAGAGAGCCTGTAGAAGGATATCGAGGTTTGTTGAGAGAGGTTTATGGTGGATCGGAATCAAGAATTTACTAAAGTATTTACAAAAGATGTTCTTAATTCAACTGCGAATTTTATTGGTGATTTGGTTGATCAATCAAAAAGCAACGTCAATTTTTACCAAAGGCAATTGGCCAAGCATTTGTTTAAACTGGGAATACGCGTTCCAGATAGCGATCTGATTCATCGTGCAAAGGATATTCTCCCAAATTTGTCCGTTCTTGATCAAATCAATGTGTATTCCGAGATTGCCAATTATTATTTACTCAATCCATTCTTTCCCGATCAAGATTCAGGTGAAGTCTATCTACAGAAAGCCCTAGAGGTGTGGAGAAAGTCTCTATCCGAAGGACATCGACCAAAGCAACTTCTGAGTTCCTATGATTATTTTAATCATGATCTAAGGTTATTATCAACTGTCATTAAATTTAAAGACAAATCCGCTCTCCAAGAGGTGAAACAAGGATGTCTGGATTTCATTACGACTTGTCCTCGTAATATCCAACCCCTCTTACTCGTCTCCTTTGCAGAACGGCTTCAAGAGGTTGAGGATAATTCTCAACTTCATGAATATCTCCAGAAAGCGGATAATATCGTCCAAGATTCTTCTCAAACTCAACATAAAATTATTGAGACCGATTTAGAGAGATCGCATACGAATTATCTTGTTCCCCAAGCCGCTCAGCAGCAAGTAGTGTTAAGTAATTCTCTTTTTGACCTCCAACTTGCTCTTGCGCAAGCTACTAAGGATCCTTCCATCCTTAAGTCGTTATTGACTAGCGTCCAGAATATGGAAATGATGCATTTTCCATTTTCCTCCATCCCATTACTTCTGATTGCAAAAGCTTTCTACACGCTTGGAGATCCCACCTCCGCGCTTTCTCTTTTTCAGGATGTTTTAGGGGATTTACTAGATGACACGAATGATATGATGAAATCTCTCCCTCAAGCGGGAATGTTTCTTCCTATTATCGCTTCACGTTTTGCGAAGATTTGCCTAGAATTGAATGAAACCGATTTAGCTCGTAAGGTTGTTCCCATTCTCACCAAATCGAAACAAGACAAGCAATTCGCATTTCTTAGTGAGAATAAATCACTTTTAATTGACTTAGGAGCATATACTAGTGATGATTTACGTAAAGACATAAATTGTCTTAAAAAACGAATAGAAACTCTTCAGATCAAAGGTGAAAAGAACCTAGATCCCAAAGTATTTATTCCCAATCTGTTTGCAGGGATACCTGAGGAGGCGGAGCTTTCAGTAAAACTCGCGGAGCTTCAAACGTGTGCAGAGAATTTGGGAGTGGAAGTCCTAAAACAAGCAATTTCATCCATAGAAACTACATTAGTTGAAAAAATCTCACAAGCGAGAGGGTGGAAAGAACCAAGAAAGAATTATCTGGATATGTTTAAAGAATCACAACCAAAATCAACTCCTGATATGATACTAGAGGCATTTAAAGTAGGAAATATTGATCAGGGAATTTCTCTCTTGAAAGAATTTGAACAGCTGATTCACCAACAAATTGAAACCCAGCAAAATCGGAGAAAGACCCCTCCATCTGTTCCAAATCTTCCCCCAGGAGTATTATATGGTGATGCAGCTATGGGTTGGCTTTTACTACTATCTTCTCTTGCAAGTGTCTATGTCAAAGTAGATCAATCCAAGAAAGCCTCTCCCATTCTTGAGGAAATTAAAACATATTTAGAGGCGAGTAAGGATAAACTCGATGCTGTCATTAAAACTGCTCAGCCTGCGTTCCCGATACTGCAGCTTTTCAGATCCTATCATGAGTTAAAACTTACAGTGGGTTGTAGTGACAGTGAGATTTCTGAAATCATCAGACGAATGAAACATCCATACAGGCTCATGACGGAAATAATCTACGGCGGCGGGCTCAGGCTTTCCGAATGTTTGAATCTCCGCATAAAAGATGTAGATTTTAAGAATAATATTTTGACTATCCGCTCGGGCAAAGGAGATAAGGACAGGCAGACGCTTCTCTCAACAAGAGTCCTGCCTGCCTTGAAGAAGCAGATACAGGATATCAGAAAATACTATGAAGATGACCGTTTCGAAGATCGTCCCGGTGTTGAACTTCCCAGGGCTCTTGAGAGAAAATTTCCCAATGCGGGCAAAGAATGGGCATGGTTCTGGGTCTTTCCATCGGCGAGAATCTCCGTGGATCCCAGAAGTGGTATAGCCAGGAGGCATTATATGTTTACAAGCTCTTTACAAAAATCCTTCAAAACAGCTCTAAGTGTATCTGGAATAGCAAAAAACGCGAGTATCCATACTCTACGCCTTCTTTGCCACACATCTTGTTGAAAGCGGCTATGATATCCGGACTATCCAGGAGCTCCTTGGGCATTCCAATGTCTCTACTACAATGATCTATTATGACAAGCAAGTTCTTATGTGTCCAGGGTAATTACAATTCCCCATTAATTCCAGTTCAGGGTAATTAAGATTCCCCAGTGGGAAAGGTCCAGGGTAATTACAATTCCCCACCTTTTTCCATTTAGGGTAATCATATTCCCCACCCCACAGATGTATAGTCAACTACTGGTGATACTCATACTATCCTTCCAGTTAACAAACAAATACTGGAGGAGATATGGGGTATCGAAGAATGACAAAAGAAGATGTGTATGAAATCCTACGCAGATGGCATGCCGGTCAAAGCATGTCTCGGATTGCTTCTGTTGAGAGGTGTGACCGGAAAACAATTCGAAAATATATTCAGAAGTTCAATGCAGCAGGATTGAGAATTGGCCAGAGCCTTCCTGGTAAAGAGAAGATATGGGAGCTTATTGATGCCAGTATACTGCCATCAGTAGAACGTGTGCGGCCGGCCTCCAAACAGCTGGAACCATTAATAAAACCTATTCAGGAAATGATTCAGGATTCGAAAGAGCCTATTAAGCCAAAGAGCGCATTCAAAGTTCTGAAGGCAAAGCACAATATTGATGTGAGCTATGAAACCTTTAAAAACTTTGTCCGAAAGAGGGAGCTGTCGAAGAAACCTCTCAAGCAGATGATTCGTATTGAACTACCGCCCGGTCTTGAGACCCAAATAGATTACGGTAAAGTCGGCCTGCTTGAGGATCCATCCACGGGAAAAAGGAGGGTGATCTGGGCTTTCTGCGGGCTTCTGTCTCACTCACGACTACCATTTATCCAGTTTGTGTATACTCAAAACCAGAGTTCCTTTGCTGAAAGCTTTATCGACATGTTTGAATATTACGGAGGACTTACTGAGATCCAGTCGATCGACAATCTAAAAGCAGGAGTCATTAAACCTGATCTGTACGACCCTAAGCTGAATAGAACTCTTCTTGAGGTAGCGGAATACTATGGCACTTTTATTGATCCCTGCAGGGTAGGCAAAGCCACGGACAAGGCCAAAATAGAGCGTTTTATACCAACCGTCAGGGAGGTGTTCCGCATCTTGAAAAAGATTCACCCTACAGCAGATATACATACGCTGAATGCTCATGTTCTATCATGGTGCCGAGAGGAATACGGGACAAGAGAGCACGGCACCACAGGAAGAGAACCCATGGAAGTTTTCGAGGAAGTGGAAAAGCAGACTTTAAAACCTATTCCGGAAGAACGTCTTGAAGTGCCTGTATGGGCTCCGGCTCATGTTCACCGCGGTGATCAGATGTTTACTTTTGATAAAAAAAGGTATTCGGTTCCTGCCTTCTACAAGGGGCAGGATTTATGGGTTCGCTACACTGAGAAGAACAGGCTGCTGCGGGTATTTTCCGATAGGCGGTTGATCCGTGAGTATGTGGTTACAGGGAAAGCCATAAACTATTTTGATGAGGATTACCCTGAAGTCAAACGAGAGATGATGAATGGAGGCTATCCCCGGTATCTGTTGAATCAGGCTAAGGACTACGGAGAAGCCAGCCACAGGCTTGTTGAGTCGATATTGAAGCCTCATGCCTATCTAAACTGCAGGAGAGTCCAGGGGGTGCTGGGAATCATGAAAAAATACAGCAAGAAGCCATTCTATGAGAAAGTCTGCGGAAAAGCCTTAAAGATAGGGGTCAAGTTACCTCAAACCTTCAAGGCTATGCTGCAGGCAGAGGAGAAACAGCTTCAACTCGACGTAAAGATCGGTATCTCAGATTTAGGACGACAGATGATCAGGGATGCCTCGTATTACATGAATTAAAACAAAAGGAGGAATAGATGGAGATCAAACAACACCTGGAACAGAACATGAAGAGGCTGAAAATGCCTGGAATGATGTACAATCTGGAGCTGAGACTTCAAGAAGCCCGGGAGAATCAATTAGGGCACCTTGAGTTTTTATCTCTGCTTTTTCAGGATGAGCTTCTTAACCGGGAAGGCAATAATTTTCAAAAACGTATCAAGGCAGCGGGGTTTGGAGTAATCAAAACCTTTGAGGGGTTTGATTTTAACTTTAACGAGGAAGCCTTCTCTTCTTCGCTTATTCGTGATCTGGCTACCTGTCATTTTTGGGAGCAGAGACGAAATCTGGTTCTCTGTGGGCCTAGCGGGATTGGAAAATCCCACATTGCAAAAGCTATCGGACATGAGATATGCAGGAGAGGAGAAAATGTACTATTCAAGAAAACGGGCAAGCTATTACAGGAATTGATGAAACTACCCCACAGTGGGCGGGCTGAACGATTATTTAGAAAGTGTGTCAAAGCAGGTTTACTGATTCTTGATGATTTTGCCTTTCGAAAGTTCGACCAAAAAGAATCTGAGCTTCTCTATGGGCTGGCGGATGAACGGCTGGGGAGAGCTTCAACAATTCTTACCTCAAATCGGCCACCTCAGGATTGGTATGGTATCTTTCCAGACCCTGTTATCGGTCAGGCTATTTTAGATCGTCTTGTCTCCGGAGCAGTGAAAGTGATTACCACCAAAGGAAAGTCTTACCGCAAAGAAGGGAAATTTGGAATCGAATGAATGTTAAATTATCTCTAATAACCATGATGGTTAAACCTGTAAGGTCCGGAATAGGATTCATGCGTCTGAAAGGCTTTTATCGGATTCAAAGACTCTTCTCAGTCTATTCAGGAAAAACGTGTCTCGTGATGGCCCGTGAAGGCATTTTCTCAGATGACCTGGTATCGAAGTACCTCCCTGAAAAGAGGATCCTGGCAGCTTGTGAAACTAACAGCCATGGTTTTTTAATAATATGTGAATGCGTTGAGGGTTACCCCCCAATCGGCTTTCGGCGGATTTCTAACGATCCGCCGAGCCTCATGTGGATAACCCGTGAAAGGGCGAACTTGATTGACAAGAGAGTAAGATGCATTTAGTTTAGATGCAGGGTATCACCGGCAGGGGTGGGGAATTGTAATTACCCTGGGGGTGGGGAATATGATTACCCTGGACAACTTACCGGGAAAAAATCAGGAGTTTAGCTCGCATGGTACTGCAGGCAACAGCTTATACCCGGTTTTACTCTCTTCGGTCGTTTCACCCAAATTGGCTCCCGTTGGTCGCCAACTTCTTTTACCCGCGCCCCGTTATATGCAATGTTGCACAAAAAAGGAATAGTTATGAAACAATGGTATGAAACTCTATTTGAAAACTATGGTATGAAGTATGACAAAGAATGTTTTGTACAGGGAACTATCGGAGAGTGCGACTTTATTGAAAATGAAATTGACTTTAATAAAAATATCAAAATTTTAGATATCGGATGCGGTACGGGCCGCCATTCAATAGAATTAGCAAAGCGTGGATATTCGGTAACAGGAGCTGATTTGTCCAAGTCGATGTTAAAACACGCAAAAGAGAAGGCAATGGAACAAAAAGTAAATGTTGATTTTAAAAAAGCAGAT
>NJBF01000070.1 GCA_003144275.1 Candidatus Heimdallarchaeota archaeon B3_Heim
AGACTTGCTTTCGATAACTGGTTACTAATAAGTCAACAGCGTATAGAGGCAAAAAAGTCAATGTTGATGGATGTATTGCCTTCTATTCAAGAGATTTGGAATGAGCAACACGAAAATCAGATAAGCAATAGAATTTCACTCGTGTCAGAAAATTTAATTAGAGAAATCATTCCACAGGAAATTAAAACCGCACAAAAAACGATCTATCTAGCACTTAAAGACCCTCCATCTTCAAATAGAAAAAAAATCTCTCACGCTGGACGATTATTTGATCCATTCATGTTCAACACTGGTATACAGGGTCTCTTGAAGCGTGGAGTAAAATTATCCATATTAATCGGAAATATTGATTTATTTATACAAAAATCTCACCCTGTATTATTGAAAACATTGGTAAATGGTCTAGTAGATGGAATAATTGATATAAAAGCCTTAAACAGCCATTTGCCGCAATCCTTTTTACTTGTTGACTCCAAAAGATTATATTTGTTCTTTCTAGATGATGTTCAAGCTGAGAAAGGAGAAGCATTACGAACAGAAAGAAGGAGCTTAGCAGAATTCTTTATCTTAGTTTGGGAGAAATTTTGGAGCAGTGCCTCGACTATTGATTTTGAACATGTAGTAAATGAGTTAAAAAATTTAGAAAAACCCAGTGAGTAGCACCATTAGCTAAAGATGAAGGAAAAGATTAGCAGGATACCTGCAAGATTCACCCTACGAAAATTGATTAACCATGGCGATTCCCCTATTCAACCTAATTTTAGCTGTTATAATTGGTTTAGCAACTGGTTTGGTTCTTCAAAAAGGAAGAATTTGTGCCAATACTGCATTTCGGAATTTACTCCTAATTAAAAATTCGGAATTAGCATCAGCATTATTTGTAACCGTATTAGTGGAACTAATTGGATATCAAATCCTTGAACTACTACCAGGAACCAATTTTGTATCCAATCCTATTCCGTTTTCATTTGTGCTGCTTCCTTCGGGAGCGTTTATCTTTGGAATAGGTACCGTAATAGCCGGCGGTTGTGCAGGAGGAACTTGCTATCGGATTGGAGAGGGGTCTATGAAATCATTACTAGCTTTTATCGGATTTGGTATAGGGGTAGGGGTATTGGTGATTGATCCTTTCAAGAATATAGTCGATGGCTTACGTGCATCCACTGATTGGTCCATAAATGATCAAATTCCTTCCTTAGAAATATTCTTCCCCAGATGGGTCTGGACTGCAATAGCTATTATTCTTATGATTATTTTCGTATTTTTTCAGAAGGAAAAAACGTCTAAATTAACACATCTCAGACCTCAATGGACCCCTCTTATTTCAGGAGTTTTTTTAGGCTTCCTTGGTATTAGTGCACGCATCACTTCAACACCCACTGGCCGAGCTTTTGGATTTTCCACAACTGATGGAATTGGCGAACTTTTTCAAGCTTTAGCAGGTATACTGAATCTCGTTGATCTTGATACTATCGGATGGGCAGGCTTTTTTATTATTGGATTAATTGGGGGTTCCTTTATTTCATCCCTTGAAACTAAAGAATTTAAAGTGAAAGTTCCAGCAGCTTGGGAGATAGTAAAATTCTCTGGTGGAGGATTTATACTTGGTTTTGGTGCGATGCTTGCTCTAGGGTGCAACTTTAGTCATATCTTAGGAGGAATCCCTGAATTAGGAATTTCATCACTAGTCGCAACACTTCTCATGATCCTAGGTAACTGGATTGCCTCATTCATACTCTATAAACGTTTAAATCAACCAATTCCATCTTCCACACCAATTCTCCTTTAATATGTTTGAGTTTAAGGAATTAAAATGACTGCTAATTTTACTATGAAAGATCTGGTTGTCATTATTCCAGCACATAATGAGGAAGATACTCTTCCTTCACTACTAAGATCGATTAGAACCTCAATTACACAGAACATAATTGTTGTCGATAATGCTTCAATAGATCAAACTAGGATCAAAGCACAGAAGGAGGGGGCAACTGTTATTGTCGAAAAGCGTCTAGGTTACGGTAATGCTTGTCTCGCAGGAATTAATTATTTACGTTCACTTCCGAAAATACCTAGAGTTGTCTGTTTTTTCGATGGGGATGGACAAAGTATTGTAGACGATATTCAACAGGTTGCCCGAGTAGTTTTCGAAGGTAGAGTGGAATATTGTCAAGGAACCAGAATGATCCAAAAATCTTCAAGAAATAGGCTAGGAACATTGGCACGCATAGCAAATCGTTTTTATTCTTATATTCTCTCTGTAACCTATCGACAGCATATTACAGATCTTGGTCCTCTTCGAATTGTCACGTGGAAGACATTACAAAGGCTTGATATGAAAACTCCTAGTTATGGATGGACTATGGAGATGTCGTCCAAAATTCTCAAAGCAGGTATTACCCATGCTGAAATCCCAGTCAGATATTTTCAACGTACCAAGGGAAAAAGTAAAATTTCTGGAAATACTGGAAGTGCTATCAAAGCTGCACTGGTTATGACTTTTACTTATATTAGAGTACTCTTTTTCTGGAGGCCTTTTCATCGTCAATAACAATACAATTGGACTTATTGTCTTTACTAAAGTTCCACAACCTGGGTTCGTAAAAACTCGCCTCAAACACCCCTTATTCTCACCTGACTTTCCCTCACAATTGCAGGTTGCAATGTTATTAGACACAATTATGGGATTAAAATTCATCCCAGAAAAATTTGTCCCTGTGATCACTTATTATCCAGAACATGCTAATTCAACGTTTGAAGAGCTGATCATTGACCCTCTTATCCATGATAATTCAGAATTTGTGTCGTCACTTCATTTTGTTCCCCAGATTGGACAAAAATTTACTGATCGGTTTAAAAACGCTTTTAAATATGTTTTCCAAGATCTTAAATTGTCTTCAGCATTGATTATAGGTTCAGATACACCACACATTCAACCATCTCTTTTACTGACGGCCATCCACATTTTGCAGGAGAATAGTCAGAATTCTGTTTTAGGACCGTCACAAGAAGGAGGTTTTTACTTGCTCGGTCATAATGAGCCTTATCTTGAGAATATTGATTCTATTTTTCATCAAAATAATTCCTATAAAGAGCTTGGAAATGCAATGGATCTCCTGTTAAATGTTACAGACGTACACATATTACCTGAAGTTACTGATGTTGATCAATTTGAAGATTTGAAAACGGTCCGTTCTATTATTAAGATATTGTCATTTAATTATGAAAGGGGAAAAATAGAATATTTTCCCGAACACACATTTAAACTCATTGACTCAGTAGCACCCAATATCTGGGTTTCCTAGGTCTAAATCGCTAAATATTATATGTGTTTAGACACTAGGTAACATCAACTAGGGAATCTATTCTTTCAATTGAATCGTGAATGCTTTTTACTCCATCTATAGAAAGTGATATGGCATTCTCAGGGCATAAAATAACACATCTCCCACATCCTCTACAAGCTTCACTTATGACAGATTTTCCATCAACTACTTCAATCGCTTTGACAAAACAGACGTCAACACAGGTGCCACATCCGATACAATTGTCATCTACAGATACTGTTACTCCTGGCATCTTGGTTATTTTTGAAGATATTTTACTTGATACATGAGGAAGTATTCGCCATAAACAACAACAATCACAGCAGTTACAAATTGTGAGCAACTTTTCACCTGGACCGACCTTCAACCAGACTGTATCGAGTTTGTTTCTCCCGATCAAATGAACTAAACCCGCATCTCGACATTTTCGAACGTGATCAAGTGCTTCTTCCTTTGTCACTTTTCTTCCGAGATTTTTATCAATTTTCATAGCTGCTTCCCCTAGAAACAAACACCCCAATTCAATGGGATAATGATCACACTTTGATGCTGATCGACATATACACCAATCCATGATAAAATGGTAGTTTGCTTCTTCCACAAAGTGCTCTACAATTTTCGAAGGTACAATCGTTTCTCCGTGTCGCTCTATTGGCTTATTTATTTGAACCGTACTATCGTCTTTTGGCAAATATAGAATATCATCACCATCAAACATCATATAATCCAAAGCTCGCCCCAAGAGGGGGACACGAGTAAATTTTGATAAGAAACTTCTAAGTGGAAACCCCTTTTTTAATAACCAAATGAATAATCTTGATCTAGGCATAATGCTGAACCGTCACTTACACAAATCGAACGCAATGAGCACTTTCGAATTAAATATATTACTATAATCGCAGGTTTTTCTAATTTAACCGTAGTTTATACGTCTTTTCGTCTTCCGTAAAGAAGCCTTATTATTTTTTCTAATTTACATATTTTACAAACGGTTCACTTTCAGAAAAATTCTGGAGTGGGATGTTTTCTCTCAAACTAATTTATAGGAATTAAGTGTAGGTTATTGGATGCAAATTCCACTTGGGGTATTAATCTGGATGATGAGTGGGTTCTTTTTCCTTCTCAGTTCGAGCTATTACATCCTAGAGATGATACCTTCATTTCTTCGTCATAGAAAAGATTATCTTAATCCGAATATCCCTTCTAATCAAGAAATACTTTCTTTACTTAGCCAAACAGATCAACCTTTTCCCAAAATAAAATTTCAAATTACAACACGAGGGAACGAGATTGATGTAGTCAAAAGGGGAATTGCTAGTATATATACAGTATCAAGTGGTAATCAATTATTTGAATCAAATTTTGAGCTACTAGTTGTGACAGATAATCCTGAGGAAACAAAAATTTTTACTGATTTTTTCAAGGAACTGCATGATTTATTCCCTTCAGAAGCGATCGTAGTTCCGCCAGAATATCGAACTCCTAATTCAACACTTTATAAGGCAAGAAGTCTGCAATATTCAGTAGAATATAGAAAATCCAAAAAGTCTTCTTCAATGAAAGGCAGGCCAAGGTCATTTATTTTCTATTTTGACGCAGAATCGACTATCAAGGGAGAAGATTTTCGAAGAATTATTCATTCAGTCATTTCTTTCCCTGATAAAAAAGTATTCGAAGGTCCTATTGTCTATCCGCATAAATACTTTAAGGCCAACGTATTTAGTCGGCAAATGGAAGCCTCACGTCCATTTAATTGCCACCATTGCGCACACGTGATGAAAAACCCCCCTCCTACACACTTACACGGTTCTAACCTGCTGGTTGATGAGGAAATCGTGAATGAAATTGGCTGGGACTTTGGAAGAGTTGATAATAGACCTCTACTTGCTGAGGATTTAATTTTTGGACTTAATGTGTATGTGAAGTATGGTGGAAGCCCTTTTGGTTGGCACGGAGGCCGTTTATCCGAGCAACCGCCATTCTCAATTCGTTCTTCTTTTAATGCACGAACTCGCTGGGTAACAGGAGCGTGGCAGGCATTAAAACTCCTTAAAAAGTCACCTGAGTTTAAAAAACTCTCTTGGCAACAACAAATGTCGATCAAACTACGAATTAGATTACGTATCATGACACATTCTCTCAGCTTCTTCGCGACAAGCTTTGTAATCCTTAGTTTGGCCATATTCCTCTTTCCTTCATTTTTCTTATCATTTCAAATTAATTCTGAACTATTATCGCCATCTTTTAGAACTGCGCAATTTCTCTTAACCCGTTTCATTTTTCTACCTGGTACACTTCTTTGGTTTTTTGGAATTTACATAGGTTCTTTAAAGAATTTAGAATTGATAGAGGAGATTTCCCAAAAAGATAAAATCATTGAGATTATCAAGCTATTAATCATAACCCCCTTAGCAGGACCTATTGAATCTTTCAGTGCTCTATATGCCTCAATCCGATGGCTTATTGGAAAACCTTACAACTCGTGGGCAGTCACTTCAAAATAGGCGAAAATCGTGTTGAACCTTAGAAAATTCTGGGATGCAGAAGAATCTAAGCTATATGGGGTGAAGAATCATTTGAATCTTAAGGGAAGTGTTCTGTTACTGATAGGAGGATGTTTGTTACTTCTCTCTATACTCATTTTAATATCTAAAACAGGTTTAGATCGCTCAACGCTTATATTTGAACTAGTGTTTTTTTTACCATTCTCAATTTATCTGATGATTATAATTTCAACAAAACATTTCAAATTAGATACTAAACAATATTTCTTACCAGTAGTTGTACTCTTTGCTTTCTTAATCCAAATTATTGTTCTAACTACCGAAATTACCCTATCAGATGATCTCTATCGCTATTTTCTTGAAGGAAAAATGTTTTTAAACGGATTAAATCCATATTTGACCTCATTAGATAATGTTCCAAGTAACTTCACTAGTGAATTCTTACCTTTAGTCAACAATAGCCATATCACATCACCCTATCCTCCTCTTGCAATATTACTCTTCGCAATTTTATCGTGGATCTGGGAAGATCCGCTCCTCTTCAGAATCGTTTTTTCGATATCATTTATTCTGTCAATCGTATCATTAGATAAGCTATTATTAGTAAAACACAGATGGAAACTCGTTGTTTTTGCGTGGAATCCACTATTTCATCTTGAAACAGGCAACGGGTCGCATTTTGAAGCTTTAATTGTGTTACTCATAATTTTCGCTTTGTTAAATTTAGAACAGAATAGGAGAGGTTTAGCAAGCATTACGTTATTGGCGACTTTCTTCTTAAAATATTACAGTATCTTTCTAATTCCTCTATTTTGGAAACGTTTAGGAAAGAATGGACAGAGAATTTTCTCGATAGGTATGTTAGGATATGTAACTTGGATTTTTTTAAATCCTTCACTGATTACAGGCTTATTAACCTTCGCGGGTGAGTGGTACTTTAATGCGAGTACAATTTGGGTCCTTTTTGAACTTACATCTTCCTTTTTTCTAGCCAAACTTATAGCAGGGTCAATTTTCATTATCATTTTAATTGTAATCTTATTTAAAGCACAAAAATACGAAAACATACCTTACATGTATGCAGGAGTTATCATCGGCCTGTTCTTACTATTACAACCTACATTTCATCCTTGGTATCTTTTTTGGCTATTCCCCTTTATCTTACTGGAGAAAGATACAATTCCATGGAGCTGGATTATTCTATCAGGCTTAATCATTTTTTCGTACAACGTATATATCCAATTTGATACAGTTAACGTTTGGAATGAACTGATTTTAGTACGCATAATTGAATATGTACCATTTTACTCTCTCTTTCTGTATGAAAATAGAATGGACATTTTCACCCAAATAAAAATTTTAAAATCTTATTTAAATAAAAGAAGAGGGATTTTTCCCTCCTGAGATTCATCTTAGATAATAAATTTCACGAGATTATCTGGGATTCTATCTTTTAACCAGTAATCCACACCATACCATTTTCCAGCGCTTATTAAAGCACAGGTAATAAACCCTACAAATAATAATGGCTGCGTCCAGATCCATTCAACACCTAACGAACCTAAACCCAGTACAATTGTGGAACCAGCGCCTATTACTGACCCGAGTCTAGTCAAAACTCCAAAAATTAGTGATAATGATATTAATAATTCAATAATCATCCATCCGAATCCAAACAGGGCAGCATTTGGAAATGCAAAATCTCGGATTATAGTATCAATAGGTGTAGCAATATGATCGGGATGATCAATGAAATAACTAATGGTACCAATAAAGCCTGAGCTTGTAAAAGCGCCTTTGCTAAGATTACTTATCCAAGTTGTTAAGAAGGCAAAGCCCAGAAAAAATCGCAAGATTACAATATATCCTCCAGAAATTTTCTGTTCGTGCATTTTTCGAATTACTTCACGATTCATTATTAATTCTCCTTTACTTTTTGAGGATAATGAATTGAGATCTATTTATGATTATGCCTCGAAAGATTGGAAATCAAGCCACTGAAACCGTAGAGACTTACATAATCTATAATTGACTATTTTTTTCAGAATGTAAATCATAGAATTCGAAAATAAACATTTAAAGCAGCATGAAATCTGCCAAGCTTTGTCTGCTCTTGTCAGTAGGAGTAACTTGAAGTGAATTTTCGATACGATTTTACGGTAAAAGATGTCCAGGATGCTTATGATGGCGCCGTAGGAATCTTATGGGAGGTATTAATGGGAGAACACATTCATATTGGAGGAGAAAAAGAGACCCAGAGATTAGCAGAGAAATTGGGAGTAAGAGATACTTATATCCTAGATATATGCTCAGCTCTCGGTGGTCCTTCGAGATACTTGGCAAAAACCTTCAATGCGACGGTACTTGGTGTAGACATAACAAAAACAATGTTAGATAAAGCAACTGCTCGAACCCTAAAAGAAGGGTTACAAAATAAGGTAGAATTTCGGAGAGGGAACGCTTTGGATTTACCAGTAAGTAGTAACAGTATGGATATTGTTTGGGGACAGGATGCCTGGTGTTATGTAACCGACAAGGCACGATTAATACAAGAAGCTGTTAGAGTCTGCAAACCTGGAGGAAAAATAGGCTTTACAGATTGGATTTTAGGTTCCACTCCACTTTCACAAGAAGAAGCAGATTTTCTTTATGAATTCATGATTTTCCCTAATTTAGAAACTCTTGACGGTTATAAGTTGCTCTTAGAGGATAACAAATGTCAAATACTGGAAATAGAAAATCTTCAGGAAGATTTTGCTACTCATATGAAGTATTATTATGACAAAATTCAAGAGATGCGAGATTCTATTATTCAAGAATTTGGGTCAGATTTGTACCAAATTGCAGAAGCGGGAGTTAAGGCATGGAAGGCCGCTTCTGAGCAAGGAAAAGTAACGCGGGGTTTATGGATTGCAGAAAAAATTTAACGGAAGAAACAAAAATGTATGATGAACCGAATTCTGCATTCCTTCATGGAGGAATGTCATCGGAGACTCTGATTCAGAAGAAATACTTTAATGAGGGCTTGATATATACTTTGCAGATCGAATCAACCCTTAAATGTGCACAGGGTTGTTCATATTGTTACGCAGAATCTACACCATCCAGTTCTGAACTTTTGGAATCAGAAAAAATCAAAAAAATTATTGATGAAGCTACCGAAATCAAAGTTCGATGTATCGATTGGCTAGGGGGTGATCCTCTGGTCCGAAAAGACTGGTATGACCTACTGTTATACTCACAAGAAAAAGGGCTAATTAATAATATTTGGACCTCTGGAATTCCTTTAAAGAATGAGGAAATTGCAAAAAAAGCTATCACTGTTACACAAAACGGAGGTTTTATTTCTGTACACCTCGATTCACTTAATCCTGACGTCTACAAGCAGGTTCATAAGTATAGGGTCGAAGAGAATATTGAGGCTATCATCAAAGGAATAGATAATATTCTGTCTCTAGGTAAAGATCCAAAGGAAATCTGGAATTGTATCACGTTAACAAACCCAGTGGCAGTTAGTGATGTCTATGAAACCATGGCCTGGTTTTGGAATGAAAAGAATATAAGAACTGTTCTCACTCTCTATAATCCAGTGGCAAGCTCTGACCCTCGTGATGAGCTAGTCCCCTCCAATGGATTAATTCAAAAAGCTTATCAAGGTCGGGACGAAATTATGTATGGGGATGACCTATCTTTCTCCACAATGGATGTTAATAAATTCTATTGCGGAAGTATGATTTGTATTACAAATGATGGTTACTATACACCCTGCAGCGTCATCCGTACAAAAGAATTCGGAAATCATAAGAATTTAAGTTTAATAGAACTTCTGGAAGAAAATCCTGGAGATATCTTAATGAAACAGCTTCGGGATCCAAATAATTTACCCGAACCATGTTCAAATTGTGACCAAAATGAAGTTTGCTTTGGTTGTCGATCTTCTGCTTACTACTACTCTGGAGATATGTTTGGGTGTGATCCCAAATGCTCTAAATGTAATCCAAGCTGAAACGAAAAAAAAAGGGGTTTTTTGATTGCAGCGGAGATCTTTTTAATTTCCACCAAGCAATCTTTTGAACCAATTAGGCATTAAGTAGCCGATCATACTAGATAATCCTGCGATAGAAGCTGTTAACCAAGCTATAAAATACCAATAAGTATAACCTTCGGGAGAAAAACGATCGAGAAAGAAGAAGACAAAAACAAGAATTTCAAATACAGCTGTTAAGCTAATCATAAAAAATCCTCCTCTAGCCAACCTAGTATTCGAGTTGATCGTTGCTTGAAATGCTTTTACTAGTAGAATTAAAAATCCGACAGTAGACACGATTACATGCCAAATAAGTAGATGAATTGATATATACTCACCAGGAAGTTCCAAAAAGGGTGCAGATTGTAACTGAAAGATAAAAATCATTAAGAAACCGAGAGTGATCCCATTTGCAAGTGTTATAACTTCTCTTAAGTTCGTAATCTTTGTATCTTCATCAAAAAAGATATCCTCGGTAAAATAATACAAGAATACATTACCTAATAATGAAAACGCATATCCAATGTTAATTCCAACGGTAGAAATATCGATTTGATCCCCCGTTAAGAAGTTTGTCGTTTTTGTGCTGAATAACATTAATACAGCCAAGAAATAGAAAGCGAAACTCAAGAATAGGTTTCTAGTTGCATTTTTCCTAGTACTCTTCCATTTAGAAGCAAGGTTCATTGTCAGATAAGTATACACTAGTAAAGCAGTTCCTTCAGCGATTAACGCCAAAGGAGGAATTTCTGATATTTGTTGTTGTATTAAAAGTATTTCTGAAATCATTTTCTTTCACTTTTACCATAATCCACTATCTTTGAGTTTGTCAGCTACTTTTTCCTCTTTTTTCGGGTCACAATGAATATTAGAGGTCTTTTTGATTGATTCGATATTCCTCATTATGATACGCCTGAATTCAGGAACAAGATGTTCATTCAATACTGTATCAACAATCAATTCTTTTTCTTGGTAAGAACGATAGAATGTTTCGGCATGATTATTAATTGTAACTAATGTTGGATACCAACAATCGGTATTTGCCTCGCGAGATATGGCTATCACACTGAGAATTTCTTTAGAGCCTGTTATGATAAGATTGGCTGTGTTCGTTTGAAATGATGTTAATTGGCCAATTTCAAAATCATGAGCCATCCCTCTGAGTGCTACTAAAAATCCTCCAAAGAGGACAGAATCAGTTTTTGTATGACCAAACTCAAAGGAAGAAATAGGAATCCCCGAATCCTTATCTATAATCCATAAACCAATAAATCCTTGGGTATCTTCCACGCTTGATCACTCAGGGGAAACGGTGTAAAATCTTGAGGAGTTTGACTTTTCAACAAAATAGCTACGTATTCATTCCTCAATATCCCTTTTTAATAATTACTTTTCTAATTAAATTCTTCTTCTAGTGACACTGTCCTATCTAGATATATCCTAAGATCCTAAGAGTTATAAGGTCTAATTAATCATATGACCTTACATATCTTAGATGGGATAATTGTGCATTTAAAACCTCATAAACTTCGAGATATTGAAGAGGAGATTATGGAAGCTCTTTTTGACCTTCAATTTTCTCTTTGTGATGATTCTCACTTGAAAATGAAACAAATTCTTGATCGCATCGGTCCTCAGGTGTCAAAGACACAACTGACGAATATTGTTCAGAGAAAACTTGAAAAACTTGGATATGTCCATTATACCCCGTACGAAGGGGTTCGTCTCACAACTGAGGGATTTGAAGTTGCACGTAAGGTTGCCCGAAATCATAGATTAGCAGAAGCGATGCTTTTTCAAATCTTTCACATGCCCTTCAAGACTATTCATGAACAAGCTTGTCTCCTAGAACATGCTATTTCCGATGAAATGGCTCAATACATTTACAAGGCGCTCCCAGAAAAGAGTACTCCATTTGGAATCATGATTCCTATGTCGGCAAATGAGGAATTTGCTTGTTCCGATCAAACTATCATAGATACTCCTAAGGGATCAAAGGTAGTTTTAACTCGTATTTCTATCCATAATTATGAAACAGCTAATCATCTTTTCAACTATGGAATAAATGGGATAGGAGAAAAATTTCAGGTGATAAATCAAACTAAGAAAAGCGTTGTTATCAGTAATAAAGGTTCAGAGTTTACTATTCCTCTGGATCTTGCAAAAACTCTTTATGTTGATCCAGTATAATTTGATGAATAATCTGAAAATAGCGATGAAGACATGATCATTTTTGTCCGACAAGGCAATATTTCTCGTATTCGCAGACCTCTCTCTCTTCAGTCTTCACGTAACTACGATAAAGGATAGATGCTTTTCTTTTCTGATGAAAAGGTTTAAATAATGGTAGTTCCGCATATAAAGATTGGTGAATCTACTATATGCGTTTTGAA